>VSNH01000007.1 GCA_009774215.1 Lachnospiraceae bacterium
ATTTCTTACCGGATGCTTCCGGTCACACTGTTTTAATGTGACTGGAGCATCCGCTTCTAATTTGACGGACAACATTTCATTCAGCTTCGTTATATCTCCGAAATTCATTGATTCAGGCACACCATGAAGCAGGGAATAGGCTTTACTGGCAAAGGGATCTATTTCACAATATCCCACCAACTCATACGGTATTTTCAGCCGTTCAAGGGCTTTTTCAAAAGCACCGATCCCGCTGAACAAACTCAAATACTTGATAACGCTTCACCTTCTTTCTACTGCATAGCAGCCCTTTTATAAAAATTGTCTATTGTCAGCACCTTGTAAGACTTTGGGAAGGTCTTGCCCTATCAGGTTTCACACTAAAGCCTGAAAACTTGCTATCCAGCAAAGGGATTTTTCAAGCGTTGTTTCCCTTGAACCGCTTCCCCATTTTCTCATTAAAAACCGGGCGAAAACTTGTTGACCAGCACACAATAGACAATGTTTATAAAAGAACTGCTACTGTTTTTTTTATGGAAAATCAAAGTGCTGTGTCATCTCGCGCGTTGGATTCTTCCGCTTAACAGCTTCTTGTTCTAGGGGTAAAGTGTTGACTGGCTCAACCTATGGTTTTCGTGAACTACTTCCCAAACTATGCTTTCTTGCCCTGCTGTTCCTGCTTTCTTCCAATCCTTTAAGGGAACTTACTTATTCTTCACACGCTCCGTCTGATATCCGTCAGCCTGACCGCCATGTCACTTGCGTGTAGCCCTCTCGTTGCTTCCCCCTGTCCTGCTTGCTTTGATTTTCCGTCACTCTGCATTTACACGGGCTTGTGACCGTCCACGGCTGCATTACGGCGGGCCTTGTGGCCCTTATTTCAGGTCAGTCAACAAAGGTGTGCCGGAAAAAATCATAAATCCCTATTGTTAAATGACCACTGTAAATCACTTTGCACCTGACTTGATCAATGGCTTCAAGTTCAATGTACTTTGTTTCTGGATATCCTAAAGATTTCATGGCGGTCTTGACTTCCTGAAACTGGTTTTTGGTATATTTCATTTATGCTTCCCCTTCCTGCTGTGCTAAGTCTACATAAATTTTGTTGTCATCCTGCCATGTGAAAGATTCAAGTTCATGGTGCATATATTCCAGAACATTGTCCTGATACCAGTTACCATGTGCAAGTATCTTAAACCCTTCGCTGTGACGAACAAATATTTCTGTATCGTCTTTGATCAAACCTATTTCATAAATTTTTTCTAATGTCATATTGTGAACCGTCCTTTCTTTTGTTTAGTTATCTTATCTGGTTAAGAAGTCTTAACTTCATGTCAATCATATCATTTTGTAAAGTACCTGTCAACAACTTTTTTAAGATTTCTTAACTTTTTTTCAAGTTAGATTGAAAAATGCTTAACTTTGCTTTATAATAAAGGGAAATACAAAAGAAGGGAGAATGATAAAATTGGCTGATACCTTTAGAAATAGGCTGATTGCAGCTATGGAAATACGGGGGATGCGGCAAGTAGACCTTGCAGAAAAATCAGGACTTCCAAAAGCACAGATCAGCCAGTATAAAAACGGAAAATATGAACCAATGCAGGATGCACTTTACAAACTTGCAAAAGCACTTTCTGTTAATGTTGCATGGCTTATGGGGCATGATGTTCCAATGGAAATAGATCGCCAGCAACTAGAATATGAAGTTGAAATATGCGATCTTATAAATAAATGTTACGGAAAAGAAGCATATGCTGTTGTAAAAATGTATCTGGAAATGAATGAAAAAGGACGTAAATTAGCTTTTGACCTTATTTCTAACCTACATAGCAACCCACAAAATACTGTTTCAGATAGGAAAAAAGAAGCTATGTAATATCAGAAAATGGTAAAATTATCAAGGTAAGATTTTAATGTTACACTTGTAACAGTAAAAACGCCTATACTACTATATATTTTCTTCAATATTACATTTTTTCTATATTTGCAATATCTCAAATATAAGAATATTACCGTTTAACTGTTACATCTGTTACAACCGCATAAATAAAGGCTTTTAACTGTTACATCTATCTGTTACAAAGTGTTACAAAGAAAGAGAGAGAGGAAATGAAAATGGGATGGAATTTCAGAAAATCAAAAAGTTTAGGTAAAAATTCACGCCTGAACATAGGCAAAAAGAGTATGGGAATAAGTACAGGCATTAAAGGCGCAAGGATCAGTGTTAATTCAAAAGGACGTGCCGGATTCAGCATAAGCGCACCGGGCGGCTTTAGATACAGAAAATCATTTAAGATAGGGGGCGGTGGGATTGTTGCCGGAATATTATCTTTTTTCCTTGCTTTGGGATGGTGGATGGTATTATTCACAATATGGATATTAAAATGGTCTTGTTATCTTTGGTTTATGATATGTAAATGGCTTTATATTGGCATACGTTCATTGTGCATATACACATACAAAGGAATTGTTTTCTTGTTTAGGAAAATACTTGAATTTGTTCACAAAGATGAATAATAAAAAAAAGCAGAACGCCAGTAGTTACCAGCTACCAGCGTTCCAGTCACTAACCATTTACAGAATGAAATGATCAGCACTTGCACCGCTATTATACCATTTCATTCTGTTTTTCACAATGCAGAAAGGAATGATTTTATGTCAAGACGGAATCCAAACGGTTACGGATGCGTAACCAAACTATCAGGGAAGCGTTCACGCCCCTATGTAGTCAAGGTCACTGTATACGATCAGGAAGGACACGCCAGACAAGCCCCTGTTGCTTATGCACCCACAAAGACGGAAGCCCTGATCTTGCTGGCCCAGTATAATGACAACCCGTGGGAGATTGACCGGGAGAAGGTCACGCTTGCGGTTCTATATCAACGCTGGCTGAAAATAAAAGCCCCAAAACTAGGAACTTCAACGCAAAGTTCCCTAAAATCAGCTTTCAATCACTGTTCAAAATATTACGGCCTGAAATACCGCAATCTGAAAGCCTATCAGATGCAGGACTGCATTGACGGATGCGGAAAAGGATATTCTACACAATGGGCTATAAAAAATCTGTTTGGACACCTTGACCGCTTTGCTTTTGAAATGAATATCATTGACAAAATGTATTCACAGATAACCACGGCCCCGCCGATACCAGACACTAAACGGGAACCGTTCACGCCTGAACAGATAGCCGATTTATGGAAAATAGCTGATCAGCAATGGGCTGACACGGTTCTGATTTACATTTATACAGGTTTCCGGCTTACCGAATTACTGAACATGAGAGCTGAACAGGTGAACATTGCTGAACGCTATCTTCAAGGCGGTGTGAAAAGCACTTCCGGCAAAGGGCGCATTGTACCAGTGCATCCCCGGATATGGCCTTTTGTTGAAAAGCGGATCCAGTCAGGTGATCCCTATCTGTTCAGTTATCAGGGAAAGAAAATTTCACAAACAAAATATTATACGTTCTGGAATGAGGTTATGGAGAAGATAGGGGCTGATAAAACACCGCATGAAGCAAGGCATACTTTTGAAACATTACTTGACAACGCCGGGGGAAACAGGAAGTGTATTGATATGTTGATGGGCCACAAGTCTAAGGACGTGGGAAACAGGGTATACAATCATAAAACCCTGAAACAGCTGCGCCAGACTATTGAACTTTTGCACTAAACCAGTAACAAATTAGAAACAGAAAAAGCCGGAAACGCTGTATTTTCAGGCGTTCCCGGCTTTTGGAAAATCATTATATCATCTATGCGGAATAAGTAAAAGCGCCTTCCTTTCCCGCCCTGTTTTACCCCATCAGTACCCATACCTTTTCCTGTATTTAAGGAACATAACCGCCGACAATGCGAGCGCCATCAGCTCCGCCGCAGGCGTTGCCAGCCAGATCCCGTTCACGCCCAGAATCAAAGGCAGTACGACCATGGTAACCAGCATAAAAACAAAGGATCTCGAGAATGCGAGCACCGCCGATACCACGCCGTTTGACAGGGCGGTAAACATGCCGCTGGCAAAAATATTAAATCCGATAAATAAAAGCGCGATGGTACAGATCCGGTTTCCCGTCACCGCCAGATCGTACACCGGATTATCCGGGCGTGCAAACACGGACACCAGCGGTTTTGTCAGCAGGAAGGATGCCGCAACCGTCACGAGGGAAATCTCCGCAATCACCCTTATGCTGACCGCCACCAGCTTTTTCAGTTTTTCGTGGTTCTGCTCCCCGTAGTAGTAGCTGATCATAGGTGCCACGCCGTAGGAATAGCCGGTATACAGGGAACTTGCAAACATCAGCACGTACATGATGATTGTAACCGCCGCCACGCCGTCCTCACCCACATAATGCAGCATCGTCCAGTTAAACATCATGGTGATGATGCCTGTCACAAGCGCGGTCGCCATCTCCGAGCAGCCGTTTGCCGCCGCGCTTGTTAGGACTTTCAACCGGAACGCAGGCTTCTTAAAGTGCAGCAGGCTCTTTTTCCTGCTAAAAACAAACAGTCCCACAACAGCCGTCACGGAATAGCCAAGCCCCGTCGCAATCGCCGCCCCGCTGATCCCCATGTCAAATCCGGCAATAAACACATAGTCGAGCGCCATATTCAGAACACCGCCCGTCACGGAACAGATCAGGGAAAGGGTTGCCTTCTCACTGGCAATCATATACAGTGTGAAATTGTTCATCAGAAGAATCGGCACCGTAAACACAAGATAACGGCTCAAATATTCCACACAGTACCCTTCCACATCCGCGGAAAGATTCATCCCCGCAAAAATATGGTTCATCGCCAGATATCCCACGGCGCACATAACAATCCCCACAATGACATTCACTATGATTAAAAAAGTAAAGTCCTCCTTAGCCTCGTCAGCCTTCTGCTCCCCCATCTTTTTCATAATGACTGCGCTGCCGCCGGTGGCAAGCATGGTAGAGATCGCCGTCACAAGCTGGATGATAGGCGCGGTCAGATTGATCGCCGAGAGCGCGTTTGTGCCGATCAGATTGGATACAAACAGGCCATCCACCATCGTGTAAAAGGACATAAACACAGTCATGGCAATGGTAGGCACGGCGAATTTCAAGATGTTTTTTAAAGTTACAGGTTTTTCATATACATTTTGTTGTTCCATATCCGATTCCTCCCCTGTTCTGCTTTTCAGAGTTCACGCTTACGCGATGCCATCCGCAATGGCACGGAAGAACGCTACGTGCTTCAGTTCGTAACCCTTTTCCATGAAATCCGGGTCGGCGCTTGTTTTCACGATGATCACCCTGTTGGACGGATTGACGTAAATCCATTGTCCATAAACACCGATTGCCATAAACTCTCCCTGATCCCCCTCGGGAACCCACCACTGATAACCGTACCCGATGGCGTTGTAAGCGTCAAAATTTGACCCCGGTTTCGCGTACGCCTCGCTGATATCAAGACTGTCGCGCACCCATTCTCCTGGCAGAATCTGCTCCCCATTATAGCTTCCCTCGTTCAGATAAAGCCTTGCGAAACGGGCGTAGTCCCGAAGGCTGACGCTTAAGCCTCCCATCGCAAGCTCCTTTCCATTGCTCAGTGTCCAGTATGCGTCGTGCTCTGCGCCAATCCGTTTCCACAGATTTTTCTCCATATATTCCGCCAGACTGTATCCCGTTGCGTTGACAATCACCTGCCCCAGAATTTCCGTGTTGATGCTCAGATATCTGCGGTATGTGTACGGCGGCTCCTGCACCCCGTATTTTGAAATCACTTTCATCGCCGGAAATCCCAGAAGTGTCCGTATGGAAAACCCGCTCATGTCTTTCTCCTCGTCAAAGTCGATCCCGGAAGCCATTTTCAGACAGGCGCGGATGGGTATCTTTTCCAATTCCGTACCCACAAATTCCGGGATATATTTTCCAATGGGATCGTCCACACTTCCCACATCCCCTTTTGCGACAGCGATCCCAAACAGGGCGGACACAAAGGATTTTCCCATGGAATTGGAAGAAAACAGGGTGCCCTCCCCACCGCCGAAAAAGTATTTCTCATACTTGATCACGTCGTCCTTTACCACAATCATCGCGGAAGTTTCCGTGTCCTCCATAAATTTTTCACAGGGAAAAAACACATCCTGATAAGTAAAACCGTCCGTCAGCGCTATATCATCTTCCTTTGCAAAAGAGAAGACGTGCTCTCCCCTGCTGATTTTCTTCGTCGGCTGAATCTCCGGGGTATGCTGAAACGTATGCGCCAGATTTTTATCCTTGAAGCTGTTCAGCGACTGATACAATGTTTTTATCTTTTTCCCGAAAGAAATCCCCACCACTCCAACTGCCGCAGCCGCACCGACCACAATCACACTTGTTTTTTTCATCTTATTTCCTCCTTTTTCCTTGTTTTTTACTTCCGTTTAGAGTATCATAAACCGTACAGTAACTGTACGGTCAAGAGAAATAAGAAAAATTTTATGGAGGAAAATCGTGAATAAAAAAAGCGGCCTTCTCACCATCGGCCAGTTTGCGGCCATGCACGGAATCAACAAAAAAACCTTGATGTGGTATGATGAAATCGGCTTATTTAAGCCCGCTGCCATCAATTCCGATAACGGATACCGCTGTTACACCTATCACCAAAGCCCTGTTCTGGAAACCATTCTGCTGCTGCGGGAACTGGATGTGTCCCTTTCGGAAATACAGGACTTTATGAAACACCGTTCCGCCGAAAATATGAAAGCTCTTTTAGAGGAGCAAATTACCAACCTGGATCGGCAGATTACCCATTTGCAGGCAGTGCGCACCTCTCTATGCACGCACCGTCAGCATATGGACACGCTGCTGACCATGAATCTGTCTGAAATCAGTGTCATAGAAAAAGAAGAACGCTGTCTGATCACAGTAGACGTGAACGAAGATACCTCCTTTGAGGAGGAAGTAGAACTAATTACAGCCGAGACGGAAAAATACCATCTCGGCCGGCTGCACGAAGCCTCCTACGGCTCCATGATTCCCGTTTCCAGTCTGAAAAGCGGAAACTACGACGACTATTCCATGCTTTTTATCGAAATGCCATTTCTCGCATACGAACCCGGACTGCACCAGCCTCCCGGCGGAAAATACCTGCGGGCTTTCCACAAAGGAAGCTGGGATGAAATACCGGAGCGATATGTGGAAATCCTCGACTATGCCGAAAAGCATAGTCTGCCGCTCCACGGATTTTCCTATGAAATGGGTATCAATGAAAACGTCATCGACAAAGTCGAAGATTACATCGTACAGATCGAGATACCCATTGCCGAATGAGACTCTATTTTCTTTCTATCACAAACAATCGCGCCATCACCGGCTTTTCAAAGGCAACCGACAGCACATTTTCTTCCACCGTAAAGCTGACCGGCTCCTTTTCCGGGTAAAGGCAGGAAACCCGGATTTCGTCCTTTGCAAAGGGCAGACTGCCAAGGGGGATGGACAGCGTTGTATCCGAGCAGACCGTACCCGCCCGCAAGCGCCTGTCATTGTTTTTCCCCTCCATCTGCCGTTTCCAGACAGCCACATACGCCTTATCTTCGGTCTGCAGACCGCCGCACGCCCACATGTCTTCATTGTCCGTCACATCCAGCGGATAAAACGGCGCCGCCTTTTTGATATCCGTGCGTATCTTTTTATAACAGGCAATGCCCTCCTTCACCAGCTCCGTGCGCTCCGCAGAAAGCTCCGCCAAATGCCCGCTCTGGTGCACACGGACAAGCAGGGCGTTTATCATGTTGTAGATCACTTCCTCCTTGTCGCCCGCCCGCTGCGGATAAGACCAGACCGCCGCCTGTTCCGGTGTCACCCCGGCTCCCGCGTTCGCCGCGATGGTGGCATAGTTGCGGTAATCCTCCTGATCGGAAGTGGACTGAATGCTGTAACGGGAAAGCAGCGCATAGTCAATCCGCAGACCGCCGCTGGAGCAGTTCTCGATCACCAGGTCGGGATATCGTGCAAACACATCATCAAGCCAGGCAAGATACGCCTTCTCATGTTCCAGCATCCCCTGTCCCACACTCTCCGCACCGAGCTCCGTGCCGATTCCCGGCTCGATATTGTAGTCCATTTTGATATAACCCACGCCGTACTCGTTCACCACCCGGTCAATGACCTCGTTGACGTGGTCGATCACCGAAGGATTCCGGAAATCAAGCTGGTATCTGCTCCTGTCAAACACCCGCCTGCCGTGGCGCACAAAAAACCAGTCGTCCGGCGCATTCTTTGCCTTCTCGCAGTTGATCCCCATGACCTCAAGTTCCAGCCAGACACCGGGAATCATCCCCTTACTGCGAATATAATCCGTCACTTCCTTAATGCCGTTCGGGAACCGCTCCCTGCACTCCTGCCATTCGCCCACGCTGTCCCACCACTCGCCGGGCGCATACCACCCCGCGTCGATCACGTAATATTCACAGCCGCATGCCGCCGCCGCGTCAATGAGCGGCAGTTCTTTCTCTGTGGTGGGATCGCCAAACAGGCAGTTCATATAATCATTAAAAATCACCGGCAGATTTTCGTTGTCTCTGTTCGGCCTGCGGATCAGGCGGCGGTATCCGGTGAGCTCTCCCACCGCTCTCTCAAAGCTGTCATCCGTCACGCCCACAGCCACCGGCACTGACGTAAAGCTCTCACCCGGAGCCAGATTCTTGAACCAGTGGGACTGCACTTCTGTCGGTCCGCTGACGCAGAGATAAAAATGGGTATTCTGGTCTCCGATCTCATAATGCCATGAGCCGTTGTGCTCAATCTGCCAGAACAGGCTCGTGTGTGCCTGCGTGTTCTCGATATAGCCCAAGGGCAGATATTTTTTGGAGGACCAGTTGCCGGTATTGGTTACCTCAAACACCTGCGACGTGCGCTGGTATACCCCCGGCTGAGTCTGTGCCAGCCCCACGTCCCCGAATGTGTATTCCTTAATGCTCATCTCCTTCTGCCAGCCGTTGTAGGGAACCCGCAGTTTCATTTTGGCATCGGAGTTCTGATCCCCTTCTTTCTCAATACCCGTATAGCAGAAGGAAGAAAGATATTCCAGACACTGCGTCTCCGTCCCCACATTAGTCACCGTATTCCACATACGGACAACGGAAGTGCCATTGTAAAACTGCATCACCGTTTCCACGCGGGCATGGGTCACTTCCCGGTCTTCCTGCGTGATGGTGAGCCTGCGTCCTGTTTCGTTGACGCTGTCCTCCATACCGACATAGGTGAGCAGATATCCCGGCGCCGTCACGATATGCTTGTTCCCGTGCTTTTCATAGGGGCGGTTGTAGCCGGACAGGCTGACCTGCACAAGCTGAAACGCCTCGTCGATAAACTGCTCTCTTCTCTCCTGATCCTCTGCTTTGCAGTCCGGTCCCACTTTGCACAGATCGTCTTCACAAAATTCATTCTTAGAAAAGTGAAGGAGTTTTAACTGCCTCTTCT
This sequence comes from Lachnospiraceae bacterium, assembly GCA_009774215.1. Lineage (GTDB taxonomy): Bacteria > Bacillota > Clostridia > Lachnospirales > Lachnospiraceae > UBA3282. The sequence goes on from VSNH01000007.1 coordinate 9,413, forward strand.
CCGTAATGCCGAACACGATATGAATGCCGTTTTCCTGTATTCTAATGTATTCCATTTTCCCTCCATAATCCAAACGCTGACTCTCAAACAAAAGTTGACAGTTTCTTTCAACCTCGCACCCATTTCAGAACAGTCCGCCACAATACGCCGTGCTTATGCTTTTGCGGCGACATAATGCTCCTCAATACCCCTTGCAGACATCCACCCACTGTACAGGAACCGCGTATTTTTCTAACTCTGGAATCGTCAGCTCAATCGCGCTGTTGGAGCTACCGCAGGCGGGAAATACCGTCTCAAAGCGTTTCAGCGACTCGTCGAGGTACACCATGACGCCCTCGTTTACCGCAAACGGGCACACGCCTCCTATGGCATGTCCCACAAGCGTCTCCGCCTCCTCCGGGGAGAGCATTTTTGCCTTCGTGTGAAACTGCTCCTTATACTTGTGATTGTCAATCTTCACATCCCCTGCTGCCACGATCAGTATCGCATGACCCTCCACCATAAATGACAGCGTTTTCGCGATCCTTGCGGGCTCACAGGAAAGTGCCTGTGCCGCCAGCTCCACCGTGGCGCTGGACACGTCAAATTCCTTAACCTTCTCTTCCATTCCGTATTGTCTGAAATAAGTTTTTACTCTGTCAATCGCCATGTTTTCCTCCGTTTCCTAAAAATGCCCTAAAATAAAACGCCGACAGGAAATACCTGTTCCTGCCAACGCTCATTATAGCATACAATTCTTAAAATGAAAAAGAGTATTTATGCCCGGCACAACGCCAGATCCTGCCGCACCATAGCCGTCTGCCTTGGGATTTCCCGCATAAAATCCGCCCTGATATGCGCCCACTCTTCCTCTCTCTCCAGATGGCAGCATGCCTTTCCGCTGTAGATCAGTTCCCACAGCCGTCCCATCAGCTCCGAAGAGGGTGCCTCTTCGGAAATCCCACCCAGACTTCCCGGCAAATACCGCTCCACGATGCTAGCGGTAACGTAGGGCATGTAGATGTCCCCCATCTGCTCCAGCCCCACCGTGTTATGCACAATCTCCTCATACAGACATTTATCCGCTTTCATAATCGAATGCAGCAGCGCATAAATGGTGCCCAGCTTGTGCGCTGATTCGTCGGAGACAAACCAGTCAGCCAGATCCCGCACATAGCCATAGCACATAATATCCGCCCAGAGATTCTTGTCCCATGCGCTGTTAAAGTTTTCACTGAGAATATATTCAATCAGATTGACCGTATCTTTGTAGGAACCCTGCAGCTCCTTCAATCGATACGCATAGATCCTGTGATGCGGAAGCGGCGTTTCCAACACATCCACAATTTCCCGGATCGCCGACATCGCAAAACTCTCCTGCATCACAGGCAGATTTTCTTCCTTTGGCCCGCACCCACCCTCATAATCCGAGAAAATGGGCTGGTGCCGGAATGTAAAAATACCATATTTTTGATACAGCTCGGGATAAACCACCGTATAGCGCTGGTAAGCAATCGGGTTCTCAGACAGCCGTAGCGTATGCACATCCGGCTCATTCGCATAATGCCCCTGATAGATAATGCCCGCGCCCTTATAATAGGTGTGCGCCTCGGAAACGCCGCACCTTCTCCTCGGAACCGGCGTGATCTTCTCCGGCAGCGCCACCTCGTCAATCTGCACGCCCCTGTCATCCAGAATGGGCACCCTGTCTGTGTGTAATATAAAGTCTGTCTTCTCCAACTGCCGTCTCTGCCTTTCTGTCTGTCATCTACAGATAATACGAATCACAGAATCAGAAAGTTTCATTTTGCGGGAATTAATTGGATTGGGAGTTTTCCGTTTTTTCCAAGACAGCATAAGAAAAATCAAGAATCTTTTCTCTTCTCCAGCATTGTCATATAAAATCTTTTATCCCAAAAACGTTCTATTAACGCCTTTAGGTCTATGGCTGTCTGTTATGTTTTTGTACCGGAGTCCCGATACATTCATAAACCTGGCAGCCAAGATATTTCGAATAGCAACTATTGCTGTAACTCATATCCTTATTTATTTCTCACGCAAAAACCATGCCTGCTCGGTACTGATCAGCTGATTCACCTCCGCATTGTTTTTATCGCTCTACAGATTACAGTAATCGCAGTCCCACCGTAAATACTCTACTCCACTGTCCAGCTTATGCCATGCATCCACCATGGCGCGAATCGAAATCTGCAAAAAATCTGGCAGCCCGCACTCCAGATAATCCCTATCTTTCGGTAGACCCTTCTCCTCAGGAAATAAGCAATCTGTCATAATGTCCTCCGCAACTGTGACAAATATTTTGTAACTCCTTCCATCTGCCTCATAAAGCTACTGCTATTATAGTAGCAGCACAACCCAATATCAATAGAACCCCCTTTCTTCGCTCCCAAGAACCGTATTCTCACCTTGTTACTGTCATATACTCCACCAGCGCTTTCTTCGCCTCCGCCACAATATTGCTGTCCGTCATGAAAACACTGTACTCATCCATAACAGGAAACCCCATGGGCACATCTTCCTTGCGATAAAGCATTCCGCTGTCCAGCACCTTTTTTGCCGACAAATGGTAACTTGTAATGTCCGTCTGTTCACAAAACTGCCTTATCACATCGGGGGTCACGCCCGCACCCGCCATAATGCGGGGCATTCCCGTCTCCTTCTGCATCCCGCACAGTTCTTTCAAAAGCGGCATCCCCATCAGACATTCTCTCTTCTGCCCGGATGTCAGTATCGTGTCAATGCCCAATTCTCCTGCCTTTCTATATGTCTCGATCGGATCTGCACACACGTCAAAGGCACGGTGCAGCGTCACCTTCATATCGCCCGCCTCCGCGATCAGTTCCCGCATCTGCTCCATGTGAAGACTGCCGTCCGCATCCAGACAGCCGATCACCACGCCCTCGGCACCTGCCTCCCCAAAAAGCGCTACCTCCCTTTTTATAATCTGAAATTCATGACCTGTATACAGGAAATCCCCGAACCGCGGCCGCAGCAGCACACGGATCGGCAGATCACAGCAGGCGCTCACCTGTTCAAAAAGCGCCAGTCCCGGCGAGATACCGCCTATTACAAGCCCCGCGCAAAGCTCCAGACGGTCCGCCCCACCCTCCGCTGCCGCAAGGGCAGATTCCACACTGTCCACGCAGCATTCCAAAATATACTTTTCCATCGCTCATGCCCCTTCCCTTTTGCTATTACCATTATAATATCTTTTTGCCCGGGTTTCCAGAAAATAGTCCGGCGCCGCCCATTTTTCAACTCCTTCACATTCAAAACAGCTGCTATCCGTCCCGAAAGGCGTCTTGCGTAAGGCTGATACTTTTTGATCTCTGCCAGAACTTCTTCAAATTCCTTCATCGGGGACATGCGGAAACACTCATTCTGATAAAAATTGCAAAAGCGGCATCTCCTGTAAGTACAGCCCGACAACCGGGAATCCGGATAAACCGTCAACATATTTGCGCCCACGATGCCCGGATGAAGCCTGTTGCAGACGGCTGCGGTCAGCCTTGCCCCTTCCTCCCCGCGCCCTGCGCCGGATATACCCGTCAGATAGAAGAAGTTGTAACGGATACCCGCACGGTCCAGCCATACCTCATTCTTTCTGTGCTGTGTTGATAGGTTCTGAAAATAAAAAAAGGCAGCTGATTGTCTGTTAAGATAACCGCTACCATAATCAAAAATATATTCCGTTTTCTATTCTTCTTTCTTACTGGTCAGAAGAAAAATACTTAAATCTTCCCAAATGCTTAATACATTGCCCCTACAAGTGAAATTTACAGCTAATGGTCAAGTTTTAGCACCATGAATACATCTGCCATATAATTAGTATTATATCTTCCTATCCTTACAAATCCCATTTTTTCATATAAGGAAATAGCCTTTGTACTTGATGATAATGTATCAAGGTACATCTTTTTATAGCCCTTTTGTTGTGCTTTTAATGTGGCGGTTTTAAGTAACTGATACCCTAATCCTTTTTCATGATACTGTTCTAAAAGATATAACGATTTCAGCTCGCAATGCTCGTCATTTAATCTTTTCAGCGCAACTGTGCCAATCATATCGTTCTCATCAAACAAACACCAAAAACATTCAAAAAATTCATCAATATTGCAATACATTTTATGGCGTCCGTCCAGTTCTAAACTTCTACCTGATTGTGGCAGGCATCTTTCCAAAAATTGAAGTAAACAGCTATCATATTGTCTGCTATATTCTTTAATGGTATACATTTTACTCCTTAACGCCCTCATTCTATGCATCGGAAATTACAACATATAATTTTAGCACTGTAGGATATTGTAAGTACCCAAATTTGTATTTTACATTACCGCCTGCTTCTACCGTCTGCCCGTCCTCGATATGCGACTGTATTTCTTCCGCAAAACGCTCTTTATCAAGACCGGCATATTGTATAACCTCTTTTATGGTCTTTGCCACTATCTCCATGACGTGATCCGCTTTGATGCGGTGCGCTGACCTGCACAATATTCCAACTGGCTGTTTCGCATAATTTCCGCATACATACATGGGAACACGCTACTCACTAATTCCGTTCCCAGATTAGTATTCGCGCAAAAAGAGACCGCCACGCGTGCGGTCTCCTCTCATATCTCTTCTATTCCGACGCCAGCGTAAACTGATCCACCAGCTCCTTTAAGCATGTCGCCTCCGCGGAAAGTTCCTCGCTCGCCGCCGCGCTCTCCTCGGCGGTAGCGCTGTTGTTCTGCACCACAATCGAAATCTGGTTGATACCCTCGGACACCTGCTCCACCGATTCAGACTGTTCGCCCGATACCGTGGCAATATGGTCGATAGCCTCCACCACCGCCTGTATGCTGTTCACGACACCCATCAGAACCTCCGCCGTATTCTGGGCAATCTCCGTGCCGATATGTACCGCTTCCGTGGAATTGCCGATCAGCTCCGAAGTATTCTGCGCCGCCTGTGCGGATTTCCCTGCCAGATTGCGAACCTCCTCCGCCACAACCGCAAATCCTTTTCCTGCCGCTCCGGCTCTCGCCGCCTCCACCGCCGCATTCAGTGCCAGAATATTCGTCTGGAACGCGATGTCGTCTATGGTCTTGAGAATCTTTTCAATCTCCTCAGAGCTTGCCTGGATTCTTTCCATCGCCTCCACCAGACTCTGCATCTTCTGGTTACACAGAAGCACTTCCTCGCCGGTCTGATGCGTCTGGCTTCTCACCTCCAGCGCACCGCTCGCCGTATTTTTCACCTGCTCGGAAATAACATTGATCCGCGATGCCAGCTCCTCTACCGAGCTTGCCTGCTCTGTTGTCCCCTGACTGAGCGTCTGTGCGCTCGCCGACAACTGGCTGCTCGCTTCATTCACTTCGCTTGCTGAATGATTGACCTGACGCATGGCGCTACTCAGCGCCACTTTCATATTGCGCATGGAAAACAGAATATTCCGGAAACTGCCCACATACACATCCTCATGTGCCGTCTGGACATCCATATTCTGATTCGCCATCTCATTCAGCAGATAATCTATATCCTTAATGACAATGCTCAACCCATCCACAAGAGCCTCTGTAGACCGGGCAAGCACACCCGTCTCGTCCTTATTGGTGATCCGGGGCATCGGTGTCTCCAGATCCCCCTCCACCAGCAGCTTCATCCGGTTGACGCACGCCTTCATGGGTCTGCCGATATTGCGTGCCAGCGCCAGCGCGATCACAACGGAAACCAATATGGCAATACCGATCACCACAAGGTTAATTATGATAGCGTCCCGCGTGGAAGCCAGATAATTGACCTGCGGAGCCGTCACCGCAATACTCCACCCATCCGTATCCGGCACGGGCGCATATGCCGCAAACATTGGATGCCCGCCGCTCATATAGGTGCCAAATCCGTTTTTCCCCTGACGCATCTCACTATGGATCGCTGCCAGCTCCTGCAGCGACTGGTCGCTCTGCGCCTCCGCCTCAATGTTCTGGACAGTGATCGTCTCAAGCGTAATATCCGCGATCGTATCGCCGGTCTTGTTAATCATGTACGCCCGGCTGTTCTCACCGATTTGGATGGCTGTCACAATATCATTCAAAAACGTCTCCTGCGGCACAAAATAAACCACGCCCACGATGGATGCGCCATAATTTTCCTCTGCATAAATAGGCGCCGCAACCATAATGGACAACTGCCCGGTAATCTTGCTGATTAGCGGCTCAGACACATAGATATTTCCCTGCAGAGCCTGACGCACATACTCCCGGTCGGAATAATCTTTGCCGTCAAAGATACTGATACCGTCCGCACCGATGATGTTACCCCGCTGGAAACCGTGCATGGCGATACGTTCATCCATGATGGCCTGCTTTTCCTCCACCGAAACGCCGGAATCGGCAAGCTGCGGAATATGCCCAACCTCCATAACCACATTTTTGTAGGACGCCAGCTCCTGCTGGGCTCGTCCCGCCGCCAGAACCGCGGTTTCGCTCATCATCTGCTCCACCGTCGTCATGGTGTTGTTGTAGTTGAGCACAATGCTGGAAGAGCCGGACGCCACCAGACCTGCCAAAACAGTTAAAATGAGACACAAGGTAATTTTTGTACGTATGCTTTTCATATCGATACCTCCTCGCTCCCATTATAAAAATTTCTGCTCCATGTTGTCAAGACTGTTCTGTCCACAGTACCTCCTCTACCTCATTTTTAATTTTACAGAAAATACCGGCAAGCTCAGGATCAAAATGACTGCCACCTGATTCCCGAATTACATCAAATGCCCTGTCCACCGACATAGGCTCCTTGTAACAGCGTTTGGAAACCAGCGCGTCAAACACATCGGCAACAGCCATAATTCTTGCGCCAATCGGAATTTCTTTCCCCTGCAGTCCATTGGGATAACCGCTGCCGTCCCATTTCTCATGATGGCACGCCGCCACCTGAGATGCAATGTCGATATATCCTTTCTCTTCAATTCCTTTCAAAACTTCCGCCACAATGCGCCCGCCCGCCGTGGTATGCTCTTTCATAGCTTCAAATTCCTCCGCCGTAAGCTTGCCGGGCTTCTGAAGGATTGTATCCGACACCGCAATCTTTCCGATATCATGTAAAGGCGCCGCCTTGACTAAAAGCTCCACATAATCATCCGACAACAACTGACTGCAATACCCTTCCCTCTGCGCAGCCCTTGCCAGAAGCTCTACATATCTGCTGGTTCGTTTCACATGCTCCCCTGTATCCTGATCGCGGTTTTCAATCAAATCCGCCATACCGATGATGGCGTTTTCCTGAATGGAAAGCATCTTGCGGTTATGATGGATCAGCGCCTGTGTTTTACGCTCATTTTCCTTCTCCAGCTGATTCTTATATTTCTCCAATCTGGACGTAATGCCGACACAAAGCATCATACAGACCGCCGTCACGATAATGATGCAGCAAATGCAAATCCGCTCGCCAATCTCCGCCGCCCGTATCCTGCCTGTCATCTCACGGTCGGTCTCCGCCATTTCCGCCGCCACATAGCCGTCCATCGTGTCAATATCTTCCGTAATCTCGTCAATAAAATCCGCCAGATAAGATGTCACATAGTATCTTGCCGTCTCACTGTTCCCCTCGCGGCTCATCTGGAAAACATTCTCCGCATTTGCAAAATAACTGACCGCGTTGGAATATACCGTATGAAATAACTGCTCCTTTTCATCCGTAAAAGAATGCCCGTTCATTTCCTCCAGTCTGCCCATGATTTCACTCTGCAGATTCCCGGCTTTCCCCTCATAAGCGTTCTTTTCTTCGGACAGCGCCGTCAGCGTATGCCATGAAACAATGATATGATGCCTGCCCATCAGCCTGCAAAGGTCGGACATGATTAGCCGCTCCTTCATGCAGGTCTCCGTATTCTGCTCATAATTCTTTACAATCTTATCCAGATGATAGTTCATCACAAGCATACCGGTAATACACACGATGCCTGCAGTCAAATTCAAAATTAGCATCTGAATGGGTATTCTTTCAATCAGTTTCATTTTCCCCGGTAATCTCCCTTGTCATTTGGTCAAGCAGCGTCTGCAAATCCTGATGGTCGGAATTACCGCCCGCCATGGTAATGCCAAAAATGTACGATGCATGCCAGTAGCTTTCCGCAACCCGCTGCGCATAGGCGTATTCCGACTGCGCCAGCAGAGCCGCCACCGCCGGGGAATCCTGCACCTCTTTTGAAACCGCCGCATTCACATTGGACGGGCATTCCCCAACCATTTCAAATCTCCTGCGCTGCATTTCTTCACTGGTCAGTTTTTCCGCCAGCTTCATTGCCCACTCACTGTTTTCGGAATGGGGATTGATACCCACCAGCTTATAACCCGAAAAGCTGCACATCTGCACGGAATCTCCCGCTATCGTACAGGCGGGAAGTCTGGCTGCAGCGAAATCATTACCCCATGCCTGTCTGACCATCTCCGCATTCCACGGACCGTTGATTCCCGCAATGATCGTTCCGTTTTTTACTCCGTCCTGAAATCCCTGATCGTCGCAGCTGACAAATCCTTCATGCGTGGCTGTCCGAAGCATCGTCTCCGCCACATCCACACCTCTATAGGGCGTATCTACGGCGTTCCAGTTGCATGTGCTTGTCAGCCCGTCCTCATTCATCTCCAGTGTAAGACCAGCGCCCTTGAAAAAGGAATATATATACCAGCCGCTGGAAAAATCAATCGTCATTTTTCTGCCGTTTGCCGCCGCCTTATCCAGTATCCGATCCAGACTCTTAATATCCTCCTCATCAAAATAAGCCGAATTATAGTACAAAAAATAACCGTTCCCCATTGTCAGCGGATACGCATACAGTTTATCCTCATACATGGCACAACGGCAGGCACCGTTTTCTCTCCCGCCGTTTTCCAGAATCACCCGATCCGTATTCTCCGAAATCTCCAAAAGCGCACCCGCATTCTTAAGCGCGTCAAACTGATCGTCCGCAAACATAAAAATATCCGCAGCTGCCTCCGGATTCGCCAATACAGTGCCTCTTAAATTCATTACACTCTCCCTGCTGACCGTAATCTCAAAGAGAGCCTCCTTTTCATGCTCCTTCTTAAACTCTTCTATGATTTCCGCTACAAGCTCCCTGTCTCCATCATCGCTCCACCAGACGGAAAGCTTCACAAGCGGGCGGGAAGCCTGTTCATAACAGCCGCACAGCATCACCCCTAAAATCATCATGAGACAAACCGTTGCTGCCGCTGCTCTTTTTCCCTTGATATACCGCATTTTTCCACTCCCTCTCCCTAAAAGTCCAAGTGTCCGTACACTTTTTTGAGTAAAAAATACTCCGTAATCTCCTTAAATCATTTGCACTGTCACAATTTCTTTGCACTCATTATAGAAAAGGGCATCCTATTTCGCAACGCTTCCCGCATAAACGGCACATATCCATCATAAACGGCCGGTTGTATTCTCCAGCCATACCTCCGCAATAAACGTATTTTCCTCCTCCCGGAATTCCACACTCCCCCTGTATTTCTCCGCAATTCTCCGTATAGACAAAACGCCGAATCCGTGTTTCGTCCGATCTTCCTTATCCGTCCGCAGATGCGGATTCTTTTCCAGAACAGGCGCGGCTATGCTGTTTTTCACGACAATATAAGTGAAAGCCTTTCTCGTTCCTATGACAAGCTCAATCTGCGGATTTTCCGCTCCCCTGCACCCATATATGGCGTTATCCAAAAGGTTAGACAGAAGCACGCTCATGTCCGTATCCGTCACCGCCCACGAATTTTCATCAATCAGGCACTTCATTTCAATCTGTTCCTGCTGACAGAGCGCAATCCGATGATTGATTACCGCATCCACCACCACATTTTCCGTATCTATTCCCACAACCGTCCGGTTCACCTGTTCATCCAGCACATTCTCGATATACGTTCTGGCATCCTCCGCCTTTCCCTCAGACAAAAGCCCTGCTGCCGCCGTAAGATAATGGCGCATATCATGCCGAAGCGTCTGCATCTTTGCGTACTGCTCCCTCGCCTCGGCAATCCGCTCTTCCTGCGCTGCCAGACTAATATCCGAAATCCGGTACTCTTCCCGGAGAGCGGCGTCGCGCTGCATTCTGTCAAGCAGCACATAAATCAGGATATTCATAACGGCAATCAGGATACTCACCGTCAAGTACTCCGGCATCTTATCATTTTCTATGGACATCGTAAAGAGCAGCCAGCCAATCAGATAGGTGATGAGGAAACAGGACAGCTGGATGCCCCACCGGAAACCGTTCAGTTCTCTCCAGCGGTGTTTTCTCATAAACACCATAAATTCGCACACAAGGAAAAAAGCAATCTTGCTGAATAGCAGCACCGAAATCCGCGCCCTCCCGCCCGGTCTGATGATATCCGTCACAAACTCTCCCGACAGGGTACGGAACATATTCAGAATAATCAGATTGATTGGAAGAATCGTAATCGCCGGAAAAATCGTGATCAAAATCTTCTCATAAAGCCTGCCGTCCAGAAACCAAAATACATAAATGCCGATTATTCCGGTCAAAATAATATCAGCGCTATAATGTGTGTCTATCTCCACAGTGCCTATGATATTTTCCACAGACAGGACAAGGAGAAATCCCAGATATTTCAGCAGGCGAAAACGTTTGCTTTTCAATTCCAAACACCGATTGCACAATCCCACAACCATAGTTGATTCCGCAAAAGAAGCAATCCATTCGACAACCATATCATAATTCGCTCCGCAAATAATTTTTGAATGCAGCCTTGACTTCCTCCGCCCTGTGGCGGCTTAACAATATTTTTGTCCCGTCATCTAAAATACACTGCCCCTTTTCAATCGCATAGATATATTTACAATTTACCAGATAGCTTTTGTGGGTGCGTATAAATGCAAAAGGCGCAAGCTCCTTCTCCAGCTTCAAAAGACTTCCGTAACACTCCACCTCTCTGCCGTCTTCCACGCGGACATGAAGCCAGTGCCCGTAAATTTCAATATAAGTAATGCTTCCAACATCCAAAAAAACCGTTCCCTCTCTCGTCCGAAAAGCAAATTTCTGCCCTGCTCTCCGTTTACACACAGCGCTGTGCAGCTCCTTTAAAACCTCAGGAAGTTCCTCCGTCAAATGAGACTTCCTGATAAAACGGAAAGGCTGAAAACGAATCGAGGAATACACGAGTTCATCGTGCATGGTTACAAAGATAATAAACACCTTTCCCTTCCTGTTCATCTGTTCGGCAATGTCAAAACCATTCACCTGCGGCATATCAATATCCAGAAATACGGCGTCATATTCCGCTTCATCAGAACAAAATGCTGCCCCGTCCTGATATGCAGAAATATCCGGCTCCTCCCCGTACACGGCAAACCCGTCCTCCACCAGCGTCCGCATTTTCTCCGTAAAATCTGCGTCATCGTCACAAATAGCTATCCGCATGTTCCCTGAAACGCCTCCTTCAATCTCTCCATTGCCTCTTCCAGTATGCTTCTCGGGCACGCCACATTGATTCTCTGAAACCCTCTGCCGCTCTCCCCGAACATCGCGCCGCCGTCCAGCCACAACTTTGCCTTATGCACGATTCTATCCGCTATTTCCGCATCCGACAAGCCTGTCCCCGAAAAATCCAGCCAAAGCAGATAAGTTCCCTCATGCGCTGTCATCGTCACGCCGGGCAGGTTTTCCGCCACATATTCCTTCACAAAGGCAATATTGCCGCGGACATACGCAAGCATTGCCAGATACCACTCCTCGCCCTTGCTGTAAGCCGTCTCGCAGGCAATCAGCCCCATCACCCCAAGCTGGCTGATGCCCGCCGCGTCAAGCTGTTTTCGGAAACGTTTCCGCAAGTCCCGGTCGGGGATAAAAATATTCGATAACACCATCGTTGCCAGATTAAAGGTCTTGCTGGGGGAAGTGCATATGATACAATGCGCTTCGTACTCCTTTTTCAACCCCGCAAATACCTGATGCTTTCCCTCAAACACAAAATCCTCATGAATTTCATCGCTTACCACAATCACATCATGCTTCACGCAGATATCGCCCAGCCGGGTCAGCTCTTCCTTTGTCCACACCCGCCCTACGGGATTGTGGGGATTGCAGAGAAGGAACAGTTTTACCCCGTTTTGGATAATCTTCTGCTCAAAATCTTCAAAATCCATATGATAGCGGTTATCCTCCCCCCGATAAAGCGTGTTGCTCACCACGCGCCGCCTGTTATCCTCTATCACTTCCGTGAAAGGATAATATACCGGAAGCTGAATCAGCACCGCATCCCCCGGCTCCGTGTACGCCTTTACCGCCATGGCAAGCGCCGTCACCACGCCCGGCGTTTTCACAAGCCACTCCTCCCGCGGCTGCCAGCCGTGCCGCCTTACCATCCAGTCGCGCACGATCTCAAAATAGGGTGTCTTCACCTCGCTGTAACCGAAAATACCTTCCCTCACCCGTTCGGCAAGCGCATCCTCTATGTAAGATGACGTTTTAAAGTCCATGTCCGCCACCCACAACGGCAGGATATCCTCCGACATCCCCCGCTCCGCCGCGAAATCATATTTTAACGACCGGGTATTTCTTCTCTCTATCACGCTGTCAAAATCTAAATTTCTCTCCGCCATCTTTCGTTCCTTTCTACGTCTATAAGTTTCTCTCCCCAATCTTTCTTACTCTTCTCCGTTTTTACACTTTGTTCTGTTCCCTCTCCCGATAGGCTTTGCCAGGCTCTTTCCTCCGGTTTTCAGGGCTGCTCAATGCTTCATTTCCTTTTTGATATCTTCAAAAACCCTCTCCAGCTCGTCCAGCAGATCCTTCACATCCTCGATTCCCACCGACATGCGCAGCGTGCTCTCCGTAATCCCGTTCTTCTCCCGAAGCTCCTTCGGCACATCGGCATGGGTCTGGGTCGTCGGATAAGTAATCAGCGTTTCCACCCCGCCAAGACTCTCCGCATATTGAATCAGCTTCACCTTTTCCAGAATGGCAAGCGCAAACTCCCTGCTCTCCACCCGGAAAGTCAGCATCGCGCCGAAACCTCTCGCCTGCCGTTTCATCACCTCATACCCCGGATGTTCCGCAAGCCCCGGATAAATCACATCCGTGACCATTTTCTGTCCCTTCAGCCACTCCGCAATCGCCATCGCATTTTCCTGCGCTCTCTCCATGCGGATGCCCAGCGTCTTGATTCCTCGGAGAATAAGCCAGCTGTCGAAAGGCGACAGAACAGCCCCTGTCGTTTTATATAAAAAGCGCAGCCTCTCGCTGAGTTCTTTCCTGTTTGTCACAAGAAAACCCGCCAGCGCGTCGTTATGCCCGCCCAGAAACTTCGTGCCGCTGTGGATCACAAGGTTCGCCCCCAGCTCGAGGGGATTCTGGAAATAAGGTGACAAAAACGTATTGTCCACAAGTAAAAGCAGTCCATGCCGTTTCGCAATCTCCGCCGTCTTTGCAATGTCCGTCACATGCATCATCGGATTGGTTGGCGTCTCTATGTAAATCGCTTTCGTGTTTTCCCTGATATGTCCCTCTATCTCTTCACAGCAGCAGTCGATGCTCGTAAAGGAAATACCGTTCTTCTTTGAAATCTGCTCAAACAGGCGCACGCTCCCGCCGTACAAATCCGCATCCACGATCAGATGATCGCCCGGGGAAAACAGCTCCATCATTAAAGTAATTGCCGCCATTCCGGAAGAAAGCGCCAGCGCGTCAATCCCGTTTTCTAACGACGCCACCACCTTTTCCAACTGCTCCCTCGTGGGATTCTGCACCCGGCTGTAATCATAGCCCGTACTCTGCCCCACTCCCGGATGCGCGAAGGTCGCCGTCTGGTAGATAGGAAAGCTGATCGCCCCATAGTGGTTTGACCCCTCTTCCTCCAGATGAATGCATCTCGTTCCGATTTCTTTTGCCATCGCCTTTTCCTCCGTCTTCTCTTTTACTTGAATCAGTATAACAGAAAAAAGCGGAACAGGCAATACATACTTTTCCTATCAACTATATATACATTTGTTTCCTGCAAAATTCCAAAGCATAAAAAAAGCCAGACTGCCTTTGGTTGCGAAAATGCAAACCATAGTTGGTAGCACGCAACCGCTGTCTTTTCCTAAAATGATTTTGATAAGAACGCAAATACAAAACACAAAGGAGACTCACCCCTATGCAAAACACAGCATCAACCGTTACAGGCAAGACCATCAACCGACCAGTTCCCTTCCTGTTCGGAACCTTCCTGATCACATGGCTCTGCGCCGGTTCCTTTTCGGAAAAGCCAAGCGCCCCACTTTCTATCACCACCAATCAGGCACAGGAACCCGCTGTCACTGCGCCGCCGGTAGAAGAAAAACCGTCTGTGAGGGACAATTTCCCGGCAAACGGCTTCCTTTGGGCAGTGCTTGGCACAGCGCTTGTGCTTATGTTATATTTTGCAACAAATATATTTTAAATTTTTCCTGTCGGATGATACTATCCCTCCCCGGCTCACCGCTGCTCCAGCGCCAATCCTATCAGTCGGTCCGTCTGGTCAGCCATAAACAGCGGAATGTTCAACACATCGCCATCCAGCTTCAAATTATCCAGAGAGAACCGCACCCGGAGCCTGACCTGATCTGGAAACAGCTCCTTGAATTTTTTCAGGCTCTTGCTGGTCGTGTTGACATCCGATTTAACTTCAATAGGAAAAATATCATTCTCCCGCTGAATCAGAAAATCCACCTCATAGGGAGGATTGTTCCTGCTCCAGTACCGAGGGATCACTTCAAACTGTGTGAGCAAGGTCTGCAATACAAAGTTCTCAGTCAGTGCGCCTTTAAACTCCGTGAACAAGCGGTTTCCCTCTCCGAAAGCGGTGGGCGCCAGTTGTGCCAGACGACGGAGCAGTCCCACATCCACCAGATAAATTTTAAATGCGGACAAGTCATCATAAGCTGCCACCGGCAGACCGGGCGCAGTACTGCGGTAAATTTTATGCACCAGCCTCGCATCCACCAGCCACTGTAGAGCATCCTCGTATTCACGAGCCCTTGCACCTTCCTTGACAACTTTATAGAGAAACTTTTTATTCTCCCTTGCAAGCTGGGACGGCACGGACTTCCAGATTATAGATATCTTCGGAAACTCACTGATGTCTGGGTGCTTGGCAAAGTCACGCTCATAAGCGCTGATAATCCCGGACAAGGCTTCCTGCATGGCGGAGACATCCCGTGCCTGGGTCCACATGAGCACCGGTTCGGGCATACCGCCAGTAACATAATACATCTTCAATTTCTCACAGAGCGGATTGAAAAAGGCATCTGGAATCGGCTCAATGGTGTCTACACTTTCCAGATAACCAGCAAGGTTTTCATCTCCATTGGCAAGCAAAAATTCTGTGAAGGTCATTGGGTCAATCTGCATAAAATTGACCTTTCCCACAGGAAATGAGGACGGTTTCGACAGCGCAATCCCCAGCAGCGAACCGGCACAGGCAATGTGATACTGCGGCGCATTCTCGCAAAAATACTTCATGGAATTGATCACCTTGGGGCAGTCCTGCACTTCGTCGAAGATAATGAGCGTCTTTTCCGGCACAATCTTCTGCCCGCTGATAAGCATCAGGTTCTGCAAAATACGGTCTGCATCCTTGGTCGTCTCAAAAAACTGCCTATATTCTTCGTTTTCATCAAAATTAAAGTAGGCTGTATTTTCATAATAACGCCTGCCAAATTCCTTGAGTACCCAAGTCTTACCTACCTGCCTTACCCCCTTTAAGATCAAGGGTTTGCGGTAGGGCGACTCCTTCCAATCCACTAGTTTTTTCAAAACAAATCGTTCCATATTCGCATTCTCACACTTTTATTGTTATTTATGTGAATTTAATCACACTTTTATACATATTTTCGTGTGTATTAATCACATTTTTATTATATGCAAGACGTACGAATATTACAACCCCTATCACAAAATATTTCACGGCAAACCCTCCTCACCCCGCAAACGCGCAGTAAGGACCCACCGTAATATCCGTCACCACATTGTCCTCCGCGGAAAACCAGATGCTGATATTGCCGAAGCCCTCTCCGGTAATGAGGCAGTTCTCCACCTCCGCGTAGGAGGACGCATAAAACCCATAAGCCTGCAATTTCTCCCATGCACTATCCACACGCATTCCCGGATAGATGCCGAAGATCGTCACATCCTCAAACCTTTCCCCTTTGTAGCCGATATGTCCCGCATTCAACGCTTCAAAGGAAAACAACTCTTTTCCATCCTTCGAGCCCACCGTCCACTCCTCGAAAGCCGGATCCGGCTGTTCCATTACAACCCCGTATTTTTCCGAAAGCAACGTCTGCGCCACATCCAGAAAATACTCCTCATTGAGAATGAACAGCCCCAAATCAGATGCCGTATCCGTCCGCTCCTTGCCCGCTTCCGCCGCTAGCATCCTCAGATAAGCAGGTGTGAAATCTGCGAAAGATTCATGTTCCATCGGATAATACACAAGAGGAATTTCCTGCGCGCCCTCCATAAATCCGCCCAGCCATTCGTCTACATCCGCCTGATTAAATTGGAATCCCTCATAATCAGAATCATAATCTGAATATTCTTCTCCTGCCTTTACCATTTCGTACACGGTTCCATCCCCGTCCACATCCCGTTCTGTCGGAAAATCCCATTCTTCTCCAATGTCATCCCACGCTCTCAGAGAGCCGATTTCCACATAGGAGTTTTCCTCCGGCTCAAATTGGTAAAACGTACAGGGCCAGAACTCCGCAGGCGGCACCTGATTATGGGACCATCCCGCCTTGATGACACCGTTATCGTAATAGGTAAGCAAAGGATACGCACAAAATTCATTCTTCAATTCACCGCTAACCGGGTTATAATCATACACCACCTCAAGACTGCCTGCCGTAGTTGTCGTCGTCCATCTGACCAGCAGCTCCTCCCTGCCGTCCTGATCGACATCCGCCACCGCAAAGCAGTTCTCTGCCATCTCTCCCGCGTCAAGCGTATCTTTCCCCCAGACCCCGACTCCCAGTTCCATGTCGGGAAGCTGATACACCGCCATGACCTGTGACAGTATGCCGCCATAGTAATGCCTGATTTTCGCCTGACAGAGTTTCTCTGGCATCTCGGTGGGAGCTGCGTTTTCCCCAGTCTCCGAATTCGCATTCCCATCCTGTCCGCTGGCAGCCGCAGACTCTACATCCTCCGCCGATACATCCGCCTCCTCTCCCGACGTATCCCCCGGCGTCTCCGTCATTGCCGATTGTTCCGTTTCTGTCTCTTCCTCTGCCCTTTCCGCCTGTCCTGTCTTTGCAGTCTGCACGCTTTGCCCAGCGCCATTCCCCGCACCGCAGGCTGCGAAAAGCGCCGTCACTGCACAAAGGAAAGTTCCTGCCATTATCCTTCTGTTTCTCTGCCTCTTCCTTTTCATAGTGATATATCCCCGTCTCTTTCACTCATTCTCCTGTTTTAACTATCCACAGGCATTTCCTCATTTTTCCTCCATGCCGGAGCCTTTTTGCGAAGGCACGCGTCGAGAATTTCAAATTCTCGCCTGCGGTTCCGAGTTTGTGACTCCGGCGCAAACTCGCGGCTGAATAAATTGCTCTTCAGAGAATTTATGGTTCAGCTCCTCCACCACGCTTTCCGGCTTCACCGTCATCTCCACCCACGCGGGAATAAATCCGCTCTTCACCGCATTCCGCACCGAGCGGATATTGGACCACGCCGAACAGTAAAAGGGAACCCTGCCCCTCTCCAGAATTTTCATGGCAAGGCCGCTTGTCAGCGCAGACGCGACACCCTGCCTCCTGTACGCCGGCAGCACGTCCACCCCGATCTGCCACATGGCTTCGCAGTCTGCGGAACACCCCGCCAGCCCCACAAGCTTTTCACCGTCATAGGCGCCGATCCCCAGAACATCCAGTTCCTTCCTGTCCTCGCAGAGCGCATTCCCCCATTCCGGCTGATATAAGTTTCGAAAATCAGCCTGTTCCAGCATCCGCAGCTCATAGCCGCACGGCAGGGCACGCAGCTTTTCCACGTCGGGAAGATAATACTCCGCCATAAAGCACACTTTCTGTCCCAGAGGCTGCATTCTCTCATTCAGCCAATGGAGATTTGGTGTCTCAAAACAGTGATAAAATTCAAATTTTTCGAGGTATTCCCCCACAATTTCCCTGTATTCATCCCGCACAGACGCCACAATGTTATTTCCGTAGGACACCAGATTGCAGGCAATCGGCTCCTTATAGTATTTCCGCGCCTTCGGACCCACGCCGGATTTTACAATGACCGGCCCTTCGCATAAAAAGTCCTCCGCATTGCAGTTAATGTCCAGAGCGGACTGTTCCATTGCAATTTGGAGGATTTCTTTGTTTGTCATCTTAGTTACCCGCTTTCATACCGATTCTTATACCAAATGCTAGCGGCGTGCTCTTATTCTGTCAAGCGGTTTTTTCATCCCACGCTCAAACCGGAAGAAAAATATTCTCCGATTCTCCCGATAAACGCCAGCACATCCGCTTTCATCACTTCCGGAAATGCCGTGAGTACCGGCGCTGTTTCAAAGCTCAGCGTCCCCTGATAACCGATCCTTCGAAGCCCCCGAAGGAAACCGTCCCAATCGGTGGAAGATTTGTTCTCCCGCACCTTTGCAAACGTATACGGAATCTGGTGCAAGTCGCCGATTCCGTCATTGTCATGGATATGTAAGACCTTTATGCGCTCTCCTAATGTAGTGATAAAATGCTCAAAATCAATTCCCACAAGATTCGCATGTCCCGTATCAAAGCAAAAACCCAGCACCTCCGCATGATACCTCTCATTAAACCGGTCAATCCGCTCCGCAGCCTTTTGCGCATCGCAGCATGGTCCTTCCACCAGATGTCCTCCCACACTCTCATACAAGTTTTCCACGCAGAGCGTGATTCCCAACTCCTTTGCCGTCGGCACAAGCGATTCCAGAAATGCTTCCGTCCGCTTCCATTCCTCCTCCTCAGAACCCAGATATTTTGCCAGCTTCATTCCATGTACTACGATATACGGACATTCCAGAAAAGCGCAGACCGCCATACTCTTGCGCGCCACTTCCGCCCGCAGATAGGTATTAATCCCCTCATCGGCGGTCGGCACATAAATCGGATAGGGCATATGCATCTGGTTGATCCGGATTCCGGCCGCCTGCGCGCCCTGCTTATGCGGTGCAAAGAACCGTTCAAGCTCTGCCACCGATTGATCGAAAAAACGATTGATCCGCGACCGATAGATATCCGTATTTTTCAGATATCCGTTCAGGCTGAAATCCGCACAGGAAAAGCCCGCCCTTGCAAGCATCGCAAATCCCTCCTCCGGATGTTCGTCATTTACTATATTTTCCGTCTGCACTCCTCTTTGAAGCATTTCCGTCCTCCCTTTTCATATCCGCCTACCAGCATGCGTCTCTCGCATGTCATTTTACGCTCGTTGGGTCTTTCCGTATTTCCACTGCCTTTACGTCCTGCTTCTCTCAGTCGCGTTCTATTCTGTCAAAGTGAAACGTCGGCATATACTCATCGTTAAAAAACTCGACCGGATTTTCCACACCCATCTGCCGCAGCTGTGCCTCGATTTCCCTGTAATAAATATTGCAGATAAAGATTGCGCAATCTGAAGGCAGATTCATCAGACACCGCGGCTCTTTTACCTCCAGCCCCTCAAATACACTCCCCCACAGCGTTTCATTATTATCGCAGGTAAACAGCGGCGGATATTTTTCCCCGTAACACTTCATGTATGCCCGGCACATATTGCCCGCTCCAAACAGCACTCTGGACGAATATTTTTTCAACAGATTTTCCATCCCGATCTGCCACTTAAAATATGCCGCCACTGATTTTGCCATCTTCAAAAGCTCCGGCCGCAGAATTGGTGAAAATGCCGATGCCGTGTCATACATATCCATAATCAGTTCTCCGTCGAATCCGATTTCACGCAGACCCCTGATCAGATTCAGCCAATCTGTCCGGGATTCTCCCCGTTTCACCGCAGTAAACGGCAGCAGCGCGCTCTCATTGTTTCCATCGCAATCGCGCAGAATCACCGTTTTCAGACGCTTCTCCAGAGCCAGAATAAAATCATACATATTCTGCCCGCAAATATTGCATACACCCACATCCATGCAGAAGCCAAACCGCTCTTCACCCGCCGCCTCATTGAGCGCGTCTATCCACTGAACCGCCTGTCCGCTGTCGGCGCACAGACCGCGCAGCAAATGCCCGTTATAATCCCTGCACTGGTTCTCCAACAAAATCTGCATATCATATTTTTTTGCACGCTCCGCCAAATCCAGATAAAATGCGCGGTTCCGCTCCCAAAGATTTTCCGAAGGTATCCCTGCCGATAAAGGTCTGACAATCAGATAACGACAACCGGTCCGCCCGCAGATTGCAGTGCTTTCCTCCGCCAGCCGCGTTATAAACGTCTCCGAATCGCTGCGTATTGTATCCCGGCGCAGATAGGGAGCCCTGACCGTTGTATAACGCACATTTCGTCTCCTGCACTGTTCCAGCAATGGTCCCAAGCTGTCATATAATTCTTCCGGATGTTCACACAAAAAAGCCGTCTGCCGTAACGCTCCCGTATTCTGCATCGGTTCCCCGAGCTTCTCCATAGCATCCGGCGTACAGAATAAAGACAAATCTAACAGCACACAATCAAATCCTGCCTGCGAAATATCTCCGATTCCCTGTCCCGGATGATTCCTGTCCACAATGCCCTGTGGCGCACAAATGATATTCAATGTTCTTTCCTCCGCATATTTTTCTCGCGATGCCGCCTTACCGACCTCAGCACAGCCGCTTCTCAATCAGCTGCTTCAGCTTGCTGGAGCTGGTGCTCTCCGTATAAGGAAAAAATACCATATCCGACCCGCGTTTTTCCAGAAACTCTTTGTCCGCCAGCCAGTCCGGATTATTCTTGTAATCGCTTCCCGAAAATTGGCAGTCAAAGTGATACATCTGGTATGCCTCCCTGACACCGCGAAACTCAAGCGGAATCTTCACCACCTCGTCAACATAGCGGCAGGAGCGCACCATCTCCGCCCTCTCCTCATATGGGACAAAGGGCTCCACCTCCTTATATTTGCGCACACCCTCATCGGAAACCACCCCCACAATCAGATACTCACACTGTTCCTTGGCCCGCTTAAACATGTTTAGGTGTCCCACATGGAACAGGTCGAACACGCCGGAAATATAGCCCGTATGATACCTTTTCCGCTCAGTCTGCGCTATTTGCATCTGTGTCTGCGCAATAGGCTTTCTCTTCCTCGGATAGTCCTTCCCGGCGTCGAAAATGCCATACTCTTTCACACCCAGCTCTTCTAGCTGCCGTACCACCGACAGGTAATTTTTGATGCAGATCAGAACCTTATACTCCCCGCTTGGCAGTTCTTCAAAAATCGCCGGTGAACAAATCCCGATGCCTTCCATCTCCTGCCCCCATTTATGCTCGTTATTGTCAACAATCGCATAGACGGGATAATCCTGCCCGTACATTGCCAGAAATTTTTTCGTAAAATGACCTGACCCAAACAGAATCAGTTTTCTTCCCTCCACATTGCGGAAAATATCTACGAAAAGCCGCTGATACTCGTCCGTGGAAAAATTCATCCGCTGCCTGTTTGCATAGATCGTCTCCACGTTGCCCCTGCACGCCTCATGATAGATCCGCAGCTCCCTTTCCTTTCTTAAATCCCTCAGGAATTCCCCTTCCATCCTCTGCCAGCGCTCCCGATATTTTGTCAATCCGTATCTTTCGTACAATTCCTCCACCGGCAGAATCTTCATCAATTCCACATTTCCTGCATAAAATGTGCCAACCATCCGGGAAATAATTGCGTTGGCCGGATAGTTTTCCTCACAAAACTCCTGGTCATAAAAAACAAACTCCCCGTCTATGTAAAAGCTGTTGAGCGGCACCATATCAACATAGCCCTTACGCAGAATGGCGCCCTCTCCATCCCCCTGATCGGATTCCACAATAGCAGAGGACCGCAAAATCAGATCCCGAAAATGATCCATCTCCTGCAAAAAACGTTCTCTGTCTGTACGAAGCAGCTTCTTGAGATAAACCTGCCCCACCTCCGCCTGTATCAGCGGCATTTGACAGACGCCGCCCTCCAGCTTCGTATCTACCACGGGAATGCCGCGCTCCTTCAGTTCCTTCGCATGGGCCGCCAGCTTTTCAAGCCGTGCTTCGCCCTCCGAGTAAACCGCCCGTTTCTCCACAATCCCCGTTCTGCGAACCACCGTGCAGAGCGCGCTCTCCCTCCCCCGCTCCATGGAGCAGGTCACATGCAATACATCACATAACGCTTCCTTTGACCCGCATTCAATCAGCCACGCATTCGCCAGTTTGTGAAACAGGCCGTCGTTATCCAAGCTCTCATACAGAGGCGCCTCCTCCAAAAATACGGTATCCGGATAATTATAAGTAGGGAACAAACGGTTTGCCAAATCCTCGTTCGGGAGATAGTCCTCCGCATAAATCAGACCGGGATTCTGCAGATCCGGCAGGACAGAAAAAAATCGGAAAAAGTTCCATCCCGCCGCCCTAAGCATTTTTTCCATTTCGTTCCTGCTGTAGCATCTGCCACGGAACACATCCTCCTTTTTATCATACGCTCTTCGATATCCCTCGATCCCGTCGAAGTTGCGGCCGGTATAGGGATCCCGATCCCCACAGAAGTAGCGGATGCCGAAACGGTTGTTCATACCGAGGAGCAGTCTGCCATCCTCTTTCAAAAGGCTTCGCCAGCTCTGTAAAACCTGCTCCGGGTTTTCTGTGCACTCCAGTGCTTCCACCGCAATCAGATAATCAAAACCGCCTTTATACTCCTGTGTCCATTCCGTGTTACAGGACTGCTCCACCGGTGCGCATACCACGGCAAAAGACTTATCGATAAGCATTTCAGCCAGCGCGTCCTTGCTGTCCCCGATATAGAGGACTTTTGCGTCTTGTTCGAAATCATACCATTGCAAAAGCCCGCATTTTATTCCGTTAATCAGTTCCTGTGTCTGGTCTGTGCTGCTCATCTTTGCCTCCGTTCTGAAATAAAAAAGATCTGATGCAGACTATGACGATTTCATACTTTACATCAGATTTTTAAACGCATACAATTTATGAATTTATTCCCACTACTATCTTTGTTCGTCTGCAAAGTTAGCCGCACTCATCAACTGGAAATCCAGAAAGATGACAATATAGTCTTTCTTTAAATATTCCGCCAGAGACATAAGTGTTGTTGTCTTACCATACTGTCTGCCCTTGTTTATGACAAAATATTTTTTCCTGCCTACAAATCTTTCCTTAATTTATCTAAGCCTGTCATCCCGGCACACCATATAGTGTTCTTCCGGTTTGCAGCGTCCTTCTGTATTGAAATACCTCATTCCATGTCCTCCATGCCCTGAGCCAGAATTTGTTTCACACCTCATTTTTACTTTGTATTTTGGACGTGTAAAGGAAAGGCGTTTCTAAGTCTCATGTAAAGTATGAAATTGTCAAGGCGCTATTTTATTCCAATACTGCTATTTTCCGGCTTTTGCCACTACAGTGCGTAACACACCGTTTCCAGCAAAATGATCAGAATAATATCTTATTTGTTTCTTCGTCAATGCATTATTCCGTGCAAAAATTTTCTGCATCTCCTCCAATGAACGTATTACTCCCATAAGATTAACTGGCTTTCCCGAATCCCCATACTCTTTAACTGTTGTTCCATCTCCTGCGCGTGAAGTCCATTCGCCACAATGTAAACGGCATCCGGATATTTCTCCACCGCTCTCTCCGGCGAAAGAATCCTGCAGCCGCCTAAATCCGTATCCCAAAGCTTCCCGTCATTGTCAGCGATACATCTGACACACTGCGGTTCAAAACAAAGCAGTTCCAAAATCCGCCTGCCTCTTTGTCCTGCACCGAAAATAACTATTTCCTGTCCGCTGCTCAGTTTTGCAACTGCATTCACCAATCGGTACAGGCTCTCCCTGCCTTCCTGCTCCTGAAGTACATCCCGATCTAACAATTCCAAGACCCTCTGTGGCGATTCCTCCATCATTTCTCTCGCAAACTGTCCATATCCCTGCTTCGCATATTTTTTCAAAGCCTCTCTGTCTTTTTCCAACTCCTGCAGGTATCTCTCAAACAGCTCCTGTCTGTACTCTCCCTTCAAATGCCTTAAATTCCCACGGAAATCCATATATTTCCAGAGATAGGCGTTGTGCCATACATGCTCATTCGTGATACCGCGCCTTCTCAGCTCATTCTGCAGGAACTCGTGTTCTTCCGCTATTACAATTGTCTTCGTCGAATCATGCATGGACGAACCGGGATTATCGGTTCTGTATAAATACAATGGCAGGTTGAGATGGTATGCGCTTGCCGCCAGAATACTTGTCAGGAACCGAAACGACATGTCCTGATAGGAAGCTCCCGGCGATTCATTCATACGAATATCCTGTTCCAGCAGAAAATCTTTTCTGAAAATGCCTGTCCAGAATCGGGGAATAACTCCGAATCGTTCCGGTTCTTCCCTGTAATGAATCAAACTGTTATAGTTTTCCTCCGCATACATATGCGTAACGTAGCCAAACCGCCAGCCGTCTACATCAAAAAAATTTGTATAGTCCCCATTTACAAAGTCCGGATGATGCCGCCTTACAATCTCATACAATCTTTCCAGCATAAAAGGTTCATACATATCGTCCGATTCCAAGACGGAAACATACTCTCCCCTTGCCTGTGCAATCCCCTCATTTACCTTGTGTCCATAGCTTGTATTGTCATCATTGATAATACGGATTCTGCCATCTTTCGCAGCATAGTCTTGCAGTATTTCCGGAGAATCATCTGTGCTGCCACCATCCATACATAAGATCTCAATCTCCTCAAAAGTCTGGTTCATAACACTGTCAAGGCACTCCCTCAGGTATTTTTCCGCGTTATGTATGGTTATAATCACCGATATTTCAGGATCATGAATCATTTCCTTTAATCTCTCTCCCATATCTTTTCCTCGCCGCTGTTCTATTTCCCATATGGTCTTTCATCACCTATTGCTAAAACAGGAAGCTGCTTCACCAAATACCCACTGTAATATAGCCAGACGGTAAACAGCCGCTCTGCCCAAAATCCAATCACACGTTTGCTGTATGTATCCCACTCCTCTTTCACTTCCACTCTGTCAATCAGTTGAAATAAAATCGGAAAAAGCCATTCACAGTATTCATTCATTCTGGTTCGCTTTGTAATAAACATATTGCATGGGAAAATAATACTTTCCTCCATGACCTTTTGAAACGCAAGCTTTTCATCTACACTTTTTGTCTCAAAAATCAGATTCAATTCTTTCCAGCTCGCCTCGAAAGCCTCTTTACAAATTTCCACACTTAACATGGAGGCCACCGAATAGCCCTGAAACGCAACCGCCTTTGCAACAATCACATCGTATTTATGCAAAAGTACAAACGCTTCCACATCCTGCAATGGCCATCCGATATTTATTTCAGATTCAAAAACCCTTCTATAATGGTTTAATCCGATATACTCCTCTGTTCCATTCTGCCATATCCAGTAAAGCGCAGTACATTCATTAATCAAACTGTTATACTTCGCTATATTATTACCCGTATGATCCCTGATATAAGGAAGCGTCCCGTGCCCAACTCCAATTGGCACATACCCCTGATTCCCTATGGGCTGAAAAAGCTTATGCGTGACCTGATAAACACGCAAAGAAGGTATTGCCATATCTACCGGAAAAATATAACCTTGACAATTTATTACATTTTTTGCAGGCTGTTCCTTTGTATGCTCTGCGCCCAGCCAATTCCTGACAATACCGGCCCGTTCGCTGCCAAAAATAAATTCCATTACCTCGCGGTATGCCATCTGCATCTTCGGGTAACCGGGATTCTTCCCTTCCTGCTGCAGCAAAAAATCCAATCTCAAAATTTTTTTGCAGTCTATCCCCCGCTCAAAGATACATTCGCGCGCTATCTCATCAAAATACTTGTCAGAGCTTATCACAACGCCGTCAACTATGTGCCCCTTTATGGAGTCTGGTGAAAACAACGGCTTTCCATAGTATTCTGCCGCATCATTTTGTGCTCTCTGATCCACAAACCCAATGATACAATTCCTATTCACCTTATCAATATTTCTTTTAAGCCTCTCACCAATACCCCATATCAGATATTTCATACTTTCCCACACTCTAAATAAACATTTCTTCCACCAACTGCATCAGCGAAATCAATTTACAGGAAAAATCCAGTTTCTCCCTGATCTCCGCCTTGATTTCTTCATATGATGTAATTGCTGTTACAATAATCAGTTCAACCGGCTCCGGACAGTTCTCTATCCTATATATCTTCAATTCTTTAAATCCTATGTTGTCCCTTCTATCAAGCCCATATTTAACCAGTATATCTTTACACCTGCATAAATCCGAATAGGCCATCTGCCCCAGCGCGCCCAGCCCATATATCGCTACAGTTCGATACCCATTCTTTGCAATCCATCCCGCAATATTTTTTCCTGCCATAGCTCCATACGCCCACTCATATGTCAATTCATAGAAAATCCGATATTTCTCCGCCTGGCGGTATCCCTGCTCCATCAGGCTGCTGTTGTTTTTCATGGAACCATCCAGCCGCCCCATCCGCTTTCTTAGAAAATCCCCAACTCCCTTCCACTGATACTTTGCAAATGTTTTCGTATAGACATCTGGTTTGGAAAGGATTCTGCGTATTTCATCTAAGACAATCCTGCCGCTGTTTCGCTGAAATACCTCTGCATGTTTTTTCAAAAAATACAACCTGTTTCTGATCATATAATAAACATAATAAGACTTTTCTGTTTTTCCCTGTATGCGATGCCAAACATAAGTGTCCGGCACATACAACATTTTAATCTTATGCTTGTACATTCTCAGTGACAGATCCGTATCTTCGTAATACATAAAATAGTTTTCATCAAACAGACCAACCTCTCGAAACACATCTGCATGAATAAACATGCAACAGCCTGTCATAAAAGTAACTTCTGTTACTCTGTCCGCCAGTTCTTCCCGACAATTAACCGCTCTGCACTTTTCAAAATCCAATTTACCGGCTGCATACCAAATTTTCGTTTTGGAACCATTCATATAAATTTTAGGGATTACCGCCGTTTTACTGTCTGCATGTTTCAATAGTTCTTCTACAAGACTCTGTTCCGCAACCGTGTCTTCATTAATCAGGAGCACGTACTCATATCCCTGCTCTAAGGCGTATTGGATTCCTACATTGTTCGCGTGGGCAAATCCACTGTTATATCCAAGTTTTAACAGTTTTACCTGTGGATATCTATTTTCTATCGTCTCACATGTGTGATCCACGGAATCATTATCCACTACCAGAATATCTGTTTGGCAGGTCTGCCTTTGAAGACTGTCAAGACAATCCTCTATGTATTTTTCTCCATTATAGGTAACAATAATCGTAAGTATCATACGCTTTAAATATCTCCAAGACTAAATACATAGCAGTCTTCGTTAAAGCTCTGACAGCGCTCCCGAATGACGCCCATATCCACCGCAACAGTTACAATAACAATGTCAAGATTCTCATGTAAATCATCCAACGTACATACCCCGATATCTCCGGCAAGTTTGTCCGCGTTTTGATCTATAATGCATGCAACCGGGATTTCCCGTTTCTGCATTTCTTTATACAGCAGCTTCCCGTATTTCCCAAATCCGTAAATGGCAATCCGCTTTGCCTGATTATACTTCAAATGCTCCATAAATGTATTGCCTGACAAAACGTTCTGCAGCCATGCGTCAGAAATGGTATATTTTCTACGCCACATATCCTTATCCCGATACTCTCCGCTCAGCATCTGCCTGATCTCCGCTCTGACACTGTGTGTCGGTAAATCGCCCAATATCTTATGCAATTCGCTTTTTACCTTTTCTTTCGAATTGTGTATCAGGATCTCGTCAAAAAGCGCCACTCCCTTCTTTCTGACCGCCGCTTTCCCGTCTGTATATGCCCTTTCCATCTGTTTCGTCAGCTGTGCAATATGATCCTCTTCGTCTGCGTAGGCATATCGGTAAAAAAGCGCATCGTCAAACTCTTCCGTCATGCAAATATCAGAAACTATAACGGTTCTCTTATTAGTGAAAGCAAGCAGCATAACGCCAGAATTCATACTTGTCTTCACATCATAGGGCAGGACAAGGACATCTGCGGATTCCACATAAAATTTCATCATATAATCAGGGATATGTTCAGGAAGCAAAATAATATTTTCATCACTATCTATCAGATTTTCAAGCATTTCCAGATAATCTTCTCCATCCGGCCCGCCAATGATAAACAGCTTGCTCTCCCGCCTATATGGAAAGCACTTAAAAGCCTCAATGATTAATTCTATGTTTTTATCAGGCCTGAGGTTGCCGATACACCCAAACACAAATCTCGACTTGTCTATATCACCCTGAAAAGTTGTGTCCTCTAAAGCCCCGTAATTCCCGATATATTCCGGGTGAGGCAGATAATGTAATTTATTTTGATCCAGCCGCGGTACATATTCATATAAATATTTGACACTGGAACGGGAAAGTATGATAATATCACTTACATTCTTCATCAGAAAAACAATATTAGTTCTGCATTCTCGTTCCATATCTCGGTTATGTGATACCCGATTATGAAATACCCAATAAGTTCTAACTCCAGCTTCATGTGCCTTTAAAATTAACGCGCGGTCAAGCTCATCCATTTTATCCTCAATCCAGTTAAAATAGATTGCATCTATATCATTTATCTGAAAAATATCCTTCTTCACATCATAGTAATCTATGACAAAAAATCTTTCAGAAAGCATTTCCTGAATAAGTCCATGATAGGCATTTGTGTTACAAGAATACGGATAATATGCAATTATTTTCTCCTTTTTCATTTTCAACTCCGCCTCCCATTGTTACACAACAAGAATATGAATTTTGTTAATATGCTTATGTTTCAAAACTTTATACATTTCTCCGGAAAATTTCCCGCTGATCAGGTAATCCGCATTGGGATAATTTTTACATGTCTCGCTCGGCTCACATACCGGGATGCCCATAACTTCGCTTTTCCCCAAGCCACAATTTGAATCGCAGAAGCAGACGATATTGCCTTTTTTTCCACTTTTCGCAAGATACTCCACTACTTTTTTTCCGCATACGCCCGTTCCAAAGATAACGATCTCTTCATTACTCTCTAAGAGTTTTTCGTCATATAAAATGCCGCCTATGTATTCTATGCTCATTTCAATCCCTCTATATCAAGTGCAATACATCCTAATCTGAAATGTCTATTTTAATAAACGTTGGTTCTTTAGCCGTACCATGCAAGTCATAAAAGCCGACTCTGCCCATGGTTTTATACAGTTTATCTGCATATTCTCTATCATCTGGCGCAAAAAACCTCTCATGCGTTTCCATCAGAATCACTTCGCAATTCACTGTCTCCAAACTGGGATCCATTATATTTTCCATCACTTTAAATTCCGAGCCTTCTATATCCATTTTTAGAATATCAATGCCGTCATGCCCTAATTCCCGCATAATTGTTCTTAATGTTTTCATCTCCACCTCAACTACATTTCCATCATCTACATGACGGTGCAATATAACTGAACCAGATACCCAGTCTTCTCTCTTTGGCAAGAAAAACTTTTCTGCTTCGTCTCTGTCAGATAATCCATACGGGAAAAAGCGGAAATTAGGATGAGAAAACAATCTATGATTTTCCACAAATTTTATCGCTTTGGGCGTGGGATCAAACGCAAAAACTTTTCCTCCCGCCTCAATGATAGCTTCACTGAATGACAAATCCTCCCCAATACCAAATGAATATACAACGGCATTTTTTATCACAACACTCTCCGGCAGATAAAATCCTCCATACTCTGTTCCATACATTTTGCATTTTCTATTAAATATAATTTGATGAATATTTAACATTCCCTGTAGCAATTCAATATCTTTTATATTTTCTTCTACTTCACCTCCAATGCATATAACCGCTTCCCTGTATTCTTCCTTTGCCCTCTCTATACTGAGGACAGGAATACCATGCAACGTATCTCCCCATCTGGCTGGTTCTCTATCTATGAATGCTTTGACATTACCCTGCTTCCCATATAGTTCCATATTTCGGTATATTTTTTCTCCATATCCTCCTGCCCCTCCGTAAATTAGATATTCTTTATTGCTATTAATAAGTTCACTATCCGTTTCCAGTGCGCCGATATAATTCATTTAACTTCTTCCTCCTTATGCAGTAACGCCGTGATAATTACCGGATAATCTTTATCCTGGAAAATAAAATCTTCCTCCTTTAAGTCCTCTCTGCACAGTCCACACAATAAACCAATTGCCGTCTTTACATTCCCATATGTGTCTACCATAACATTTTCGCTGCCAAATTCCGGTTCAAACAATGCCTTTACTGCATCTTCATGGAACCCATAATAACTTCCCCAAAGTTCTGCATCATAACGTGATATCTGGGATATACCAGCAACCGTAAGCAACGCATTGCTCCCCGGCTTAAGCATTTTATATATATTTCTCGCTGTCTCTCTAAGATCATAAATAAACATTAATGTCTGCGTAATAACGGCACAGTCATATTGATTTTCCCTGATTCCCTCTCCCGTTTCCAGATTCCCTTTTATCGCATTCTCTCCCCAGCCTTTTACATGTAGAATATATGCGTTTTTCACCCTGTTTTCTCCGTAACGCAGCGTATATGTATTTTCAGCGATTTCAATACAATCACCATGTATAAGCCCCCTATTTTTCTCAAGAAATTTTTCAATATAATATCGATCTATCGCCGTTCCTCTCTCCGTGCCAAATTTTCTGCTGACCGGCTCAGTATCCATTTGTGAAATTGCATCAATAATAGGATATTTTCTTTTATACCGTTCTCTCAGAATATCCTGCACCTTTTCTAATAACTGCTTATGGCTCTCCACGTCTATCTTTTTAGCACAATTTAAATAGCAGACACCTCCACACTCTTCTGCCACTATACTTCCTCCATCTCCAAATAAAACATCTTCGCCATCCATAAGCGGTGGAAATATAATTCCAAACAGGATTCTATGTTTTTCAATTCCCAACTTACTTAACTGTTTCCACATGGAAACATACTGTGTTGACATTAAAATTATCTTCACATCCTCGTCTAAATATTGACTAATCTGCTCCGGATGGATAACAGGTAAACCACTCTCCACATCCATTTCATTATCCCTGCTAACCGCATTATCCACAAAGCCCTGCACGTTATAAGTTCTCTTAATATACGTTTCCTTTTGTTTATACAGACTTCCTCTTCCAAAAACAAAAACTTTCTTCATCTAAACCCCTTCCCAATATTCCTGCAGCTTTTTTTGAAATTCTTCTGCATCCCAGTTCCTAATTACTTTACGGGGAATTGTATATGGATTCACTGACGAATCCCATAACAAACTATCCGTGGATGCTGCTTTCTTAATTCCGCACCGCTTACATATTTTTATACTGTCCTCATTATAATTTGCGCCGTAACTCCCAAACGGATAAGAAAACAGAATAATTTGTTCACCCAAAATATCTGAGAGCCTGTCTATCGATGACGCAATTTCCTTTTCCTGATCCGCTCTGTTTAAAACTGCCAGTGACGGATGGTTTACTGTATGCGCCCCTATGGAAATCATTTTTGACCGCGCCAAAATCCGACATTCATCTTCAGAAACTGTTAAATTTTCTTTTCTTGCCTTTCTTTCCAATCCACGCCAGCGCCATAACTGTTCCATCCATTCTTCGCGCTTATTCGGATTAACAAAATTTTTCATCAGATGGTGAATACTCCTATAACAATTTTCCCGATACGCCCAAGTACTTGTATCCCACCGATAGCCGAACTCACTATCCTCCAATTGAAAATATGAGGACGTGTAATTGTCATTAAGTAATAAATATTCTAATTCATCCCACCACAATTCTTTTGCCTGATTCATCGTGCCAGTGCTCACGAATATAGTTGCTGGTACCTGCATCTCCTCCAAAATCGGAAGAGCAAATTGCAGATTATCAAGATATCCGTCATCAAAGGTAATCGCCACTGCATCAGAATTTAATTGATTCCAGTCTTCTTCAAAGCGTACGAGCAAGTAATTATCTTTCAAATATTGCAGTTGTTCTTTAAAATTTTGGGGAGATACGCATAGTTGTTGATAATCATTTGCGAACACATTGATACGATGATAAAACAGTGTAAGAACCCTATTATTTTTCACGTCACCTTGATCCTTCTTTCTCCTCACTACGCAATATTACATCCGTCAGCTCCCCAATGGAAATAGCACGATCTTCTAAATGAATCTCTTCAAGAGTGCTTTTAATCCGCTCAGCATCAAACCCCGGAATAACTATAATTAAGGGAATATCCTCTTGCAACTTTCTCCATGAAATTAAAGGTATCTCCTCATACTTGTCCCCTGCCGGATGTGTTTCCGTAATCGCCAATATTTCAATTTCGGTCTTTAGCGCCTCAATCAGATATGTTGTTATTCTTCCTCTGCCCCATATTGCAATTTTCTGTATTCCATATTTTTTCAGGTAGTCAGCCATGCTAATATTTTTTTGAGATATTTCCAGCAAATCCAAAGCCACATCTCTATAATACGCATTCTTTATTATCGGATTGGTCCATGGATAATAGTTCGCAAAAGATTTTTTATAATTATCAACAAATTCAATCTTATCCGGCAAAATAATTTCGGTTCGATTTTCATCCGAACGAATCTTCAATTCCGGCTGAGCCGCCCCAGAATGTCTTCCACTATTATCATAACCAATATTCGTAATGAAAGACTCATATGGCGACATGCAATATCCCTTGTTCATAATTATAGTAAGTACCCAAAATGCTGCCCATGAATCAGTTGTGCCCTCAATATTCCCTAAAATGGCTGATTCTGTATCTTCTGCCCATAATTGAAACCATTCATTTAATTGTGAATCTGACTTTATCTTTACCAAAAGAGTATAATCGTTATTAAACTGTTCCCACCTATCCTTCCAAGTCCCCCAGCCACATGAATTTGCTCTTCCCAAAAAATAGGCGCATGTTCCATTTTCGTTTACTTCTACTGGCTCGGATGATGCCCCTATATGATACACCTCTTTCTTGGATTCATATTTTTCCAATGCTTTTACCATATACTCCATAAATTGCGGATGAGGTACACAGTCGTCTTCTAATACAATCACAGCATCATATAATTGAAGCACCTGACTCACACCAGATTTTATAGAATTTGCCAATCCTTTATTATAGTTCGATATGACTATTTCTGTATCACACCATGAAACAGCATTTATTACATCACTGACAGCTTTCCACTCTTTTTGATTTGTAGTTCTTTTTGGTCCATCCTGAAAAATATAAAGTTTATCAGGTAAAACTGTGTTTCTGCTCAATGCGTCAAGAACCTGCCGTGTATGTTTGCTGCGATTATAAGTAAAAAGAATTGTTGCAACATTCATTGATCTTCTCCCTCTGATTCCCTTTTTTTACACAATTCCTGATAAATTTTCCATGTAGTCTCCATATTATTCTGCCTATCCATAAATTCCAGAATTTTATTTGAATGAATTGCAAACTTATCAGTTTTAAACACTTTTTTTATATAAAATGCAAGCATATATTCCACGCCAGGCTGATACAGATAAATATTTGTAATTTTTTCAGCCAAATTCTCAATTCCCCCTACATAAGATGACACAATCGGAGTCCCTATAATTGCTGCTTCACAAACTGAATTGGGAGAATTTTCTATTCTGGAGCAAGAGACAAACACATTTGCTTTTAAATACATCTGTATCATTTGCTTAGCATTAAGACGTCCTAAAAAGGACACATTATCCTGTAAGTTCAATTCGCTAATTATGTTTTTTAAGAAAACGCCATATGGTGTTATATATCCCGATCTTGGATTGTTCACCATTGGATTTGTCCCCGCAATATAAACATGTGCATCTGGATAATCTTTAATAATGTCAGGCATTGCGCGCAGTAAATAATCAAGTCCTTTAATCGCATATCCTGCCTGGCTGACAAATACTGAATGCTTTTCACACATTTCATACGACCAAGTCCTTCTTTTCTCATAAAACTCATCCCGTAATATCTCTCCTACACAATAATAAATAATATTAGAATTAATATGTTTTACCCACGCGCAATCCCAATCTGTTCTTCCAATTACGTATTTAACTTTATTCAATGCTTCTCTCTCATACCTACCACGAACCTGAAATTCCTCCTGCGCCTTGCGCAGCGAATCACCAAGCTCATTTTCTTCGTCGATATATTCTTCTGATATATGATCTAAATAATACTGACTGCAAGGCTCAATCAGACCCTGAATATTAATAAGTACTTTATCTAAAATCCTCATTTTTTCACAGGAATTTATCATTGCCAAAGTATGCGGAAATTCAGTTCCCCAAATATGTACGATGTCTGGCTGATAATCATTTAATATTTCTGCAAATCTTTCTTCTGTTTCTGTACTGTATTCATAATCCGAATAGGAAAAGGAATAGAATTTATGTCCATTTAATTCTCCATCTTTCTTTCTCCATAAATCAATAATAGGGAAGCAAAGCGCGATTTCTACCTTCTTTTCCATCTGATGTAACATTCCGGTTAGCCATCCTTCAACAACTGTTGGTTTCAATGCAAATTCTTCTGCATATTCCGGCAGTACTATATTACATAACCACAATACTTTCATCGCCTATATGTTTACCTTTCTCAATAATACCCACTGTCATATTTAATAGTTTAATAAATTACCCGCTACTCATCTAATCGACCATATATCTAATACCAGTCTCCTTCATTACCGCCTGCTTCATTACTTCGGAAAACTCCACATATCTATCAGGTAAATATCCCAAATCCACTAACTGCTCTTTGATCTGTGTATTATACTCACGCGCCGCAATACATATCTTTATACTTTTATCCAGTTTAACTGGCTCGTAAATTAGATAGTTCTTAATTTTGCTGTTCCATTTTCTTTTATCATTGTCTACAAAACCAGCGCATTTAAGTTCCAGTTGTTCCATCGTATGTAAACACAAGGCGCCTTGAATCCCCGTTCCCCATATATAAAGCTCCTCATCACCAAAAATATTTAACAAAACATTTTTATCAATATTTTTTAATTGTTCTTCAAAACTCTGCTCATAAAAGCAACTTTCGAGCCTCTCAGAATAAAATGTATCGACTTCCTTTTGATACTTGGGAGTCAAATATCGTTTCGCTATCTCGTAATTTTCTAACATGGCCAGGTATTTCCTTTGGCCGGATGTTCCTGACAGCCGAAAGTTTGTAAAAATATCGGCGGCATTGTAACAGGATAATCCCGTTTGCCATACTTTCATTTCCCATTCGAAATCGGACGTTATCTTAAACTCCGTATTAAAGAGTCCTATCTGATCATAAACACTTTTTCTACAAAATAATGCCGGCGGCATGCATTGTACTCTAAGATGGAGCTCGCCCAAATCATACCTAGGTGCTGTTATTCCAAATTCTTCATTGTCTAAGATGTTTCTTATACTTCCACACACCATATCAACTTTATAAGTCTCAAAATACTCTTTCACTCTTTCCAGAATATTTGGTTCATACCAATCGTCAGAATTGAGCAAAGATATCACATCTCCAGACGCCTTTACTATCCCCTTATTCATGGCATCATATAATCCGTTATCTTTTTCACTAACCCAAAATGAAATTTCATCGCCATATTCTTTTATAATATCTACAGTGCCATCCGTAGACCCTCCGTCAATTATGATATATTCAATATTCTCGTTCTGCTGATGTACAACGCTCTCTATCGTCTGCCTAATTGTGTCTGCTGAATTCAAACAAACCGTTACGATTGAAAATTTCATGTTGATTTTCCCTCATTTATTATTTCCCACATCTGTTACCATTGGCTTCGGTTTGCGACATTTCCACTTCACCGCTGTATTTGTCTCATGATATCTTCTACAATTAAGTTTGGCTTTAATCTATTCCTTCCCAAGATTTCCCGTGTATCATAAAAATCTACAAATTCCTTTTTTAACCCATAATTTAAGACCTTTACACCGGTATTCCCATAAAATGCCGAAATTTTCTGTCCAAATCCTCCCTCCAGTATCCCATCCTCTAACGTAATGATAATGCGATGAGTCTCGGATAATTCGTTCAACAGTATTTCATCAATTCCCGACGCATATCTTGGATTAATCAGACTGGCATTTACATGAATTTCATCCCGGATCAATTTAATAACTTCTTCACCTAATTGATAAAAATCACCTAACGCTATTACTGCTATTTCTTCTCCCTGAATCGTCATCTGGAATTTATTGATCACACTATAATCCCTGTTAACCTCATAGTCGGCATGATATATACCGTTTCTTGGCGGTCGTATTGCCACAGGATACTCGTCCTGTTCAATACTCCAATCAAGCATTGCCAGATATTCCTCTTTATTGGTCGGCGCCAGCATTACAAGATTCGGAATATTTGACATCATGGCAATATCAAAAGTGCCAATATGCGTCATATCCGTAGCAGCATAAACAGATGAATTAATCAGTATCATGGTAATCGGAAGTTTATTGATACATACATCCTGTGATATCTGGTCATAGGCTCTCTGGAAGAAGGTCGATCTGGTAAAAAATACAGGCTTTCCGCCATTTCTGGCGATTCCTCCCGCCATTGATATTGCATGCTCTTCCGCAATCCCAACGTCTATGTACTGCTCTCCAATCTGTTTTCTCAGCTCTTCTGATAAGGACAGTGTAACAGGCATTGCCGCCGTCATTATCACAACGTTTCTATCCGCCTTCATCTTTTCAAGCAAAAAATCTCTGACAATCAGATCATATCTCTCGCCCGCAATTTTTTGTTGAACATCACCCAGTTTCAAATCAAATGACTTAACAAAATGTGTTTCTTCCCTTTTTTGTTCGGATACATCATAACCCTTCCCCTTCATAGTGCACATATGCAGTACAATCGGATGGTCAATATCCTTAATCTGCTGAAAAATCGGTATCAGGTTCATAAGATCATTTCCATCTCCGATGTATTTATATTCATATCCCAAAAACCGAAAGATATTATTCGGTGTCTCGCCTTTGGACATACGAAGCGCATTTATGCTCTCGTACATTCCCCCATGATTTTCCGCAATGGACATTTGATTATCATTAAACAAAATGATTAGATTTCCCCTTATCTCAGAGCCACCGAAATTTAATCCCTCGAATGCTTCTCCACCGCTTAGTGAACCATCTCCTATAACGGCTATTACATTTTCTTTATCTCCTCTCAAATCTCTTGCCTTTGCCAAGCCACAAGCCAAACTAATTGACGTTGAAGTGTGACCCAGTTTAAAATAATCATGTACGCTCTCGTCCGGGTTTGTATAGCCGGAATACTTTTTATACTGCTTTGGTTCTAAGTATGCATCTTTTCGCCCTGTAAGTATTTTATGTGTATAGCATTGATGCGAAGTATCAAAAATGATCTTATCTGTTGGGGAATCAAATACATAGTGTAACGCTATCGTCGCTTCCACAATTCCCAAATTGGAAGAAAGGTGTCCCCCTGTCGCGCTAATGGCATGCAAAAGCGCATATCGTATTTCATCTGCTAAAACAACACACTGCTCTACATTCAGCTTTTTCAAATCTTTTGGACTGTCGATTTTTTCTATGTACATTTAAAAATCTCCCTCGCATATTGCCTGAAAACAGTTTCTACACAAAACGAATGCGCCGCCTTCGTTCTTCATCGCCTCTCTTATTTTATTCGCCTCGTCACCATCCAGAATCTGCTCATATGTCTCGTGTATCAGATTCCCCATGACATGCTTTAATCCCCAATCATTCGAGCACAGAATCACCCGCCCGTCCGGCAGTAAAACATTATGGTTAATATCTTTTGAAAGTTCACACCTTATCCTGCCACGAATTCCCTTTTTTCCATACAGACAGCTATCCTGCAAATTTCCTGCCCTATCGTTGAGAACCACATAAATTCTAATATCGTTTCCCAGCAGTTCTGTTATCTCATCCTCCACCGTCCCCTGCGCGCAGGCGTAATCAATGAAACTGTTTCCATTTGGCTTCTTTGCCACGCTTAATCTTTTTATAATTTCCCTATACTCTTCATCCACAGGAATAACAGCATAACCTTCACGATCCGGAACATGCAGAACGAACTCCTCAAATTCGATCTCCAGCAGTTGATCTATCTGATCCAATTTCAATCCCCGGAGCGTCGTAAATAAATTTACTCTATGCCCTCTGTTTTTCGCATATTGAATCATCTCCATACACCTTGCATTAAAAAAAGGTTCCGTAAATCCAGCAAATTCAACAATTGTATTTTCCGGCAATTTATCGATACATATTCTATAATTTTCGAAAGATAATACGGTATCTGGATTTCCTTCTTTTAAATATTCCTTAATATATAACTCTTGTGGACAAAATTTACAATTTACCGCACATCCCAGCTTCGTTGTAATTTCAATCATGGGACTTGTATAGAAGCTGTACCCATATTCCCCTAAATAGCGAATCAAATTTGATGCCGGCAAAAAATTAGTATAGCCATTTTCTTTCAATATCTTCTCTATTTCATCATTTAGCTGAACCCTCACCCCAAATACAAACGCAGCATCTGCATGAGGGAGCTCATCCACCTGATATACCGGCATTCCATTGATATTCTTTCTGTTACTCGATCGGTCTGTGACACAGAATCCATCTATAGAAACGTTGTTCTTTTTATAAAAATCGGCAATCGGAACCGCCTGTTTTCCCGCCCCATAAATATATATTCGCTTATCACTATTCCGGTCGGCATAATCTAAATACCTCTGTTTTTCCTTTTCAATCTGTTCTTCCAAATTTGACATATTCTCACCTTTCAATCTATTAACTTAATCTTACTCACCGGATGTACTTTTCTTTTCTCCACTGACGGCAGTATCATATAATCACCATATAACCTTGTTAAATATAGATCATAGTTTTTAAATATTTTAAATTTAAAACCTTCAAATTCCTTATCTATGTACTCGTCAAAACACTCTCTGGGCAACCCATATCGACATTCCTTTCTATATGGATAAGTCATATGTCTGACAAGCTCTGTCCTTTTCCTGCTTGTAATCTCTGCCATCTTTTCAAGTTGTCTGACCCATCTGTCCCGTGGAATTATATAGAGCAACTGGTATAGCTTTCTGAAAAGTCCGTTTGAGGCGCTTTTCCTGCCAACCTCTGCGTACAATCCCTTCCTGATACAAAAACAGATTAGCAAATGAATTCTCCGAAGTATTTTTGAATCCGGCACTTGATCGTACACAAAAATATCTATAAATACGCTTTGGTTCCATTTACCATGCTCCTGTCCCTCCCTCAAAAAGACTGTTCCATTTCTGCGCATTTTAGAGTACCCCCATCGGTAGTCCAAATCTGTCCTAAAATCCTGCAGAAAAAACTTATCCTTATCCAGCTCCTTCTTACATGCTTTGTAAAATCTAATATACTCAGGTCTTAACATTACAACATCTGCGTCATCATCCCACGGAATAAAGCCGTTATGCCGTATTGCGCCCAACAATGTTCCGCCGTCGAGAGAATACTTAATATCATATTTTCTACATATCCTATCCACTTCCTTTAACATCTCAAGCTCAGTCATCTGGAGCTTTCGAAGTGTTGTCGCATCCAATTCTATCATTCTTCCATCCTCAACATAGCTTTGAAAATTTCTATATCATCTTTTGTCGTAATCTTTATATTTTTGGTCGAACCTTTTGAAAAGTAGAGCGTATTGCCCAACTCAGCCATCATCGTATTCGCATACGCTGATCCTTGAATCCCTATTCCTTTTGCAAAAGCCTCATCATACGCCTTCTTTATTTCACTATATTTATAAGCCTGCGGCGTCTGTAAAACCTTTAAACTGTCTCTGGGAATATACTCCTTTGACGATTCTCCATTATCAGCTTTAAAAATCTGTTCGTAAACAGGAAGCGCCGTAATGCCGTTACCTCGTATTTGGCAGATATCGATACACGAATCGATGATATCCTCTTCAACCATCGGTCTAATCCCATCATGGATCACTACAATATCTCCTTCCCCACAAATATCCTCCAGATATTTCAGTCCTATGTATATGGATTCCTGGCTGCTGTTTCCACCCGTAACGATCCATTTCAATTTTGCGATGCCATATTGTAGGGCGTAAACTTTTAAAACTTCTTCCCAACCTTTCAGACAAACCACTTCTATACTGTCTATCTTTTCCGATTTTTGAAATTTCTCCAAAGTATAGGCTATGATAGGTTTATCCAATACATTGATAAACTGCTTCGGTACACACTGTCCTGTTCTCTGTCCTACACCCGCCGCAATTACGATTGCTGTATTCATCTCACTCCCCCAAATAGTATCCCTGCATTTCTAACGTTCTTCTAATTCCCTCTTTAACTGAATAACGCGAATGCCACCCAAGACTTTCTATCTTCGAAGTATCTAACAAAGCTTTCGTCGCCTTAGAGTATCCTGCCGCCTCCTTTTCATCAGGTATATCATAGATTACTTTTGTGCCAGCAATGGCAGCAACACAATCTGCCAATTCTGCGAGCGTAATATCCGATTCAATACCTGAGAGATTATACGCTTCTCCCCTCTGTCCACTCGAAATAAGAAACAAAATTGCACTAACTACATCCGCCGCATAAATATAAGAGTATAATTGGTTCCCTTTACTTTTTAATACAATATCTTCTCTGTCTACCGCCTTATGAATAAATTGTGACAGCGCCTTGGAATCCTCATTTAGAAGCCCAGGGCCATAGCATCTTGATATTCTTGGTATTATGCAGTCCAGATTTTTCTCCTCTATGTATGCCTGACACAATGCCTCCCCCACTCTTTTCCCTTCCGGGTAGCCAGCTCTAAGAGTATTACAGTCTAAATATCCCAAATAATCTTCAGTAAACTTATCTACATCTCCTCTATTCTCGCCGTACACTTCAACCGAAGATAAAAAAATAAACTTTTGGCATTTATGCTCCGAAGCAAATTCCAGAACACGACTTGTCCCGACAGTATTGGTAAGTATTGTTTCTATTGGACGTGTCGCATAATAGACCGGATGCGTATTGCTTGCTCCATGAATAATATAATCAACATTCTCATTAACACGAATAAAATCCGTATTAATATCAGCCTGTATCAATTCAAAGAAATCATCATTAATAAATGAATGAAACCGTTCAGAAGCCACCGACATATTTCGGACTATGCCATAGACCTTACAATTTAAACCATAGTATTGATTTGCAAACATAATCGTATCAATCAGTTCGCTTCCGATCATCCCCCGCGCTCCTGTAACAACACACACTTTTCCGCTAAGCACCTGCAGCATATTATTATGTTCTATATTCTTTTTGATTTCTGCTTTATATAATTTTGTCTTGTAATAATTCATCCCGCCATCATACTTTCTTTATCAATCATCCTTATGTTTATTAATGAACACTTCTACTTCTTCAAAAAAATCATCATAGCATTCCCTTATTTTTTCATCAGACCAATTCCACCATGCAATTCTATTTAATGCTATAATCTGCTCCTGTGTATATCTATATCTAATAATTCGAGCCGGGCTCTCTGCAACTACAGCATAGTCTGGGACATCTTTTGTTATGACAGCACCCGCTCCCGCAATAACTCCGTTACCGATATCCGCACTATTTGTAATCAAAACGTTTTTTCCTAACCACACATCATTCCCAACATGTATTCGCTTTAACTTATAATTTTCTCCTTTAGGTGCAACTCCCTCAAAATAAATTTCACTCCCTCTCCACTCATCCCATCTTTTCTCCCGAATTGTATCCGCTATGCCACCTAAATATAAGAATGGATGCGTAGATATATAGCCAACAGCATGATTCTCTACAACATCAGTCCCCTCTGCAAAGCTACAAAACGCCCCAACCGATTCCACTAACCAATGATCGCACAATGGGCCATAGCTATATTTTCCGCGACATGTTACCCCTCTCTCTTCGAAATTACTACTAAATATATCTATAATCTGGTCTGCGTCAAAAAACTGCTTTAAAGGTTGTAACGCCTCGTCATATATGTCCGGATTCGCACAAGTAAACAAAACGGTATATTTACTGCTGTCCAACTCCTTGAAAAAATCCAAATTCTTGATACTACTGTTATATTGGGAAAGCCTGTTGTCAATCACATAATCTTCTACTATCCCAAAACTGTCGTTTAGAATCCGCTTTGCCAACACGCCGTATTCTCCATACGGATAGATGATAAAATTACTTTTTTCTGAATTAAGTGACCGCTCAATTGCATCCCGTATCTTCTGATAATCTGTCATCATGTCTCCTTTTTCTTGTCGAACAAGTTGAACTTAACCAAATAAAAATCTGATGCAAAATACGACAATTCCATACTTTACATCAGATTCTTCTAATTTTATCTATATTTCTATATCTAATATGCCTTTACTACTTCAAGTCATTCAGTTCCCCTTCCAGTACAGTAAGAGTTCCTGCTCTGCCTCATCTTCAGATACCGAATACTTCTCTGCTATCTTTTTCTTTGCGTCCTCTCTTGTCTGATTGGTCTCCTGCAGAATCTCTATGCTCAAACGCATACCTATCTTCAGGCCTTCTTTTTTCCCTTCCTCTCTTCCTTCTTTTTTTCCCTCCTCTCTTCCCTCTCCCCGTATCGTCCTCTCATATTTCTCCGCGTCAAACTCTTCCAATAACATTCCTAACACCTCCGCACGGTTCTTTAAGAGAAACTCCTTCAAGATACCTTCTTCTATACAATAATCCACCGCTCTGTTCAAAGCTGTCTGCATATCCTTTTCAGCAGCCATACAATCTCTTATCACGGCTACCAGCTTAGAATACTCCTCCAAAACCTTACACTTCTCCATCAGCTTATTATTATGTCCGTGGTTAATGTTGAGCATCCGCACCGTCAGCTCTACATCTGCCTGCGCCTTCTTATTTTCAAAGGCATCTGACAGCTTTAACGTCTGCTCTTCCGGCATCTCCTTCACGCCGTTGTAAAAGACAACGCACTGTGGCGTAGGCAAGGTAATCTGCCCGGTTCCATACAGGCTTCTCTCCGCCTTCTCGATCACCATCTGGTACTCCTGCGCCAGATAGATCAGAAACCTTACCGGCAGATTCGGGCTGTATGTACTCTGGTGCTCATACATGCTTAATGTACCGGACAGAATATAGGCTAAATCGTTCTTCATCACTACATAAACCGCGCTCTCAATCGTCACAATCTCAAGCTGTGATGAATCCTCATATGCTGTCCCATTCAACGCGTTGTACAAATCCAGAAGCGCATATCTGTCTTTCTCAAACAGATACCGGAACAACCTGTCCTTTACATTCCGCTGCATTTGTCTTTGTTTCTGCCTGTACTGCTCCGGTCGCCTGCTTGCGTGTCTCTTCTTTTGTCTTCGTCTTGACATATGGTATCCTCCCTTTCTCTGGCAGGATATGATATGTCATAACAAATTGCACCCTCTCATTCTCTCCTGCCGTTTTCTGTTATGTTTCAAAGAAAAAATCCGACAGAAGCTGTCTTGAACGTGCCGAACGCACAACTGTTAGAATTCCTTTGATGCCTATATTCTAACAGCATCGCACGCAGCTGTCAACAATAATTTTGATTTCTTTTTGACGTTTTTCCGTTCTTAAGGAAGTTTTCCTCACACCACCGCCTCCACGATCATCTTATCCCCAACCTGCAGTTCCTTCACGCCCACTTCCTTCTTCTTATTAAAGTTAAAGCTGAGCATGTAGCCCTTATCCAGATGATAGTAGTCCAAGTATTCGGTAATCTGTCTTTCCCCTCGCTCATTATACTCATTTCCACGCCAGATTTTCAGTTCCACCACAAACTGCTGCCCTAAGTAATCCACGATCACGTCGGTTCTGGAAGCATCCTTTGTCTGCGCTTCGAGATAATAATTTCCCGTGCCATTGATAATCGGCTTCTTTCTCCGTTTCAGATAATACGCGCGAAGCTGTGCCAAAAAGTCAATAAACACCCGATTAT
Organism: Lachnospiraceae bacterium; assembly: GCA_009774215.1. Classification (GTDB taxonomy): domain Bacteria; phylum Bacillota; class Clostridia; order Lachnospirales; family Lachnospiraceae; genus UBA3282. Next base: position 53,662 of record VSNH01000007.1, read on the forward strand.
TGGATGCGCTGTCCACCTCATCAATCATCGGCACAATCGGTCTGGAAGCCGCCCTGCAAACCCGACTCCGGATCACAGCGTCCTTCCGTATTGAAATAGCGCATTCCGTACCCTCCATACGCAAACCTTTGTTACCCTCATTCTAACATTGTATCAAAGGCATATAAAGAAAAGCCGTCGCCAAATCTGATATAAAGTATGAAATTGTCAAGGTGCCTTGCTATCTATAAATCAACCAAATATAAGGAAATTTTCGTTTTCCGCACACTCTAACCGCCATGATTCCGCATCGCGGAATCTCAAATCGGTGCGGAGAATGCCGCATTTCAGGCATTCTCCTGCGTGAGACGGAGTTGCAAGGCAACTCCTAGAACTTCTCCACGAAACAGCCTCTGCTGTGAGTGGCTAGAAGTTCTTCTCACGCTACTTTCAAACCAGCAAATACCGCTCCGGCTCGTTCAAAAACACATCCGTAATTCCACGCTTCTCCAACACATCCAAATCGAGCTTCGTCCCAGTCGGCTTCTCAGGATACAGATGCCCGGAAAACCATGCCCGCACCGTATATCCCTGTAATTTTTCAGGTGACAAATCAATTCCCTGCCAGCAAGGATGCAAGGCCTTTGCGCCGCATCCGCCCTTCCCTTTATACAAGCAGTCAGAAACCTTAGTATCCAGAATCCCGATCTCCGCCTGCGGCTCTATCTCCCGCAGCTTTTCCAGAGACAGCGCGTAAAACGAAGAATAGACAATATTCTCCTGCAAACCGTACCGCCCGATCAGCTCCACGATCTTTTCTTCCATCCCCTCATAGGGATACACGCTGTTTTTCAGTTCTATATTGAGCTTTAATCCGCCCTTCATTCTATCCTGCAGCAGATCAAGCACTTCATTAATGGTCGGAATGGACTGCGCCGGATTTTCGTCTGCGTAAATATGCAGTCTTTTTAGTTCCGAAAGTGTAAAATCCTTCACATACCCGGTTCCCTCCGTCGTCCTGTCCACTCTCTCATCATGAATCACGACGATCTCCCCGTCCTTTGTGAGCTGTATATCCAATTCGATCCCCGTCAGCCCCTTTAGTTCCGCCGCCTTTTCAAAGGCAAGCATCGTATTTTCAGGATATCGCTGACTGCATCCTCTGTGCGCCCAAATTTTCATCGAAACCGCTCCTATTCCCCCAACTCCTGACAGCCTGTCATCTGTCCGTTCAAAACCATCATGGCCACATTCTATTTCTCTACGCGCCCCTCCGCTTTCAAAAACTTCTCCATGATATCGGCAAGCGCCACCGACTCGCTCCTGGTCAGCTTAAATTCGCTGCTGTTCCTGCCGTTCATCATGGAAAGAAAATCACTGATCTCATACCGCAGACCCTCTCCCAG
>VSNH01000070.1 GCA_009774215.1 Lachnospiraceae bacterium
TCATGCTGTTTTATTGCCAGTTATGATTGAATTTTCAAGGTGCATAGGCACTTATTCAAGTGCGAAGTTTGAGTAATTTACTAAAAAAAGAAAAAGGAGGAAAATGAAATGCCATTGCCATTTATCATTGGAGGTCTTGCAGTCGCCGCAGGTGCGGGAGGAATTGGGGCTGGTGTCCGAGGCGGTATGAAAATGAAAGATGCGAATGATACCATGAAATCGGCGCAGAAAATGCAGGAGAAAGCCATTGCCAGATTTGAGGATTACAATCAAAAAACCACGGAGGCTATGGATCGGCTCGGAGAACAAGAATTGAGTATTTTGTCAAGCTTTGAGCAGTTTTCGGATTTGATAGAAAAAATTCAGGGGAGACCAGAGTTTAAGAAATACGATAAGGATGGAATTGACTTGCCCAAATATGAGGCGGAAGAATTAAAAAAGATTTCGGTTGGAGCCGGCGTATTGCTTGGAGGTGTATCCGGGGCAGCAGCCGGTACCGCTGGCGGATTTGCGGCAGCAGGGGCTACGACATCGGCTGTTATGGCGTTGGGAACAGCATCAACGGGCACTGCGATTTCGTCATTAAGCGGGGCAGCAGCAACCAATGCTGCCTTAGCGGCATTAGGAGGAGGTGCGATTGGAAGCAGCGCAAGCGCAGGCGGTAGGGCACTTGGGAGTGCGGTTTTGGGAGGCGCTACTTTAGGAGTCGGTCTGCTTGTAGGAGGTATTATTTTTAATGTGACCGGAGCAAAGCTTTCTGATAAGGCGGATGCAGCTTATTCGCAGGCAAAGAAAATAGATGCTCAGGTCAACAAAGTCACATGGTACTTGCGGCAATTAAAAGATGCGGCAAATGGCTATCAGACAACCTTGTCCAAAGTGGAAGAGCAGTATAGGAAAAGGCTTAAAACTCTTGATTTTATTATTTCATTCTCAGAGAAAACGAACTGGAGTGACTTTTCGGAGAAGGAACAGAAAATAACAGAGAATCTTATTCTTCTGGTGGGTTTGTTGTACAAAATGTGTCAGGTAAAGCTGGTATTGCAGGCAGAGAAAGAAGATGAGCTGAATACCGTGAACAAGGAAGAAATGGATGAGACAGTCCGCAATGCGGAAAATATTTTGGCAAATGAACTTGATGATAATGTAGCATGATTACATACGAGGAGGGAAAGATATGTTTTTAGACCAGTTAAACAGTAAAGAGCAGGAAGCGTTTTTAAGCTTGAGTGTGCATGCGGCAAAAGCAAATGGAGTTGTGGAAGAGGAAGAAAAGGATATGATAGAGGAATACTGTCGTGAGATGGGGATATCTTTTTTTGACGCCGAGAATGTGATACCTATTGAAAAAGTGGTGGAAATTTACGCTGATTCTGAAATACAGTGCAGAAAAATTGTTTTATTGGAGATTTTGGGTCTGGTGTATGCGGATGGTACATATGATGTGAAAGAAAAGGAATTTATTCGAAATTTTGCACAGAATATCTGCTTGGATCCAGAAACAGTCGAAAAACAGACAGAGTTGATCGTTAAGTATTTGGCGCTGGTAAAAGAAATGGCGGAGTCTGTTCAATAGAGCGCAGAAGTAAAATCAGTCATAAAGTCCCACAGACTGTTATAATAGCAGCCTGTGGGATTTGTTGTCATAATCGGTTTTCTTATGTACGTTGGAGGGGCAAGACTACCTTCTGCGCTACCGTCCGACAGTGTTTCAGGGCGTCGGTTCTTATAGCTATGTGCTGTCTGCCTTTGCGGATAACAAAGAAAAAATGGTCAGTTGAAGCGAAATCGATTTTGATATCAACTTTGGATCGTTGTATCATACCGGTTTTGATCCAGAGTCTATCGCTGTTTTTATGGATGAAATCAATGACTTGCTTTCCCACAGCGTTCAGCTTCTCAATACCACAAGCGACTTGTCAGATACGTTTGAGAGAGAAGGGCGGCTTTATGACAGCTTGTGGTGGCTGGACGGCTGGGCGCGCAGTTCATCCTCTACGGCCCGGAGGCGGTCGGACATGAGCCGGGAACGGAGCTGTACGGCGCGGCGCGGTTTCAAATGTGGATGCATGAGCGCAGGGAGTTTATCGACAGCGGGGATAGGCTGGGCTGCTGGGGGCCGCAGAATATGGAGACGGGAGAGGGGGCTTTACAGACTGAAATTCCGTGCACATACGTAAATTATTTTAATTTTCCTTGCAAATAATAAGAGAATGGCGTAAAATTGCTAATATATATTATGTAATCCAATAAGGATTGGGTGAATGTATGGCGACAGAAGAAAAGACTGAGCTGGTCTTTGACGACGGCAGAATAGAATCGATAGAGGAATTTCAGACTCCGGGGCAGCTTTATGAGGAGCTTATTACCCGTGTGCGCAAATACCATCCTTCGACGGATATCAGTCTGATCAGAAAAGCCTATCGTGTCGCTTCCGATGCCCATAAGGGGCAGGCCAGAAAGTCAGGGGAGCCCTATATCATCCATCCGTTGTACGTGTCCATTATTCTTGCGGATCTGGAGATGGATAAGGAAACCATTGTTGCGGGTCTTCTGCATGATGTGGTGGAAGATACCGTTATGACGGACGAAGAAATCAGCAGGGAGTTCGGGGAGGAAGTAGCGCATCTGGTGGACGGCGTCACGAAGTTGGATAAGCTGAATTTCCACGGAGAGCACGGAAATTACGATAAAGACATGGAGAAGCTGGAGCGGCAGGCGGAGAACCTGCGCAAAATGTTCCTTGCCATGGCGAGGGATATCCGTGTCATACTGATAAAGCTGGCTGATCGTCTGCACAACATGCGGACGCTGCAGCATATGCGGCCGGAGAAACAGCAGGAGATTGCGAGGGAGACGCTCGATATTTATTCTCCCATTGCCCAGCGTTTGGGCATTTCAAAGATTAAGGTGGAATTAGACGATTTGTCATTAAAATATTTGGAGCCCGAGGCTTACTATGATCTGGTGGATAAGATTGCCGTCAGGAAGAGCGAGAGGGAGCGTTATATTCAGGCCATTGTGGACGAGGTCAGCGTGCATATCAAAAACGCCGGCATCAAAGCGCAGATTGACGGACGCATTAAGCACTTTTTCAGCATTTATAAGAAGATGAAAAACCAGAATAAGACCATAGACCAGATCTATGATCTGTTTGCCGTGCGTATCATTGTGGATTCAGTGAGGGATTGCTATGCCGCGCTGGGCGTGATTCATGAGATGTATAAGCCGATTCCCGGCCGTTTCAAGGATTACATCGCTATGCCCAAGTCAAATATGTACCAGTCCCTCCACACCACGCTGATCGGGGAAAGCGGGCAGCCGTTTGAAATCCAGATCCGCACTTACGAGATGCACAAGGCGGCGGAGTACGGTATTGCAGCCCACTGGAAATACAAGGAGGCCTCGGACGGGAAGAAGGTGGAAGCCCAGGAGGAGGAGAAGCTTGTATGGCTGCGCCAGATTTTGGAATGGCAGCAGGATATGACGGACAATAAGGAATTTATGAATCTTTTAAAGGATGACTTAAATCTTTTTGCCGACACGGTATTCTGCTTTACGCCCACAGGGGATGTGAAAAGCCTGCCGGCGGGCTCCACGCCCATAGACTTCGCCTACAGCGTGCACAGCGCGGTGGGCAATAAAATGATCGGTGCGCGGGTCAACGGCAAGCTGGTGACCATAGATTATGAGATCAAGAACGGCGACCGGGTGGAGATTATGACTTCCCAGAACTCCAAGGGCCCGAGCCGTGACTGGCTGAACGTGGTGAAGAGCACGCAGGCCAAGAATAAAATCAATCAGTGGTTCAAAAATGAACTGAAAGAAGATAATATCGTCAAGGGCCGGGAACTGATTCAGGCCTACTGTAAGGCGAAATCAATCAATATCTCGGATGTGCTGACGCCCCGGTACGAGGAAGCTGTCATTAAAAAATACGGTTTTCAGAACTGGGAATCGGTGCTGGCGGCGGTAGGACACGGTGCGCTCAAGGAAGGGCAGATCATCAACCGTATGCAGGAGCTTTACGAGAAAGACCACAAGCGCGAGATGACCGATGCCGAGGTGCTGGCGGAGATCGAGGAGAGCGTGCGCATCAACCGTCCGAAGCAGGGGAAGAGCACCAGCGCCATCGTGGTGAAGGGCATTCATGATGTGGCGGTTCGCTTCTCCAAGTGCTGCAGTCCGGTGCCCGGCGATGAGATCGTGGGCTTTGTCACGAGGGGAAGGGGCATTTCCATTCACCGGACGGACTGTGTGAATTTGCTGAATCTGCCGGAGATTGACAGAAACCGTTTGATCGACGCGGAGTGGCAGCAGCCGGAGGGGGCGGCGGCCGGCGAGAAGTATCTGGTGGAGATCAGCATTTACGCCAACAACAGAAACGGTCTTCTGGCGGATGTGTCCCGCGCGCTCACGGAGAAGGAAATTGACATTCAGGCGTTAAATACGAGGGTGAATAAGCAGGGGACAGCGACCATCATGGTCAGCTTTGAGGTTGGCAGCAAGGAGGAACTGCAGCGGATCATTGATAAGATCAGAACCATAGAGAGCATTATAGATATCGAGAGAACAACCGGCTAACAAAGTGAGAAGTACTTCTAAAGACGTCCCGCCATAGGACAGGGACAAAGGCAGCAAAGCTGACTTGGAAGTACTAAGTCTCACTTGGGAGAATGCCTGAAAAGCGGCATTCTCTGCATAGAGGAAGTGAGAGGAAGAGGAAGGATGTCAGATTTAAAAATCGGCAGGCTGATGTTAGGCATCTGCCAGACGAACTGTTATTTTGTTTATAAAGAGGGCACGAAGGACGTGATTTTCTTCGACCCGGCGGACAAAGGCGACTATATTTACGAGACTTTACAGGAGAAGGGGTTTCAGGTAAAGGGGATTCTTCTGACGCACGCGCATTTTGACCATATCTGGGGCTGCAACAGGCTGCGGGAGCTATCGGGTGCGCCGGTTTACGCCTATGAGGAGGAGAAACCGCTCTGCGAGGACGCGGTGACGAATGTTTCCGATCAGGTGGGGCGGCCCTATACGGTGATCCCCGACAGATATCTGAAGGAGAATGAGGAGATTACGATAGCGGATATGACCTGCAGACTGATCGCCACACCGGGACATACGGTGGGGAGCTGTTGCTATTATTTTGAGGAGGCGGGCATACTCGTTGCGGGGGACACGCTTTTTCAGGAGTCGGTGGGCAGGACGGATTTGGCGACGGGCAGCATGAGTGCGCTGACCAGATCGGTCAAAGAAAAACTGTTTCTACTGCCGGATGAGACAAAGGTTTATCCCGGACACGGGGAATCGACGACGATCGGGCACGAGAAGGAGTACAATCCCTTCGTACAGTGACGGGAAACACGGAATGGCGATATTGTCGTGCAGGATCAGTGTATAAGCGAAAAAACGGAGATGAAGCAGACGCAAGTGTATGGCGCGCGTGAGAAAAGAAACGGTAGAAGCGCCGCAGGATGAACGGTTAAAAACAGATAGGAAGGAACAAAAGATGGGCGACTGCAGAGACTGTGGATCGCCTATCTCGGCGTAACAGACGCTGATTTGCAGGAGAGAGGGGTATTTGTACGGAAGTGTTATGAATGTCCCCAAGTGCAGGGCAAAAAACGGAAATGTTATTCGCACTGTGCGGCATAGAATGCTTCGGAATGAGGGGAAATATGGAAAGACAATGGGAAGCGGCAGACAGGCTGCGGGTGCTGAACCGCGATGTCATCAAATATATGGCCATGTTTACTATGCTCCTCAATCACATCGGGCACATGTTCCTTACAGGAGGTACGCCGTTTCATGAGATTTTGGAGGATGTCGGCTTTTTTACGGCGCCGGTGATGTGTTATTTTATGGTGGAAGGTTATGCCTACACGCGTTCCAAGGCCAGGTATGGGTTGAGGCTGTTTTTGTTTGCGGTTTTATCCCAGATACCTTTTGAGCTTGCTTTCGGGCAGCGCGGTCTAAATATGATTTATACGCTGTTCTGCTGTTTTCTGATTCTTGTGGTGATGGAGAAGGTGAGCAGTCCCGTTCTGCAGGCGGGCTGTGTTATGTTTTTGATACTGGCCACGGTGAACGGTGACTGGCCGATTGTGGCGCCGCTTTTGACGTTTTTGCTCTGCAGGAGTGGGGGAGACCGGAGAAAGCAGGCGGTGAGCTTTGGCGTGGTCTATCTGCTTTTCTCGGTGTTGAATACGCAGAATTATATGTCCGGGCAGCAGGGAGCATGGACAGTGTATACTGTCGTTCACGCGGCCCTTTCCGGGGTGGGTATCCTTGTGGCGGCGCTCACGGTTCTGGTATTTTACAATGGCGAGCGGGCGGAAAAGGGCAGGAACTTTTCCAAGTGGTTTTTCTATATTTTTTATCCGGCGCATCTTCTTGTGCTGTATATGACGAAAGAAGGTTTACATAAAATACAATTCTGAGTATTTCATATGGTGTGGGAAAATAGATAGTTTACATAACTAAAAAGTGATTGGTTCTATTAATACGATTTATAAGGAATAAAAGTTTACATAAATTTAATTTGCCAATGAATTGGCGGGCTGATTAAGATTTACATAATACTATGTACGCAAAAGAGTACGGACAGCGGGAAAGGGGGCTTTGGCGTGGAAGCACAGGAAACTTCCGACAGACAACAAAAAATAGAGAGTTTGGCGGAGGAGATTATGCGCCTCGCCCATGACGGTCTTCTGATCAACATGCGGTTTCTGGATGTGGCGCTGTCGAAGCTGAAACTTTCGTGCAGGCAGCAGACGGGGGCGCATCTCTTTGACGGGGCTGCGCTGTATTACGACCCGGTTCGGCTGTTAAGACAGTATAAGATAGCGCCGAATTACGCGGCAAGGCTCTACCTGCACACGCTTCTGCACTGTATTTTTTTTCACGGCACCGTAGCGGATAAGCTGAATAGGCTGTATTGGGATATGGCTACGGATATCGCTGTGGAAAATACGATTCTGGATATCGATCTGCATCTGACCAGACTGCAGACGGACGACACGCTGCGAAATCGTCTGGAGATTTTGAAAAAGCAGGCGGGCGGCCTGACGGCGGAAAAAATTTACCGTCACTTTCGGGTGGAGGAGCCCTCCGAAAAGGCGGTGGAGGATTGGCATAAGCTGTGTCACTATGACGAACACATCTATTGGGACAGGCGGGAGGAACTGGAACTGTCTCAGGAGGAGTGGCGCAAGGTCAGCGAGCGCATCAAGGCGGATTTGAAAAGTTTCAGCCAGGATAAAAACAGCGCGGAGAGTATAGAGGAGAATCTGAAGGAGGCCACAAGAGAGCATTATGACTACGCGGGCTTCTTAAAAAAATTCATGGTCATGGGCGAGTCCATACAGGTCAACGATGATGAATTTGACTATATCTACTACACTTACGGGCTGGACACCTACGGCAATATGCCGCTGGTGGAGCCTTTGGAGTATAAGGATAGCAATAAGATCCGGGATTTCGTGATCGCGCTGGACACTTCCGCTTCCTGCCGGGGAGAGGTCGTGCAGGCATTTTTGCAGAAAACTTACAATATCATGCAGGATGCGGAGAGTTTTTTCACGAAGATCAATGTGCATATCATCCAGTGCGACAGCGAGGTGCAGCAGGATGTGAAGATCACGGAGCGGGAAGAGTTCGATCGGTTTATGGAGCAGGGAAAGCTTACAGGCTTTGGCTCCACGGACTTCCGCCCGGTGTTCTCCTACGTGGAAAAGCTGCGGGAGGCGGGCGAGCTTCCGGGCCTTAAGGGACTGATTTACTTTACCGACGGGTACGGGATTTACCCGGAACAGATGCCGGATTACGACGTGGCCTTTGTGTTTCTTCACGAGGACGAGAACGCGCCGAAGGTACCGCCTTGGGCCATCCGGCTTGTTCTCGAGGAAGAGGAATGCGAAAAGTACTTCTAAAGACGTCCCGCCATAGGGCGGAACGCAAAGTCAGCAAGCTGACTTGGAAGTACTAAGTTTCGCATAGGAGATTCTGCATAAATGGAATGATAGGAGCGTACAGCGATATGAATATTAAGGATGCAAAGAATTATATCAAGGATTCGGTCAGGATTTATCTGAAAAAGGACGAGGATGGAGAGTATCGGATTCCTGTTGTCAGGCAGCGGCCGATCTTTCTGCTGGGTGCGCCGGGCATCGGCAAGACGGCGATTATGGAGCAGATTGCGCAGGAGCTCGGAATTGCGCTGGTGTCTTATTCCATGACTCATCACACGAGACAGTCCGCGCTGGGACTTCCCTTTATTGTGCACAAGGAGTATGAGGGCAAGGCTTACGACGTGTCGGAGTATACCATGAGTGAGATCATTGCCTCCGTCTATGATGTGATGGCGGATAGCGGCATCCGGGAAGGTATTTTGTTTCTGGATGAGATCAACTGTGTGTCGGAGACGCTGGCGCCTTCCATGCTGCAGTTTTTACAGTATAAAGTTTTCGGCAGACACCAGGTGCCGGAGGGCTGGGTGATCGTGACGGCGGGCAATCCCCCGGAGTACAACAAGTCGGTGCGGGAGTTTGACATTGTGACGCTGGACCGGTTAAAGATTCTGAAAGTGGAGGCGGACTACGCGGTCTGGCGGGAATATGCGAAAGAGCGGGGGGTGCACACGGCAATCCTGAACTATCTGGATATGAAGAAAGAGGATTTTTATCAGGTAGAGACTACGGTAAAGGGCAGATGTTATATTACGGCCAGAGGCTGGGAGGATTTATCCGAGATGTTAAAGCTCTATGAGGAGGAGCAGATCGCGGTGGAGGAATCCTTTGTGGGGCAGTATTTGCGGCATGAGCGGGTGGTCAGGGAGTTTACCGCATACTATGACCTGTATCGGAAATACCGGAACGATTATAAGGCGGAAGAAATACTGACCGGTATAGTCAGCGAGCAGGCGAAGGACAAGGCAAGAAAGGCGGATTTCGACGAGCGGTTGTCGCTGATGGGGATGCTGATTGACAGAATACAGCAGGATATCCGCGAAAACATGCTGGATTCGCAAATTTTAAGCGAGCTGATGAATCCCTTAAGGGTGTTGAAGGCAAAGGCGGAAGCGGGAGAGACGGCGCAGGAGCTGGCGGTTCTTGCAGGGAAGCAGGCACAGGGCAGGCAGAAGGCGATGGAGTCCTTGCAGAAGGCGGGCGCCCTGTCTGTTAGGGACAAGCGGTTGAACAAGGCGGCGGCCGGTTTCCTTTTTGCCTGTGAAAAGACGCTGCGTCTTGCAAAGACAGAGGACGGCCGGGAAGGATTTGGTTGTGTGAAGGAACAGTTTGACGCGAAAGTGGCCAAATATAAACAGGACACGGAGTGGGTGAAGGAGCGGCTGCACTTTCTCTTTCAGTTTGTGGAGGACACCTTCGGTTCCGGCAATGAAATGCTGATCCTGGTGACAGAGTGTACGGTGCAGGCAGACTGTGCGAAGTTCATCAGTCTTTACGGATGTGAGGACTATCAGAGGCACAACGAGGAACTGATGCTCACCGAGCGGGGGAGCGAACTGACCGCCCGGATTGAGGAACTGGAATTGTGAAATACGGCATTCTCCGTATTGATTTGAGATTTCGAAGGATGAAGTGGCGGGAACAAAACGATGGAACATAAAATAAAGCATGGAGAACTGGATATGCCGCAGGGTGTTCTGTCCTATAAGACGGACGGGGAGACGGCGGAGATTACGGGATACCGGGGGAAGGATACGGAGATTGCCGTGCCGACCGTGGCAGGCGGCTGTCCCGTGACCTGCATCGGGAAGAAAGCGTTTTTGAGTAATAAGCTGCTGAAGGAGATTTCCCTGCCGGAGTCGGTAGTCAGGATCGACGACTGGGCCTTCGCTTACTGTGCGAAACTTGCGCGGGTGATCCTGCCCTATCACCGCATGGAGATCGGACAGGGGATTTTCAGGGACTGCTTCCTGCTGGAACAGATTGTGGATGAGGGTGCAGATGCCGGGGAGAAAAAGACCACAGACACAGCTTTTCTTCTGGCGGCCGTTATGAGCAGGCTTGATGCTTTTTATCTGTTTGATTTTGAAAATGCGGGCACGCCCGAATGGATTGTGCGGTGGGACGGGCGGATGCAGACTTTGATGGAGCGGGCGGACGCGGAAGGGTTCTCCAAAATGCTGCTCTGCGGGGAAGAGGATTACGGCAGCAGGGAGAACAATTTGGACTACTACACAGAACAGCGCAGGCGGGAGAAGGTGCGGCTTGCCATGCTGCGGCTCATGCACGATTATGGACTGGAGCAGTCGGTGCGTGAAAAGCTGGAACAGTATCTTCTATCCCATATCAGGGGGTGCGAGACGGAGGAGACGTGGCGGGTGGTGCTGGAGGAGTATGGGGACGACCTGCGCTATTATCAGTTCCTGACGCAGATCGGCGGCGTCACGAGGGAGAACTTTCAGCCCATGATGGAGGATATGGGACAGGCGCACACCGAGATGAAGGCGTATCTGATGAAGTATCATGCGGAACAGCATATGTCGGCGGATGCTTTTGAGGCGTTTGCGCTGTGAAATTTAGGGCTTGCACAATAGCCGGTTATATGGTATTATGAAATCTGCTTGATTATTTCGTGTTTTTTCGGAATGGAGGATAAAGATGGGCGCATTGAGAATTATACTGACAGTGATTTATATTTTAATATGTATTGCATTGGTGGTTTTGGTGCTGATGCAGGAGGGGAAGACAGCCGGACTTGGCGCGATCAGCGGCGCGGCGGAAACCTACTGGGGCAAGAACAAGGGCCGCTCCATGGAAGGAAAACTCGTCAAGATCACGACGGGGCTTGCGGTCGGGTTCATGGTACTGGCGGTTGTTTTGAATCTAACGTTATTCTAAAGCAGAAAGAACGAAAAGCACTCTTGCACGGCTGTGGTGAGGGTGCTTTCATCATTATTGGGAATGAATATGACAGACACACAATTTGAAAAACGAAAAAATTTAATATGCGAGCTGGTAGCCGACGAACAGTATGTACCGATGAAGGAAAAAGAGCTGGCTGCATTTATGCAGGTAACCCCGGCGGACAGGGGCTTGTTTCGGGAAGTGCTTAACACCCTTTTGTCAGAGGGAAAAATACAGCTCACGAGACAGGGCAGATATGTGAAGCCGGACGAAAACCGTCCCGTGGGAACCTTTATCAGCCACACAAAAGGCTTCGGCTTTGTGGAGGTCGAGGGGGATGAGGAAGATTTTTATATTCCCGAGGACAAGACGAACGGCGCTTTTCACATGGACAGGGTGCAGATCGCGTTCCTGCCCGGACGGCGCGGCCAGAGGCGTGAGGCGGAGGTCGTGCGCATTCTGGAGCGGGGCACGAAGCAGCTTGTGGGCACCTACGAACAGTCCCAGCACTTTGGTTTTGTCATTCCGGATAACAATAAGATCGGCACCGATGTGTTTGTGCCGAAGGAACGTTCCAAGGGGGCGGTTACGGGACATAAAGTTGTAGTGGAGCTGACTTCTTACGGGGATGAAAGCCATAAGCCGGAGGGCCGGGTGGTGGAAATCCTCGGGCATATCAATGATCCCGGCGTGGATATCATGTCCATTGTGCGGGGCTTTGCACTTCCCACAGAATTTGGTGAAAAAGTTTTGAATCAGGCAAATCGAACGCCGGAAGAAGTGTCGGAGGCGGATCGTGCGGGGCGCATGGATCTGCGCGATCTGCAGATGGTGACCATAGACGGGGAGGACGCCAAGGATTTGGACGACGCGGTCAGCCTTTACCGGGACGGGGCAGGGCTTTTCCATCTGGGTGTACACATCGCGGATGTGGCAAACTATGTGCAGGAAAACTCCGCCCTTGACTGGGCGGCTCTGGAGAGGGGCACCAGCGTTTATCTCGTGGATCGGGTGATTCCCATGCTGCCCCACAAACTATCCAATGGCATCTGCTCATTGAATCAGGGTGTGGACAGGCTCACTTTGAGCTGCCTGATGACGATCAACGAAAAGGGTGAGGTGGCGGATTACCGGATCGCGGAATCCGTGATCCGGGTGGATCGCAGAATGTCTTATACTTCCGTCAGAAAGATTCTGGAGGATAAGGACGAGACAGAGCGGAAGGAGTACGAGACGCTTGTCCCTATGTTTGAGGAGATGGAGGAATTGGCGGCTCTTCTCAGAAGGAAAAGGCATAAGCGCGGTTCCATCGACTTTGATTTTGCGGAGAGCAAGATTCTCCTGAATGACGAAGGGCATCCTGTGGAGATCAGGCCTTACGAGCGAAATGTGGCGACAAAAATCATTGAGGATTTTATGCTGGTCGCCAACGAGACGGTGGCGCAGCATTTTTTCTGGCTGGAGACGCCTTTTGTCTATCGAACCCACGAGAAGCCTGACCCGGATAAAATAAAGAAGCTTTCGACGTTTATCAGAAATTTTGGCTACCATATCAAGCAGACGGGGGAGGAAATCCACCCCAAGGAGCTGCAGAAGCTTCTCGATAAGATTGCGGACACGGATGAGGAGACGCTGATCAGCCGTCTGACGCTGCGGAGCATGAAGCAGGCAAAGTACACCGTGGAGTGTACAGGGCATTTTGGGCTGGCGTGTCAGTATTACTGTCACTTTACTTCGCCCATCAGACGCTATCCGGATCTGCAGATTCACCGCATCATCAAGGAACAGCTTCGGGGAAAGCTTTCCGAGGAGCGCATCAGCCATTATGAGGAAAAACTGCCGGAGGTGGCGAAGCACGCCTCCAGGATGGAACGGCGGGCCGCGGAGGCGGAGCGGGAGACCGACAAACTGAAAAAGGCGGAGTATATGGAGGAGCGCATCGGGGAGCTCTATGACGGCGTGATCTGCGGCATTACCCAGTGGGGCATTTATGTGGAGCTGCCAAATACCGTGGAGGGACTGATTCATGTGTCTTCGCTTGCGGGCGATTATTACTATTACGACGAGGAAGCCTGTGAGATGGTGGGGAAGGAGAGCGGCGCCGCGTACAAGCTGGGGCAGCGCGTCACCATACAGGTGAAGGGCGTGGACAGGCTGGCGCGGACGGTGGATTTCGTGTTCCCAGTTCAGCCAGACCGAATCTGACAGGCAAATCGTGCTTGCACGAATTTGACGGTCGGATGAAGGGCTGAGGGAACGCCCGCTTATGAGCAAAAGAAGCTGCGAAGCAGCGGAGAGGGCCGAAGGCACGATTTTGCGAATGGGCGTGTGCTGAACGGACAGCAGCCAGACCGAATCTGACAGGCAAATCAAAGGGAGGTGAGAGTATGGCGAAGGAACCCATGAAGCTGGTGGCGAACAATAAGAAAGCCTACCATGACTATTTTATAGAGGAAAAATACGAGGCGGGTCTTGCGCTCCACGGCACGGAGGTAAAGTCCCTGCGCCTGGGAAAGTGCAGCATCAAGGAGGCGTTTGTGCGGATTGAGAACGGGGAGGCGTTTGTCTACGGCATGAATGTAAGCCCCTATGAGAAGGGAAATATCTTCAACAAAGACCCGCTGCGCACAAGGAAACTGCTGATGCATAAGTTTGAAATCCGTAAACTGGCGGGACGGATGGCGGAGCAGGGATATACGATCGTTCCCCTGCAGGTGTACTTTAAAGACGGCAGGGCAAAGATAGAGATCGGCCTTGCCAAAGGCAAAAAGCTCTACGACAAGCGGCAGGATATCGCGAAGAAGGATCTGCGCAGGGAGCATGAGCGGGAATTTAAAATCAAGAATCTGTGATTGCATAGATATATAGTAATGTGCTATAATTTATATAGCAGAACAAATACGGGCCAGTCAAGGTTTCGACAGGGGTCTTGCAGCTGGAGAAGCTATCCGCAGGCTGATGCGTCAAATCGCAAACTTAAACACAAACGCTGAAGATAATTTAGCATACGCTGCCTAAAGGCAGCTGTCCGCCTTAGTGCACCTACACATTAAGAACCGGGCATCATCTATGTAGGAAACGACGCGGGGGACGCCTCTTACCCGCGGGCGTATCAGAGGCTACTGAATCCACGGGGGTGTTGCTCTCCCGGTGGGGGAGGGAACGAGGAGCAATCCGCAATGAGTGACTATGATAGTAGAAGGACAGGGAATGGGCTTTTGGACACGGGTTCGACTCCCGTCTGGTCCACTGAAAAGGTTCTTAAAACGCCGGGGGCTGCCGGTTTTTTAGGAATCTTTTTTATATGGGTCTTTGCGTGCGTGTGAAATACGGGTATGCGTTGGTACACAATTCACTGGACATCGTTCCCATTTGGCTGTAAAATAGAAGGAAATATGGTGTACTTTTACCAAGGGGAGAGAGGGTAAATTATGGCGGAAGAAAAAACAATGACTATTAAGAAGGACAAAAGCGCTGCATTGCACTCCGTGAGGACGAAGATCGTGGGGGCACTGGTGATTGCGATGGCTGTTTTGTCAATATGCCTGTCGGTGGTGCTGATCAGGAACCTGCGCATTCCGCTTATGGATTTGAACCAGTGCTATCTCTATGATCTGGCGGTGGCTTACGGTGAAATGCTGCAGTCTCAGATCGAGGTGCAGGGTTACAATACGGCGACGCACTACAACAATCTAAAGGATTCCATCGGCGGTGTCGGTCTGCAGAATGTGGACTCCAGTTACGCATATCTGGTTTCTTCGGACGGCACTATGCTCTATCATCCGACGAAGGAGAAGGTAGGGCAGCCCGTAGAAAATGAAGTGGTAAAGAATGTGGTGGCGGAGATTGCCGCAGGCACGGTTCCCGAACCGACTGTTGTGGAGTATGCCTTCAATGGCGCCGCGAAGTATGCGGCTTACTATGTGACGGAGCGAGGGCATTGTATTCTGGTCGTTTCCGTGGATAAGGACGAGCTGATGGGCACGGTTCACCGTGTCACGCTCACAGGGACATTCTTTACGGTTGTCATGGTGATTATTGCCAGCATTATCGCCTTCTTCTTTGTAAGCAGGATTATAAAGCCCATTATCACGGTGACGGATGTGGTGGGACAGCTTGCCCATATGGATTTCACGGAGATTGCAGGGCAGGAGAAGCTGACGGCGCGGGCCGATGAGACAGGGCAGATGAGCCGGGCCGTGGCGGAACTTCGAAGGCAGCTTGTGGAGGTAGTGAGCGATCTGCGCGGGCAGAGTGAAAAGCTGTACGAGGCTTCCGATGTATTGAATGTTAACGCATCGGAGACGGCGACCACGGTGGAACAGGTAGAGAAGGCAGTTTCGGAAATATCCGACGGCGCGTCCTCCCAAGCGGACGAAACGCAGAAAGCCACGGAAAACGTGATTCTGATGGGTAGTATGGTGGAGGAGACCACCAGACAGGTGGAGGAACTTACCGACAATGCCAACGATATGAGAAAGTCGAGCGACGAAGCGCTTGACACCCTGCAGAATTTGGAGAGAATTAACGAGCGGGCCCGAGAGGCCATCGACGTGATCTATGAGCAGACCAACAACACGAACGAATCCGCCATGAAGATCAGAGAGGCCACTTCGCTCATTACTTCCATTGCGGAGGAGACGAATTTACTATCCCTGAATGCAAGTATAGAAGCGGCAAGAGCGGGTGAGCAGGGCAGAGGGTTTGCGGTGGTGGCAAGCCAGATCCAGAAGCTGGCTGAGCAGTCCAATGATTCCGCCAGACAGATTGAAAATATCATTGATTCTCTGATCGAGGATTCCCAGAAGTCCGTGGCGACGATGGAGGATGTGAAGAAGATTATGGAGAGTCAGAGCGAGAGCGTGGGCAGGACGAACGAGAGCTTTACACAGGTCAGAGCCGGTATTACCCAGTCCATTGACGGGGTAAGCCAGATTGCGGATAAGACGAAGAGACTGGATGCGGCCAGGGTGAACGTGGTGGACGTGGTGCAGAACTTGACGGCCATTGCAGAGGAAAATGCGGCGAGCACGGAGGAGACTTCCGCTTCCGTGACGGAGGTGAGCACCATAGTGTACAACATTTCCGAAAATGCGGCGAAGCTCAAAGAGGTGGCTGAGCATCTGGAGCAGAGCATGAGTATCTTCAAAATCTGACGGATGTCTTTGAGGGGTATTTATGGAAAAGCGCGAGGATGATCTGGTCGTCGGCGGCTACCGTTTTGCCACGGTGGCGGATGCGGAGACAGCCAGAATGGAAATAAAAAAAGTAGAAAATCTGGAACAGCGACTCGATTATCGTAAGCCCCAGAACGTACTTCTTGTCTATAATCGGGCTGTGGAGAATCAGGTGTTTCTGACCCCCATCGGGCTAAGCTATCTGCAGAAGATGCAGAAAGAGATGGTGAAGTGGGGCGTGCCGACGGACAAGGTACAGCCGGTGCCGCTCCGGGGAACATTCAGCAACAAGACGGCGAACAGCCGCTCGATCAGGATGAGCGTTGCGAACAGGCACCCGGAGTATCAGGGGCGTTTTGTGACTTCCGTGCTGATTAATGTGGTGCTGGTATTTCTTGTGGCGGCGATGCTGATGATTGCTTGGAACAGTGATACGCCAAATATTGTAAATTACAGACAGGCTGTGGTGAATGAATATTCGGAATGGGAGCAGGAGCTTACCAAAAGGGAACAGGCGGTTCGGGAGGCGCAGCGCAAACTGCAGGCAGAGCAGTTAAATGAACAATGACGTAACAGTTCAGTTCAGGACTTTGCACTTGCGGCAAAGTCCGTGAGAATGTGTAGAGGCCCCGAAGAATCCGGCCTCTTTGCCGAAGGCAAGACTGGAATAGGCCGGATTCCGTATCTAGAAGCCGAAGGCTGAATCGTTACACGGTAACGGGAAAGAGAGGCAGGGCGGTATATGGATAAGTCGAAGATCCTTGTGGTGGACGATGAGAGCCGTATGCGTAAGCTGGTTCGGGATTTTCTGGTAAAGAATAATTATGAAGTTGTTGAGGCGGCGGACGGGCAACAGGCGCTTGATCTTTTTTTTGAAAAAAATAATATAGATCTTGTAATCCTGGATGTGATGATGCCTAAGCTGGACGGCTGGCAGGTATGCAGGGAAATACGGGCGTACTCCAAGGTGCCGATTATAATGTTGACAGCCAAATCAGATGAGAGAGATGAGCTTTTGGGCTTTGAGCTGGGGGTGGATGAATATATTTCCAAACCCTTCAGCCCGAAAATTCTTGTGGCGCGGGTGGAGGCGATCCTTCGCAGAACCGGACAGGCGGCGGAGATGATTGTGGAAGCGGGCGGCATCCGGCTCGATAAGCAGGCGCACAGCGTAACGGTGGAGGGAAAACCGATTGATTTAAGCTATAAAGAATTTGAACTGCTCGCCTATTTTATGGAAAATAAGGGGATTGCCCTGTCCCGGGAAAAGATTTTAAACAGTGTCTGGAATTATGATTATTTCGGGGATGCCAGAACGATTGACACCCATGTGAAAAAACTCCGCAGTAAGATGGGGGACAAGGGCGAGCTAATTAAGACGATCTGGGGAATGGGTTATAAATTCGAGGTGGAATAGCGGGAGGATTGGGAATGTCTAAGCGCTGGTTTTATAAGGAGGAACTGTTTTTTACGACGGAAGAGACAGGCCTCAGGGAAGAAAATCAGGATAAGATCATAGAGCTGCTGGGCAGAAATGTGGCGGTTGGCGTCGTCAGCGGATTTTATGAGGAAGGATTTCCGGTCTACTTTATCAGTGCGTTTGCACTCAATAATATCGGAATGACATATGAACAGTTTATGGAAAGAACCGGCGGGAGTTATCTGCAGGCCATATATGAGCCGGATCGCAGTATTTTTACGGAGGTTTTTCTTTCCAGAGAGGAGGAGAAGCGGGAGTACCGTGTGATCAACGGGCAGGGGGAGCCGGTCTGGGTGCGCGCAATCAGGATGGAATCCACATCCGAGGACGGCAGGAGAATCTGGATTTCGGCCATCCGGCTGATTGATGAGCAGCACCGTGACAGCCAGATGTCCCACGAGGCGTTTCGTATGCTGCAGGATACATATTTTAGGATCAGCGCCATAGATCTGAATAAGAATACGATTTCGGATTTGAAGTTTGTGGAGAGCGAGGAGCTGGAGCTGGAGAGGCTGAACGGCGACTATCGGATGACTGTCGCTTCC
>VSNH01000071.1 GCA_009774215.1 Lachnospiraceae bacterium
TTCACTCGGGAGAATGCCTGAAATACGGCATTCTCCGCACGGATTTGAGATTCCGCAGAGCGGAATCATGGCGGTTAGTGTGAGAAACGCGAAAAGTGCTTTTAAGGACGTCCCGCCATAGGACGGAGACGCAAAGTCAGCAAGCTGACTTGGAAGCGCTAAGTTTCGCGTAAGAGAATGCCTGAAATACGGC
This sequence comes from Lachnospiraceae bacterium, assembly GCA_009774215.1. Lineage (GTDB taxonomy): Bacteria > Bacillota > Clostridia > Lachnospirales > Lachnospiraceae > UBA3282. Next base: position 194 of record VSNH01000071.1, read on the forward strand.
ATTCTCCGCAGGACAGGATTATGGGGGGATGTTGATGGAACGGGTGTTGTTGGTTGGCGCGAACTTAAATGACGGGGAGGACTATCTCGCTTCTTTGAAGGAGCTGGGAGCCTTGGCGGAGGCCTGCGATATGGAGGTGGCGGGTGTGACGTCCCAGACCCTTGAGACGGTGCACAAAGCTTTCTACATCGGCACGGGAAAGGTGGATGAGGTGAAGGAGATGGCACAGAATTATGACGTGGACGTCATCATTTTTGACAATTCCCTCTCCCCCATGCAGATGCGGAATCTGCAGGAGCGTCTGGAAAAACCGATTCTGGACAGAAGCGCGCTGATTCTGGATATCTTTGCGCGAAGGGCCAGATCTAGGGAGGCCAAGCTGCAGGTGGAGGTGGCCAGATTACAGTATATGCTGCCGAGGCTTGTAGGGCTTCACGCGGCATTGTCCCGTCAGGGCGGCGCCAGCGGCTCCATGAGCAGCAGGGGCGCCGGGGAGACGAAGCTGGAGCTGGACAGGCGTGTGCTGGAAAAGCGTCTGGCGGAGCTGCGGCGGGAGTTGAAGGAAGTGGGAAACGAGCGGGAGACGCAGAGAAAACGCCGCATGAAGTCGGGGCTTCCGAGGGTGGCGCTGGTGGGTTATACCAACGCGGGAAAATCCACGCTGTTAAACGCCATGCTTGACCTTTACGGCGCGGACGAGGGGGAGGTGCAGGAGGAGCGGCATGTCTTTGAGAAGGATATGCTTTTTGCCACGCTGGACACCACCGTGCGCAAGATTGCGCCCCCTGAGCACCACGCATTTCTGTTGTCGGACACGGTGGGTTTTATTCACAAGCTGCCGCACAATCTGGTGGAGGCTTTTCAGTCTACCTTGGAGGAGGCGAAGGAAGCCGATCTTCTCATACAGGTGGTGGATTACAGCGACGAGCATTATAAAGAGCAGATCGCCGTCACCAATCAAACCTTAAAGAAGCTGCAGGCGGACGGCATTCCCATGCTCTTTGTTTACAATAAGTCGGATCTGGTCGCTGCCGACGCGCTGCCGGGGCTTTCCGGGGTGGAGGGAGAAGAGGTGGCTGAGCATCTGCCTGTGGTGGCAAAGACGCATGGTGAATCAGTCGGCGATGGCATTTATCTGTCTGCCAAAAAGCGGATTGGGATGGAGGAACTGGTTTGTCTGATCGAGGAAAAGCTTTCCGGCGGATATAGGGAGTGCACGCTTCTGATTCCCTACACGGACGGCAGGGCGGTGTCCTATCTGAACGAGAACGCGGTGGTTTTCGAGACGGCGTATGAGGAGAAGGGCGTGCGGATGCGGGTGAATTGTAAGAAGGAGGATTACGGGTATTACAGGAAGTATGCGGAGGGGTAAAAACGGCTATTGGGAAGTGTGTTGCGTCGACGGCCCATATCCTTTATAATAATTTAGGCAGGCATAAATTAGAAATTACGAAAAGAACCACACAGACATGGAGGCAAGATTGAAAATCATGCTGTTGCACTGATTTTTCAATCGCAAATTTGTGAAGGAGCGTCACAAATTTGTTTGAATGGCAAAACTTTGTAAACAAAGTTGCAAATTTGAGATTTGCGTTGCCGGTCGCAAAAAACGCTCCAGAATGGAGAACAGTATGATTGAACTGACACAGGGCGGCGCGTATCTGTTAAACGGGACGGAGATTGTGCCCGACAGCGCGGATGCGGCGGCGCAGATTAGGAATAAGACCGGGCGGGAGATTTCCAAAAGCGAGGCAGCGAAGAATACCATTGCTTACGGGATTCTGGAATCGCACAACACTTCCGGCAGCATGGAGAAATTGAAGATTAAATTCGATAAACTGACTTCCCACGATATCACCTTTGTGGGAATTATCCAGACGGCGCGGGCTTCGGGGCTTCAGAAATTCCCGATTCCCTACGTGCTCACCAACTGTCACAACTCCTTGTGCGCGGTGGGCGGCACGATCAACGAGGATGACCACATGTTTGGTCTTTCCTGCGCCAAAAAGTACGGCGGCGTCTATGTACCGCCTCATCAGGCGGTGATCCACCAGTATGCGAGGGAGATGCTGGCGGGCGGCGGGAAAATGATTTTAGGTTCCGACTCCCACACAAGGTACGGTGCGCTCGGCACGATGGCCATGGGCGAGGGCGGGCCGGAGCTGGTAAAACAGCTCTTGTCCCAGACCTACGACATCAATATGCCAGGCGTTGTTGGCGTGTATCTGACGGGCGAGCCGGTGAAGGGCGTGGGACCGCAGGACGTGGCCTTAGCCATTATCGGCGCGGTGTTCGGGAACGGTTATGTGAAAAATAAGGTGATGGAGTTCGTGGGGCCGGGCGTTGCCGCCCTGAGCGCGGACTTCCGCATCGGTATCGACGTGATGACCACGGAAACCACATGTCTGTCTTCCATCTGGCGGACAGACGGGCAGATCAAAGAGTTTTATGAAATTCACGGCAGGAAAGAGGAGTACACGGAGTTAAATCCGGGAGAGATTACCTATTACGACGGCATGATTACGGTGGATCTGTCGAAAATCCGTCCTATGATCGCCATGCCTTTCCACCCGAGCAATACCTACACCATCGACGAGGTGAATGCGAATCTGAAAGATGTGCTTCACGACGTGGAGGAGCGTGCAAAAGTCAGTCTGGACGGCGCGGTGCCTTATTCTTTACAGGATAAGGTTGTGGACGGTAAATTTATGGTGGATCAGGGTATTATCGCGGGCTGTGCGGGCGGCGGCTTTGAGAATATCTGCGCGGCGGCGGATATTCTGCGCGGCTCTTATATCGGTTCGGACGGCTTTACCTTAAGCGTGTATCCGGCCTCCATGCCCGTTTACATGGAGCTGATTAAAAACGGCTGCGCGGCGGCCCTTTTGGAAACGGGTGCGGTGCTTAAGACGGCGTTCTGCGGTCCCTGCTTCGGCGCAGGAGACACGCCGGCAAACAATGCGTTCAGCATACGGCATTCCACACGGAATTTCCCCAACAGGGAGGGTTCGAAGCTGCAGAACGGCCAGATTTCTTCCGTAGCGCTCATGGACGCCCGCTCCATCGCGGCTACGGCGGCCAACAAGGGTATGCTTACGCCGGCCACCGAGTTCGACGGGGAAATCGGGAAATACAAATATCACTTCGACGCCAATATTTATAAGAACCGCGTCTTTGATTCCAAAGGCGTGGCGGATGAGAGCGTGGAAATTCAGTTTGGGCCGAACATCAAGGACTGGCCTGCCATGGGTGCGCTGCCGGAGAATTTGGTGCTGCGGGTCGTTTCGGAAATTCACGATCCCGTTACCACGACGGACGAGCTGATTCCCTCCGGGGAGACTTCCTCCTACCGCTCAAACCCGCTTGGGCTGGCAGAGTTTACGCTGTCAAGAAAAGACCCTGAGTACGTGGGAAGGGCCAAGGATATCCAGAGGGCGGAGAAAGCCAGAATGCAGGGAGAGCACCCCTGTCAGGCACATCCCGACGTGAAGCCGGTGATGGGTGTGATCAAGAAAACCTTCTCGGATGCTACCCATGAAAATACCGGCTTTGGTTCCACGATCTTCGCGGTAAAGCCGGGCGACGGTTCCGCCAGAGAGCAGGCGGCAAGCTGCCAGAAGGTGCTGGGCGGCTGGGCGAATATCGCAAACGAGTACGCGACAAAGAGGTATCGCTCCAATCTGATCAACTGGGGGATGCTGCCGCTTCTGATCGAGGCGGGCGAGCTGCCTTTTAAGAATCTGGACTACCTGTTTTTCCCGGGCATCCGCAAGGCGGTGGAGGAGAAGGCAGAGACCATTGAAGCCTATCGGGTATCTGTGGAGGAGGGAACACTTCAGTCCTTTACGATGACGCTTGGGGAGCTGACGGACGAGGAAAGACAGATTATTTTAAAGGGGTGTCTCATCAATTACAACAGGGTTCATGCGTGAGAAGAACTTCTAAACCACACGCAGCAAGGGCTGCTTCGCGAAGAAGTTCTAAGTCCCACGCCAGAGAATGCTTACAAGAAGCATTCTCCGCACGAACCTCAACGTCAGGATAAGTAGGGGAATTATGTATAATGGGGTAAAAAAGGAGACGGGGGGCATTGTGCGCCCTCTTGTCTCGATCTCGATTGTACTGTTTGTGGCGGCTGTGCTGATCTATGCGGCGGTACAAAACAGGACACAACAGAATAATGTGACGCAGGAAAGCGCACCGATGGATGGCGCTTCCACAGACGCTTTGGCGAATGTTGCCCTGCCGGAGCTGGAGCCGGAAAAGCCGGAGGTGGATTCCTCATCCATGGAGATTATAAACGATGTGCTCCTGAGCAATGTCCCCAAGGCTGATTACAGCTATTCCTTTAACGGAAAGCTGAACGATTCGGTCGTGGTGACGAGAGCGGGAGATGAGGGTCGTTTTAACAGCGGCACTTATCCGGAGATGTCGGAGGATGTGTTTCCTCTCTTTACCGAGGGCGTTGAGGGTGATGCGCTCTATCTGGACGGCAGCTACGGCGTGGCTCTTCAGGGGGTGGAGCCCCTGAATGAGTCCTACACGATTTCCTTCTGGTTCCGCGCGGACGAGCTGTTTGACTGGTCACCGTTTCTGCTGATCGGTTCTCATCTGATGGATGTGGGGGGCAGTCAGAGTTATCTCTCCATCAACAGGAAGACTACGGAGGAGGGAGAGCAGGTTGTGCCAATTTTTAATACCATCGACGCGGTTTTGAATAATTCTTGCGAGATCAGACCTTCCATGGAGCAAAAGCGATGGGTCAATCTGAATGAGTGGGTTTACATAACTGTATGCGTGGACGCCTCCGTCTCCTCCGGAGCCGGTGAGGGGAGAGCCATGGGGTATCTGTATTTAAACAGTGAGCTGATCGGTTCGGGTGAGGTGTCGTTATTAAATATGGATGAGGAGAGTGTGTGTGCCTATCTGGGGATCAGCTGTTACGACGAGCTGTTCCGCGCCAGCTATGACGAGGTGCATATCTGGCAGCAGGTGTTGGACGAGAGCCAGATCAGCAGTATGTATACGGCTTATATTGCAGAGTGAGAAGAACTTCCAGCCACTCGCAGCAATGGCTGTATCGCAAAGTCAGAATAGCTGACTTGGAAGTTCTATGTCTCACTCGAGAGAATGCCTGTAAAAAGGCATTCTCTGTATAGAGGTGTTAATTATATAAAAAAAGATCCGATATATAAATTACAGGGAAGCGGTTCTTGGCCAGGGCCTGTTTTTCTGAAATTTAATGATGTAGAGACCAGGGACGGTATTTTTAGGGAAAAGGAATTTCCATAAGAGTGCCGTCTTTTTTATGCAGGGCGTCAGGGAAGGCGCTGTCTGGTGCACAGGCAGGCGTAAAAAAGCGGTCTTTTACAAAAGGAGGGAACATTGATTATTGAATCCGGTACCATAGGGATGCAGTCCTCCAGAACCAGTCGTTCCGTGATGAAGGTGAGCGCCAGAGCTATAGGAGGCACTTTCGCGGGCGGAAAAGAAGGATTAAATTCACTTTTTGAGAATCAGCTTGGCACTGGAGAAAAAACTGCGGGAGAGGAAAACGACAAGGATAAGGCGAGCCTGGAAGACCTCTCCACACATATGCGTAATATGACCGGCGGATGGCATATCTCCACGAGAAATGACGAAAAAGAGGCGGTGCGCAGTATCAAGCAGCAGTGCGTGGAATTTCTGTTAGAGCTTCTGTTTAACTTTCGTGGGAAGCGGGGCGGGCAGAACAGTCCCATCGCTGCGGCCGGGGGATCAAACATGTATACGGTGCAGGGATATCAGATGCAGCGTTACTACATGGAGGAGGAGCATACCACTTTTGCCACTCAGGGTACGGTGAAAACTGCGGACGGGAGGGAGCTGTCCTTCAATCTGGAGTTTGGCATGAGCCGCAGATTTGAGGAGTACTATGAGGAAAATGTGGTGACTTCCATCAAGACTTTTAAAGATCCGCTGGTAATCAATTTGGATACCAATATCGCGCAGGTTTCCGATCAGAAGTTCTTTTTTGATCTGGACTGCGACGGCGAGGAGGAAGAGATTTCAAGCCTGCAGGCGGGCAGCGGCTTTTTGGCCCTTGATCTGAACGGGGACGGGAAGATCAATGACGGCAGTGAGTTATTCGGCACAAAGAGCGGCGACGGCTTTAAAGATCTTTCTAAGTATGATCTGGACGGCAACGGCTGGATTGACGAGGCGGATCCCATCTGGGAGAAGCTTTTAATCTGGACGAAGGATGAAGACGGAAATGACAAGATGTATCATCTGTCTGATCTGGGGGTGGGTGCCATCGGCCTTTCCCGGGTGGGTACGCAGTTTTCATTGAATGACGAACAGACCAACGAAGCCAATGCCATGATCCGCAAGACAGGTATTTTCCTGTATGAAAACGGAGCGGTATCCACTTTGCAGCAGTTGGATATGGCGGTCTACAACGAAAAATCATAGCGGCATAAATAACGGGACATCCACATAGGATTTATGTGGGGTGTCACATGAACAAAAATGGAATCGACTCTAAAAAAGCAAACAAAAGGGATGCGTACAGCTTCCTTCTGTTTGTTTTTTTATTGCCTTATGTCTGCGCCTGCCTCTGGGGGCATGTGGGGGAAGAGGCGGATTATTTAAGGGAAAATAAGAAGGAAAATGAATATCTGGTGGAGGCTTCCGTGGAGTGGGGCGTTTGGGAACTGCCCCTGGAAGAATATCTGGTCTACAGGCTGTGTCTGGTAATGCCGGACGATTATGGGATGGAGGCGGAAAAGGCGCAGGCAGTTCTTCTGCGGACGGAGATGGCAACTCTCTATGCGGAGCAGGGAGAAAAGCGCGTCGCCGTGGAGGGGGAAGGGCTGGCAAAGTTTTATAAGGATGCGGCCGGACAGGAGGAGGTTTTGGAAAGGAGCAGGCAGGCGGTGCGTGAAACGGCAGGAGAGATTTTGATTTACCGCGGCGAGCCGATTTGGGCGTCCTATTTCCGGGTGAGCAACGGTTCTACCAGAGCCGCGGGTGATGAGGACTGTCCGTATCTCTCCGCAGTTTCCTGCGGGCAGGATCAGGACGCGCCGGATTACAACAGTACGGTGAGAGTGGAGCGGGAGCGTTATATAGAAAAACTGCGGAGTATTCTGGAGGGTGACTTTGAGGAGCAGTCACTTTGGGAGGAGGGAGAATTTTCTTTTGATGGCACAGGATATGTGACAAAAGTGTCATTTTTTGACAAAAACGGGGAGGAAGAGAAGATAGACGGGGAGACATACCGCCATCTTTTCGGCCTGTCATCCGCTTCTTTTGAAATGGACAGGGAGGAGGAACAGGCGGTTTTTCGTGTGAGAGGAGTGGGGCACGGTTTCGGGATGAGTCAGTATGCGGCCGGGTGTCGGGCAAAAAGCGGGGAGAGTTATGAGGAGATTCTGGCAGCTTTCTTTTTTCAGACAGAATTAGTAAATTTTGAATAAGGCGGAAAATTTGGGTAAAACTATTTGACAAAACCGATGCAGGAGTTGTTTGCGGTAGAAAAACAGGAGGCGGGTTTCATGACGAGAAGAAACAGAAGCAGTATCAGAAAAGAAAGAATCATCATGCTGGCATCCTCGGTGTTCGTTCTGGCGGCGCTGACGGTGACGGGCGTTTATGTAAGAAACAGCAACCGGGCTGAGAAGGAAGATTATGTGGTGGATTTCGAGGCGCTGGAACAGGGCGGCACGGAGCTTTCCGAAAATATGGTGTCCGGGGAGGAACTGGACACACTCTTTGCGGGCGTCGGGACGGACGATCTGGACTATGACCCCAGTTTTCAGGAGGCCAATTCCCAACATGTGGAAAACACGGAGGACGGCCTGAAATCGGGAAATAATCCCGAAAAAAATGTCACTGAGACAAAGACGATTGAAGAAAAAGTAAAGGAAAAGGATCAGGAACAGGAAGAAAAGAAGAACGGAGAGTCCGAGCAGACAAAGAAGGACGAGCCTAAGAAGGATAATCCTGTAGAAAAGACCACAGCCGAAAAAAAGAACAGCGGTGCGGATAAGAGAAAAGAGGAAGAGGAAGCCGGCATGTTCGATGAGACGGTAGATGATGTTGTGAGCGATGAGGTGCAGGCGGAGGCGATTTCCACCACCGTACAGCCGGAACTTGATTTCAGTGAGGAGGACGGGCTGGTGTGGCCGATTGTGGGCGATGTGCTGATCAATTTCAGCATGGATAAGACCATCTATTTTCCGACGCTTGACCAGTATAAATATAATCCCGCCATTGTCATCGCGGCCACACAGGGAGAAAATATTTCGGCGGCGGCGGACGGACGCGTGACTTCCGTCAGCTATGACCCCGGCACAGGCAATACGGTGGTGATGGAGCTTGGCAACGGCTATGAACTGACTTACGGTCAGCTTGAGAATATCACCGTGTCCGAGGGCAGCTTCGTGCATGTGGGAGACGGAATCGGCACCGTAGCTGCGCCCACGAAGTATTACAGTCTGGAAGGCACGAACGTGTATTTCAAGCTGACGAAGGACGGAGAGCCGGTGAACCCCATGAGTAAATTACAGTGAGTTCGGGAGAATAGAAAATGTATATCATACACGGTAATATCAAGACCATGGAGGGGCGCGATTTTGCGGAGGGATATCTCGAAATTCGGGACGGGAAGATTGCGGCTCTGGGGGATATGAAAGACTGCCCGCAAACGGAGGGGCAAGTCCTTGACGTGGAGGGCAGTCTGGTTATGCCGGGCATTATCGAGGCGCATTGTCATATGGGCATTACCGAGGAGAAGAAGGGGATGGAGGGGGACGACTGCAATGAGAATGTGAACCCCGTCACGCCTTATCTGCGCGCCATCGATGCCATCAACCCTATGGACGCGGCCTTCAATGACGCGCTGCAGGCAGGCATTACCTCCGCGATGATCGGCCCCGGCAGCGCCAATGTGGTGGGCGGGCAGTTTGCTTTCGTGAAAACCCACGGCAGATGCATAGACGACATGATTGTAAAGGCACCGGCTGCCATGAAGGTTGCGTTCGGGGAAAATCCGAAAGTAAATTACTCGGGGCAGGGCACATCGCCCTCCACCCGCATGGCCATCGCTGCGCTTCTGCGGGAAGAGCTGACTAAGGCTGTGGCATATCGGGAGAAGAGGGAAAAAGACAGGGATGCGGAGAAGGATTTCCGCTACGAGTGCTGGCTCCCCGTGCTTCGCGGTGAAATTCCGTTAAAGGCACATGCACATCGGGCCGATGATATTTTGACGGCCGTACGTATTGCAAAAGAATTTCATTTGCGGATGACGCTGGATCACTGCAGTGAGGGACATCTGATTATGGAGGAATTGAAGGCGGCGGGATTCCCGGCAATCGTCGGTCCCGATATGGCCAGCCGTAACAAGATAGAGGTGCAGAACATGGCATTCAAGACGGCGGGCCTTTTGTCAGGGCGTGGAATTCTGACTGCCATTACCACGGATCACCCTGTCTCCAAAATTCAGTTTTTGCCGACCTGCGCAGGGCTGGCTGTGAAGGCCGGCATGTCGCCGGAGGAAGGGCTTCGTTCCATCACAATCAACGCGGCGAAAATCTGCGGGGTGGATGACCGGGTGGGCAGTCTCGCGCCCGGAAAGGACGCCGATATCGCGGTCTTTACGGGAAATCCCATGGAAGTAGCTGCAAAAACGCGGTATACGCTTATTGACGGGGAAATTGTGTATTCGCTGCAGGAAAGTGACACTTCGTTTTAAAATGCCATCTGTTACGGCAGAGGAAAATGTGATAAACTGTACATGATAACAATGTGCGGCAAAGCGGAACCTGGCGTGGATCGCGTATGCAGGTTCAAGGGAAAACGGGTGTTCGGGAAATCAATTATGGGAAATCATATGTTTTTAAAAAGAATGGCAGGCGGGGCGCTCGTCCTTGCTCTTCTGCTTATATCGGTGACGGGCTGCGGCAATTTACAGGATTTTCAGATGGAGCCGCCGACGGGCAAAGAGGATACGGACGAGTTTACCAGTCTCGGACTTTCACCGGAGTTTGACTATGAAGTGCCGGAGAGCCTGCCGAGTATTCTGGTGGATCAGATGGGATATGCTGTCGGCAGCAAGAAGGTGGCTATGATAAACGGTGAGACGCCGCCGGAAACCTTTACGGTTTTAGATGCGAATACGGGGCGGGAGGTCTATACGGGGAAGATTGAGAGTAAGGGCTATGACCATTCCGTAAATGCCTTTATCAGTTATGCAGATTTTACGGAATTTAATACGATTGGGACATACTACATACAGGCGGCTTCGATCGGCCGTTCCTATGCCTTTGAGATTGCCGAAGAGCCTTACAAGGCGCTTTTAACCAAAGTGTTTAAACAGTATTATTTTAACAGATGCGGTCTGACGCTTTCCGCTGAGCTTGCCGGGGAGGCGGCGCACAATGCATGCCATTCCAGAGAGGCACAGATGAAGGATGAGGCGATGATTAAGCGCGATGTGTCGGGCGGATGGCATGTGGATGAGATCGGGAGCCGGGATGTGGCAAGAGGATGTCAGGCGGTAAATACACTGCTGTTGGCCTATGAACTTTACCCCGATGATATGGGGGACGATATGGGAATACCGGAGAGCGGAAACGGGGTTCCCGATGTGCTTGATGAAGTAAAGTATGAGATCGACTGGCTTCTCAAAATGCAGGATGCAAAGAGTGGAGCGGTATATGCGTCTGTCAGTTCCGTTGATAATAAAAATGTCGGCTATATTCTCTATATAGACGGCATTACCATGGAGGCGACCATTCATTTTGCGGCGACTATGGCTAAATTCAGTTATCTGTACCAGGGCTATGACAGAGAGTTTGCGACGCTGTGTCTGCAGGCATCTGACAGGGCCTACCGATATGCGGAAAACTATCTGGCGGATGTATCGGAGAAGCAGTATTTCTTTGCGGCGGCGGAGCTATATCGTGCTACGGGAGGCTATCAGTACCACAGCGTAGTCAAGTCTTATCTGACGCAGAATCCGGACTTGGACTTGGAAAATGATTATGTGTTCTGGGGCTGTGTGACTTACCTTTCCACGAAACAGAAGGTTGATTTGAATTTGTGCGAAGCCGTGACGCAGAGTCTGATGCGCAAAGGGGAAAATATTTCCTATGCATCCAAAGATTCCAAACTTTTGGTGAATACAGATGAAATGCAGGGCGGCAATGCCGGACTTTTGCGGGACATGGCGAGACTTGCCGTGGTGGATCACATCATCACGAATCATGAGTATGCGACGGTGCTGGAAAACCATGTCCACTATATGATTGGGCGCAATCTGCAGTCCATATCCTATCTGGACGGCGTTGGCGGGCGCAATTACCGCGACGTGGATGTGAGCCTTGGGATTATGAATCAGGTGGACCAGAACGCCGAGCTGCTGCTCTTGATTGCCGCCATTATGGATGATGAGCTGGTGGTGGGGGAAGAATAACAGTGTGAGAAGTACTTCTAAGGAAGCGCTGATTAAATCAGCACTTCCTTAGAGCCTCCGGCGGATGCACACGGATTTGCAAAGGAATGTGCCGCTTCGCGGCGCAAATCCGGTGCGGGAAACGCTTTAATCAGCGTTTCCCTAAAGCTCAGCAGCAGAGGCTGCTTCGCTAAGAAGTACTAAATCTCACACAAGAGAATGCCCCCAATACGGGCATTCTCTGCTCGAATAATTTACTTATATGAGTTCCTTATTTTTGAAGTACATTTCCTTGATGACAGACAGCACCGTGTCGTCTATGTGGCGTTTTTGGTCTTTGTCGAGATCTTTTGTGTAGATGGGTTTGCCGTATTCGATGACGACATGGGTCTTTTTGATCTTCGGCAGATGGGATTCCCAGACCTGATCTGCGTTGTTGATGCTTATGGGTATGATGGGACAGCCGGATTTCTCTGCGATCTTAAAGCTGCCGCCGTGGAAAGGCAGAAACGCGTCCGGCTCGGTGCTGCGGCTTCCTTCGGGGAAGATACAGATGGAGATGCCGGATTTTACTTTTTCCACTGCGGTGAGAATGGTTTTCATGCCCTGCTTGATATCATTTCTGTCAAGAAAGAGACAGTGCAGGTTTTTCATCCAGTTTGAGAGAAGCGGCACTTTTAACATGCCGATTTTTGCGATGTATCCGGTTGGTCTGGGAACGCGCACATAGGTCATGATAATGTCGAAATAGCTTCGGTGGTTCCCGATATACAGTACGGGAACATCCTTTGGGACATTCTCCTCGCCGATCGCGGTGACGGATACGCCCGACAGGAAAAGAACACAGCGAAAGGCCCAGTTTACGATGGCCAGAGAGCTTTTGTCTTTAGCGGGCTGATTCCATTTCCCGAGGAAGTATTCAAATATTAAAAGCGGAATGCTGAAAATCAGGAACAGGACAACGAAGGTGGCTACTAATATCAGACGTATCATGGCGAAAACCTTTCTGTGTTTTAATCGTTTTGTAACCAGTATAGCATTATTCTATAGGAATAGACAATGCCTTCGCATAATAAATTAGTTAGTAAGAAGATATGCGTTACTCTTTGCACCCGCACCATGCACTTGCTGCAGGGTGTCGGAGCCAGCGCCAAAATGCCTGAGTTGTGGCATTTTGTGTGTATCAATAGTTACAATTCACACGAAAAAATTGTAAATTGATGCAAAACTGGCATGAGTGCGGATTGTAACAGATATGCGGAGGAAATGATGGCTGAATTGAGCGAGTATCAGAGGAGAATAGTCAGTATAGGGTTGGTATGCCTGCTGTGTTTTTCGGTGTATTCCTGCGGGCAGAAGCAGAACCCTATGGACAAAATCAAGGATTTGGATTACACGGTGATCGCGGAGGACAATATACCGGAGGAGCTTCTTTTAAAGATTGAGGAGCGAAAGACGGATACGTTCAAACTGACTTTTGAGGATCAAGGGTTTCTCTACATTTGCGTGGGGTACGGGACGCAGCAGACGGGCGGTTACAGCATTGCGGTGAATGATCTGTATGAGACGGCGAATGCTGTCTATATCGACACCAATCTGATCGGACCGTCACCGGAGGAGAAGAGCAAGCCTGTGGCAAGCTATCCCTATGTGGTTGTGAAGACGGAGTTTTCGCAGAAGCCGGTGGTGTTTGAGTAGATTTTATGCACATATGAGAGAGCAGGGCAGACGTTGTCAAATTACGGAAAGGATGAAAAGATGCTTATATTAAAAAACGGATATGTGCTCGACCCGGCGTCGGGTACGGAAGGGTATTATGATATTTTGATTGACACGGAAAGCGGGAAAATTGCGAAGATTGTGCCGCAGGGCGCGCTCATGAAAGACAGGGCGGGCGGTGTGTTTGTGCACAATGCCCGTGATGGCGTCGTTTCTGCAACCGAGGAAGGAATCAAGGCGGGACGTGCGTTTTGCACAGATATGTCGGAAGAAATTGACTTAAATGGTCAAATGGTGGCTCCGGGTCTTGTGGATGTGCATGTGCATTTCCGCGACCCGGGGTTTACCCATAAAGAGGATATCCATACCGGGGCGGCTGCGGCGGCAAAGGGCGGCTTCACGTCCGTGGTGCTGATGGCAAACACGAAGCCCGCGGTGGACAATCCCGATACGCTGGCCTATGTGCTGGACAAGGGGAAAAAGACAGGCATTCATGTCCATACCTGCGCCAATGTGACGATGGGGCTGCAGGGCAGAGAGCTGACAGACATGGAGTCTTTGAGTGAACAGGGGGCAGCAGGCTTTACCGACGACGGTATCCCCCTGATGGATGAGACGCTGCTGCGGGCAGCGCTGCAAAGAGCGGCGAAGTGCGGGAAGCTTGTCAGTCTTCACGAGGAAAATCCGGTGTTTATCAAAAACAACGGTGTGAATGCGGGCAAGGCTGCAGACTATTACGATATAGGCGGTTCGCCCAGAGAGGCGGAGATTTCCATGGTGGAGCGGGATCTGCGGATCGCCATGGAGGAGGAAGCAGACCTTTCCATCCAGCACATCAGCACGAAGGAGGCCGTGGAGCTGGTGCGGCAGGCGAAAAAGAGGAGCCGCCATATCTTTGCGGAAGCGACGCCCCATCATTTTACGCTGACGGAGGATGCGGTCATCAGGCATGGAACGCTTGCGAAGATGAATCCGCCTCTGCGGGAGGAGGAGGATCGTCTGGCGATTATTGAGGGACTGCGGGACGGCACGATAGATATGATTGCCACGGATCATGCGCCCCACAGCGCGGAGGAAAAGGCAAAACCGCTGACAGAGGCGCCAAGCGGCATTATAGGGCTGGAGACGGCTTTGTCTCTGGGGATTCGGGAGCTGGTGGATAAAGGGTATCTTTCCATGATGGAGCTGATCGGGAAGATGAGCCTTGCCCCTGCGAAGCTGTATCGCCTTGACGCGGGATATCTGAAAGAGGGCGGCCCTGCGGATTTGGTGGTGTTTGACCCGAAGAAAGAGTGGGTGGTGGAGGATTTTGCTTCGAAAGCGGCGAATTCGCCTTTTGTGGGGGAGACCATGCCGGGCGTGGTCAGTTATACCATCTGCGGCGGGAAGACTGTGTATCAAGGTTAAAAGATTGCGTGCCAAGATTGAAATGCCTGCCGGGAAACGATGGAGAAACAAGAGGAGATACAGATGAAATAGCCGGAAATGATTTTGTCTGATTATGGGCATACGCTGCTCTGCGAGCCGGGGTTTGATGCGCTGTGCTGTGAGGAGGCGGCATTTCCCTATATCGTGGATAATCCGCAGAGGCTTACCGCAGAACAGATTTACGCTGAGGTGCAGAAGCTGTTTGGGCGGTTTCAGAAGGCGAGAGATAACGGCATAGAAGTCGATTTTGACTAGTGCTCCATTTACCAATTAACTATCCTTTTTTGCTTGCCAGCATTCCCTTCTACTGCGTTGTTTTCGGTCAACGATGCCACCGCATCGCCTCCCTCAAACGCCTTGTATAAGGAAATTCTGGACTTCGCAAAAAGTGTATGCAATTGGAAAATGGAGCACTAGCTGCATATTTATGACTGGGATGAGTTGATCGGAATTTTGTAGAGAGATTTCGGATAATTTTATCGGGAAGGTTGTGGCGGAAATTGAAGATTAAAGCGCCGCAGGGGCGGGAAATCCCGCCCTACAGTTCCGCCACAGACAATGTCACATTGCTCAGACCATAATAATAGTTGACGGTCTCCGCGGTAAATTTCAACACGCAGTAATCCTCGTCATCCACGCCCTTCGGGTAATACATCTCAAACCCCTCACGCCAGAGAAATGCTTTGGTTTCGTGGTCGGTGCAGACTTCCATCGTTCCCGTAAAAAGCGCGCCTTTATACTGGTCTTTGGTGTCATCCACATAGTACACAGATGCTTTCGGGTTTTTCATAAACTGTGCCACCCGCTTTGAGCTGGTGTTGGTGGAAAAGTAGTGAGTCTTCATGCTTTCATGCTCCAGTGAGAGCATTCCCTTGATCTGGGGGAAGCCATCCTCGTTTATCGAGGCGACATAAGCCACCTGCGCATGTTCGCGAAGAGAGCGTATGCCTGATTTCATCATGTTAATCTCCATCTGTGTGATCCTCCTTTTGCGTAAGATTTGCAAGCACTTTCCTAAGACCTGCTTCCAGAAGACGTATTTCTTCATCGCTGAATCCCCTGTAGAAAATTTGGTTCATCTCGTCGGAGACCTGATTGTAGTGTTCCTGTAATCCCGCCGCCTTTTTTGTCAGTCGTATTTTCACGGTTCTGCGGTCGGCGGAAGAATAGACGCGCTCAATCAAATCCCGTTGTTCCATACGATCCAGCATACTTGTCAAGGTGGTTTTGGCAAGTCCTGTTTTTTTGGCAAGTTCACTGATCGGAATGCCGTCCTTTTCCCAAAGAACAAATAAGATTCTTCCCTGTGCGCCGTTAAATTCGCTAATGCCATGTGCGGCCAGCAGTTTTTCAAATATGCGCCCCTGTAACTGTTTGATTCGCGTAATCAGGATCCCGCCGTCTGTTTTTTCTATCATAAAAGTTCCTTTCTATTGATATTATATAGAATAGTACTATATAGTATAAAAGTCAAGAGCAATTTTTAAAAGTTTTTACTGATGGTAATATTTTGAATTGTCACTTAATGCAGGGACTAATATATTGGATTATGTTTATCTTGTAATGAAAAAAAGAATGTGCTAAAATCAGGTTAAGCAAAGAATAGATCTAAGATTCTTAATGTATCTTAACGGATTTCATCAGAAATCCGTATCCGTGCAGAGCCATCTCTGTGGAAACTCCTTGCTTACAACTAAATAACTGCAGGGAGGATGGACAGCGGAAGCCTCTCTGCCATCACAGGAAAGAGAGAAAATGGAAATCAGCTTATTACAGTATATGAAAGATACGACATTGGATAATGAAAATATTACAGTGAGGGATAAGCGGATTCTGTGCTTGGACAGAATGTCAATGAGGTCAGACAATCGGAAGAATGGGAGGCTGTGGAGATGAACATTTTTGAGATTGGAGTGGAAAGCGGGAAGGAATTGGGAATAGAATAAATTCGGGTAACACAAAAAGGCGGTCAGGATCCTGATGAGGGACTGATCGGCCGCCTGTTTTGAAAAACGAGCACATTTTTGCCCAGCCTGTTTAAGTTGCCCGATTGACAGAATTTCTGAGTGTCAGAAGTTCGTAGTAATCCAAGAGGGCAGCAGTATTATGACGATCCAGCTCTAGCGTTGCATTCATAAGATCGCTGACGGTATAATCTGCGGAAAGGCGCTTGTTCAATGTACTGATGCTTGCGCGATACCGGGTGCGCTGTAAAAGAAAATCTGTGGATACGTCGTAAAAGTCCGCGAGCTTAATAAGCGTATTGAGATCAGGCGTATGTACGCCTTTTTCGTAGTTGGAAACAGTTGCCACCGTCACATTCAGATAGGCGGCAACTTCTTTCTGCAGGCAGCCTTTTTCTTTTCGCAATTTAGCCAGAAATCTACCAAATTCCATTGTTTTCTCCATACCAAAGCAAGATGCTTCAGTTTTTTCTGAAAGTAGGGCAGAACCCACAAAAGGTCTGCATGTCATTGTGTTTCTTAAATGGTTATAATGATATTTTAACTTTATCGCATTTTAATGTAGAAAAAAGTAAAATAAACGTACCGCATATAATATGGATAATTATGGAAATAAAATCAATGGATAGTTAAACCGAAAAGAAGAATCAATGGATTTTCAAAGGAGGATAAGCGGGGGCTTGGAATCGGGCGCAGACTTTATGAGGCGCTTGAAGAGATTTCCGCCGCGCAGCATATCCTGAACCTGAATGCCTGCATTGCTTATGCCGACACGGAGGATGCATATCTGACGAATGACAGCGTCACATTTCACAGCCATATGGGATATGCGATGGTCGGGAAATTCCACCAGTGCGGCTATAAATTCGGTAAATGGTATGACATGGTTTGGATGGAGAAGATGATCGATGAGCACCCGGCAGACCCTGCTCCGGTAATGCTGTTTCCTAGTGCTCCATTTTCCAATTGCATACACTTTTTGCGAAGTCCAGAATTTCCTTATACAAGGCGTTTGAGGGAGGCGATGCGGTGGCATCGTTGACCTAAAACAACGCAGTAGAAGGGAATGCTGGCAAGCAAAAAAGGATAGTTAATTGGTAAATGGAGCACTAGTTTGTCACG
>VSNH01000072.1 GCA_009774215.1 Lachnospiraceae bacterium
CTACGAAACCATTCGTCTGGTCCCGGGCAAAACCCCCCCCCCCAAACGAAAATGTGATAAAGCGCCAGGGCTGCTGATCGGCATGCAGGGAGAAGGAAAGTTCCCTGCGGTCCAGATAGAGCAGGGTTCCCGGATGCAGCGGATGATGTTCTCCGTCCAGCAGAAGTTCTCCGCCGCCTTCCTGTGTGTAGAGAAGCATACGGCAGTTTAAAGGCGTGCAGGAGAGCGTGAGCGCCTCACTGATCTTCACGCTGCCGCCGCAAAGAACCGCGGGAATCTTTTCTGTACAGTCTTTTTGTTGTTCATAAAAGACGCCCGCAAAGTAGGAGGCGGCGGGTATGTTTTCTGATGGAGCATCCGTCCTGACGGTGAGTGTGTTCTCATACTGTTCCCGGAATGTCATGGATGGGTCCTTTCTTACTTTGTAGGAGTGATTCACGTCCATTGATATCCATGAATCTGTCCGTGTGAATTTGAATTGTTAATATGGTGCCTTCTTAAAAATGATTTAATTAAGTAAAAAAGATTAATATTAATTACTATATTTAAGTTTATACTGATTAAATGTAAAATATCTATTTTAAATATAACTAAAAATAAATGTATAAAATTGTACAAATGGAAGAAAAGCACAAAATAAGCAATAATAGTATATGAATGGCAATAATGATTGATGATTAAAAACTTAACTCATGTATACTTAATTTAAAGTTAAATAATTAACTAACGACTCCGAGAGAGTCAGATAA
Source organism: Lachnospiraceae bacterium (assembly GCA_009774215.1). GTDB lineage: Bacteria > Bacillota > Clostridia > Lachnospirales > Lachnospiraceae > UBA3282. The sequence goes on from VSNH01000072.1 coordinate 750, forward strand.
AAAAGGAGGATATTATTATGAAACTTAAAAAAGTGTTAGCACTTACTTTGGCAGCTGCAATGACTTTATCTCTGGCAGCCTGTGGCGGTTCCGATGACGGCGGTGCGGCGGAAGCTCCGGCTGCAGCGGACGATACGGCTGCAGATGAGACAGAGGCTCCGGCAGCGGATGAAGCAGCGGACGACAACGCGGAGACAGAGGCTCCTGCGGCGGCATCCGGCCTCACCTACGCATCCGTCAATTTAGGTGAGGATTACAAGGATCTGACAACCACGATCAAGTTCATCCATCATAAGACCGACCGTGAAGAGGACGGCACGATTCCTGATCTGATCGCTAAATTTAACGAAGTATATCCCGGCATTACGGTGGAGACCGAAGGCATCACGGATTACGCGGAGGATTCCCTGCTTCGTCTTTCGGCAGGCGACTGGGGCGATGTAATGTTCATCCCCGCAATCGATGCGGCTGAGCTTCCTACATATTTTGTTCCTTACGGCACGGTAGACGAGATGAGCGAGTATATCAACTTTGCGGATCAGTGGAAGGATGCGGCAGGCAACTGCTACGGCATCGGTTATATGGGTAATGCGCAGGGCGTTCTTTACAATAAGAAGGTGTTCGCGGATGCAGGCGTGACAGAGCTGCCTAAGACTCCCGACGAGTTTATTGCAGCTTTGCAGGCAATCAAGGACAAAACCGACGCGATTCCGCTTTACACAAACTATGCGGCAGGCTGGACGATGGGCGGCGCATGGGACGGCTACCTCGGTGCGATCACAAACGGCGACGAGACATGGTTAAATCAGAAATTCATCCACGAGGCAGAGCCTTTCAAGGATCACGGCGATGGCACAGGCCCTTACGCACTTTACAAGATTCTCTATGATGCGACGGCACAGGGTCTGATCGAGGACGACTATACCACAACTGACTGGGAGGGCTGTAAGCCCATGATCAACAACGGGGAGATCGGCGCTATGGTGCTCGGCTCCTGGGCGGTTGCACAGATGAAGGCGGCAGGCGACAATCCGGATGATATCGGTTATATGCCTTTCCCGATCACGGTAAACGGCCAGCAGTACGCGACGGCAGGCCCTGACTACTGCTACGGCATTAACGTGAACGCTTCCGACGACAACAAGGCGGCTGCTATGGTATTTGTAAAGTGGATGGTTGAGGAGTCCGGCTGGTGTGACTTAGAGGGCGGCTACCCGATCTCCAAGACAGCTCCCACTTCCTTCGTATTTGACGGTGTAAACGTAGTAAACAATGTAACTTCCCTGCCCGGCGAGGAGGATATCATGAACGAGCTGAATTCCGAGTCCGAGCTTTCCTTCAACCAGGGCGGCGACGCTAAGGTACAGAGAATTGTGGAGGCTGCGGCTACAGGCGCAGAGACCTACGAGGATATCATGGCTGACTGGACGGCGGCATGGAATGCAGCGCAGGAAGAATGTGGGGTTGAAGTTCTGTATTAAGAACGGGATATATCTTGAAGAAGAGTTTAGGTAAGATGTTATAAGGTTTGTATGGTTAATCGGGGCTGACACAAGGAAAAAATAGAGGTGGCAGCCCCTAACTATCAGGAGGGTAGCATATGGCGGCACAAGCAAATACAGCGGGATCCAAAAAAGGATTCATGCAGTGGGCAAGGAGCAGAAAAGGGCAGCAGGTTATCATCATTGTTGCGTTTATGATTATACCGCTGGCTCTGTTATTCACATTTACATATCTTCCGTTCGGGGAGATGGTTGGTTACAGTTTTTACAAGATGAAATATGTGGGAAAGAGAACCTTTGTGGGTTGGAAGAATTACGCCAGCGTCTTCAGCAGGAAAGACTGCTTTGGGGCGCTTAAGCTGAGTCTGTATTATATGGGCGGTTCCGTGGTGCAGCTTGCACTGGCGTTGTATCTGGCAACGATTTTAAGTTTCAAGGTTAAGGGCGGCAATATTTTTAAGGGCTTTATGTTTTTCCCCTATCTGATCAACGGTATTGCCATCGGTTTTATTTTCAAGTTTTTCTATACCAGAGGCTTCGTGTTTGACACAGTGCTTCAGTGGTGTGGATTTCAATTAGACAATCTTCCTTATTGGTTGAAAGACCAGAGTATTAATAATATATCCCTTGTGGGCACATCCGTGTGGCGGTATTTTGGACAGAACATGGTGCTGTTTATCGGCGCAATCATGTCGGTGGACTCCGAGCTGTACGAGGCGGCGATGCTGGACGGTGCGAACCGGTTTGAACAGTTCCGCTACATTATCCTGCCGAGTATCAAGACCATCGTGACGCTGAATGTGATTCTGTCTATTACGGGTTCCCTGAGCGCCTTCGAGCCGCCCTATGTTATCACCAGCGGCGCGAACGGAACGGGCACTTATTTCGTGGTAATGAACGAGATCGCCCATACCCAGCAGAAGGTCGGCTTGGCATCGGCGATGGCGGTAGTGCTCCTGCTGATTATCTTTGCGGCGACAATTTTGCAGAAGCTTTTCTTTAAGTATGTGTTCCGGAATGCGGAGGACGAGGATTTCGGCGCGGCGAAGAAGCGTGAAAAACAGCTTGCGAGATACGCGGCTAGAAAGGCGGGCAGATAAATGACGACATTACAGAAAATCGGACATTACTTAGTGATTGTTGTAAAATATTTATCTCTGGTTTTTTTCTCTTTTGTTGCGGTGCTGCCCGTGGTTTCCTGTGTAATCACGGCGTTTAAAACCGAAGAGGAATATCAGAATACGAATGTGATGACTATGCCTCAGAGCTGGCTGAATCCGGATAACTTTTTACAGGCGTTTGACAGGGCGAACATGGGGCGGGCGTTTATCAACTCGGCAATTATTCTGGTGAGCGTGCTGGTGGTTTCGGTGCTGGTCGGCACTTCGCTTGCCTATGTGCTGAACCGCTTTAAGTTCCCGGGCAACGGTCTGATTCGGAACCTGTTCCTGTTTGCGACGCTCCTTCCGGGTATCGCCATGCAGATCGCGGTTTACGGAATCATGGATTCCCTCAACTTCATCAACTCCCTGCCGGGTTACATCATTATGATGTGCGGTACGGATGTCATTGCCATTTACATTTACATTCAGTTCTTTGAGAACATCAGCGTATCGCTGGACGAATCGGCGATTATAGACGGGGCTTCCTATTTTACGATCTACCATAAGATCCTTCTGCCCCTGTTAAAACCGGCCATCGTGACGGCATGTATCTTAAAGGGCGTGGGCACTTACAACGAGTATTACTGCGCGAACCTGTACCTGCAGAACAAAAAGCTTCTGCCTACGGTGGCTACCAGCCTTTATACCTTCGTGGGCCCGCTGGGAAGCAAGTACAATCTGATCTGTGCAGGCGTGATTATTTCCCTGCTGCCGGCTCTGATCGTGTTCATCCTGTTCCAGAAGCAGATTTACAGCGGTATGACCGCCGGATCGGTCAAAGGATAATGCGAAAAGTACTTCTAAAGATGTCCCGCCATAGGACGGGACGCCAAGAAGTACTAAGTTTCGCATGGGAGAATGCCTGAAATGCGGCATTATCCGTCGATTATGGTAAAATGGTAATAATGTACAAAAAATAATTTTTATTTATGTCAAGATGCTATTTTTACGAAAAAAGGCGGAAGTGGATTGACATTATCGAGTTTTACTTTATGATTTAATTAACAGTTAGGTTATTTCGCTCGTTTTTTTAGCTAAATATTAAGCTGGAAGCGGGCGAAATGCATATGCGGGTATGTGTAAAAGGGAGAGAGTAAGGAGGGAGTAGAGAACTATGATGGTGGAGGAGATCAAGAGCCATTTGACAGACTGCATCATTCCTTTTTGGAAGGGGCTTCGGGACGATGCGAACGGCGGCTATGTAGGCTACATGGATTATGACCTGAAGCGGGACGAGAAGGCGGTGAAGGGTTGTATCTTAAACAGCCGGATCACCTGGTTTTTCGCGAACGCCTACATGACGTTAAAGGACGAGTCGCTGCTTGCAGAGGCGCGGCACGGCTACGAATTTATGCAGAAATACTGCGTAGACCATGAGAAGGGCGGTGTATACTGGTCGGTACGTTACGACGGCACGCCGGAGGACACCACGAAACACACGTACAATCAGGCGTTTTCCATTTACGCGCTTTCCTCTTACTACGATGCTTCAAAGGATGAGGGCGCACTGCAGACGGCCATGGAGCTGTTTCACATCATCGAGGAGCGCTGCATGGACGAGATCGGCTACAAGGAGGCGTTTGACAGGGAGTTTCACGAGATCGAGAACGACAAGCTCTCCGAGAACGGTGTGATTGCCGATAAAACGATGAATACCCTGCTCCATGTGTTCGAGGCGTACACGGAGCTTTACCGGGTCAGTGGAGACGGGGCGGTGAAGGAGCGGCTGAAATGGATTCTCGACACCATCGCGGAGAAGATTTACAATCCGAAGCTGCACCGGCAGGAAGTATTTTTTGACCGGGAGATGCACACGATTCTGGATCTGCATTCCTACGGGCATGATATCGAGACGGCGTGGCTGATCAGAAGAGGAACGGATGTATTAGGGGATGATACCTATACGGAGAAGATGCTGCCGATCATACTTGACTTGACCGGTCAAGTATATCGGACAGCCTTCGACGGAAAGTCGCTTGCCAACGAGTGCGAGAAGGGTGTGGTGGATGAGAACCGCATCTGGTGGGTGCAGGCGGAGGCGCTGGTGGGCTTCTTAAACGGCTATCAGCTTGCGTCGGCGCACACGGAGTATCTGGAGGCGGCCAGGGCCGAGTGGGAGTTTATCAAGGCGCATGTGATTGACAAACGCCCCGGTTCCGAGTGGTTCTGGGATGTGAATAAGGACGGGGTGTCCGTGAGCGGGAAACCGATTGTGGAGCCTTGGAAGTGTCCGTATCATAACGGGAGGATGTGTCTCGAGGTTATCAGAAGGGGAATTGACTGAATAAGTCGATATGTAGAGAGGAGAAAGTGAGAATGCTGCATGAACGGTATTATGTAGAACTGGAAAAGTATAATAAGCTTGTCGAGCGGAAAAATGTGAAATCGGAAGATTATAACGGCATTTACGACAGGTATCAGTATCCTGTGCTGACGAGGGAGCATATTCCGCTGCACTGGCGGTATGACTTGAACCCGGAGACGAACCCATATTTTATGGAGCGTCTGGGCGTCAACGCGGTGATGAACTCGGGCGCCATCGAATTAAACGGAAAGTATTATCTGGTGGCGAGAATCGAAGGGAATGACAGAAAATCCTTCTTCGGCGTGGCGGAGAGCGACAACGGGATCGACGGTTTCAAGTTCTGGGATTACCCGATTCTTCTGCCGGACACCTGCCCGGAGGAGACGAACGTCTACGACATGCGCCTGACAAAGCATGAGGACGGCTACATTTACGGTGTGTTCTGTTCCGAGAGCAAGGACACGACAGTGAATGACCTGTCCGCGGCTGTGGCGGCGGCGGGCATCGTGCGCACGAAGGATTTGAAGAACTGGGAGAGACTGCCCAATCTGGTGACGAAGCGTTCACCCCAGCAGAGAAACGTGGTGCTGCACCCGGAGTTTGTGGACGGTAAGTATGCGTTCTATACAAGACCCATGGACGATTTCATCGAGACCGGATCTGGCGGCGGCATCGGCTTTGGCCTGTGCGACGATATCACCCATGCGGTGGTGGATGAGGAGAAGATGACGTCCATCCGCAGATACCACACCATCACCGAGGCGAAGAACGGTGCGGGCGCGCCGCCCATCAGGACGGATAAGGGGTGGATCCACATTGCCCACGGCGTGCGGAATACGGCGGCAGGGCTGCGCTATGTGATTTACGCGTTTGCCACGGATTTAAAGGATCCATCCAAGGTGATCGCGGAGCCCTCCGGGATGCTGATCGGTCCGAGAAACTGGGAGCGCGTGGGCGATGTGTCCAACGTGGTGTTCACAAACGGCGCGATCGCAAAGGACAACGGTGAGGTATATATTTACTACGCGGCAAGCGACACGAGAATGCATGTGGCAACGACGACCATCGACAGGCTGACGGACTATGTGTTCAACACGCCGAGAGACCCTTACCGCTCCGTGGAGTGTGTGGCGCAGAGATGTGAATTTATAAAGAAGAACTTAGAGTTTTTATCTTAACAGTTCAGCGAAAGGCGCATGCCGAACAATAAAAGTATAAATGGAGGAAAAGAAAATGAGCGAAGTAAAAATGATAAGCCCTGTTGTGAAGAATGTGCCCTGGCAGGAGAAGCCGGAGAGGCTCACGGGCGCACCGATCTGGAGATACAGCGAGAACCCGATTATCGGAAGGAACCCGGTGGAGGGCGTCGCCAGAATTTTTAACAGCGCGGTAATGCCTTACGGCGACGGCTTTATCGGCGTGTTCCGCGGGGAGCAGATAAATGGTATTCCCTATATTTATCTTGGACACAGCAAAGACGCGATCCACTGGGAGTTTGAGAAGGAGAAGATTCCTTTTAAGGATGAGCAGGGCAATGACTTTATGCCGGTATACGCTTACGACCCTCGTCTGGTGAAGGTGGAGGATACCTACTATATCATCTGGTGTCAGGACTTTTACGGGGCATCCATCGGTATGGCGAAGACCACGGATTTCAAGACCTTTACGAGAATCGAGAACCCGTTCATTCCCTTTAACAGAAACGCGGTGCTGTTCCCCAGAAAGATCAACGGAAACTATGTGCTTTTAAGCCGTCCCTCTGATTCCGGACATACGCCCTTTGGCGATATCTTCTTAAGCGAAAGCCCGGATATGGTATACTGGGGCAAGCACAGACATGTAATGGGCAGAAGCAGCGAGTGGTGGGAGTCCGTCAAGATCGGCGGCGGCGCGGCGCCCATTGAGACCACGGAGGGCTGGCTTTTGTTTTACCACGGCGTGACCGGCACCTGCAACGGTCTGGTGTACTCCATCGGCGGCGCGATTCTGGACATCGACAATCCGTCCAAGGTGCTGTACCGCTGTGAGAACTTCCTGCTGACACCGGAGGAGTGGTACGAGGAGAGAGGCTTCGTTCCGAACGTGTGCTTCCCCTGCGCTACCATTCACGACTCCGAGAGCGGAAAGATCGCGCTCTACTACGGCTGCGCGGACAGCTATGTGGGTCTGGCGTTCACGAAACTGGATGAGATCGTGGATTATATCAAGGAGCACAGCCACACGACGGAGTCCGATACGGAGATCGGGATCCGCTAAACCAGTGATGATGAGTGGTAATCTGCGGTTGTGAAACATACATCCGGCGAATAACGCAGAGGCTGACGATGCCGCTTCCCACGGCGGATTGCTGTCTGCGGGTTTCGCTTAGGTGAATCTCAGAAAACAGAATAAAAGATGAGAGCGTCGGCTTTCTGACTTTTCGCAAAGAAAAGTCGGGGAAAAGCCGGCGCTTTTTGGGTTGTGGGGAAAGGGGAACGAGGGTATAATAGATAAGTAGACGGTTTTTTGAAAGCGGGGTATGGCTTATGGGAATTTATCTGAATCCGGGGAACCAAGGCTTCCGGGAGTCGGTTCGTTCGGAGATTTATGTGGATAAAACGGGACTGATCGCATGTACAAATAAAAAAATGAATACAAGGGATAAATATCTCTGTGTCAGCAGACCGAGACGGTTCGGTAAGTCGATGGCGCTTGATATGCTTGCGGCGTATTACAGCAGGGGATGCGATTCGGCGGAGCTGTTTAAAGGGTTTGAGATTGAGCAGGCGGGGAGTTTTCAGGAACATCTGAATCGGTATGATGTAATTTTCCTAAATATGCAGCAGTTTCTGATCCGTGCGAAAACGCAGGAAGTCACGGAATATCTGGAAACAGCCGTTATAGAGGAATTGCGTGAAAGATACGGGGCGTTTTTTTCAGAGCGGGTTATCTGTCTTGCGGAGGCGCTTGAGAGGATTTATGCAAAGACGGAGAAGCAGTTTGTTTTTCTCATCGACGAGTGGGACTGCGTGATGCGGGAGAGACAGGAGTCCGAGGAGCTGCAGAAGCAGTACCTTGATTTTTTGCGGAATCTGTTAAAGGATCAGCCTTATGTGGCGCTTGCGTATATGACGGGCATCCTGCCGGTCAAGAAATACGGCGTACATTCTGCTTTAAATATGTTTACGGAGTATTCCATGACGGATCAGTTTGATCTGGAGGAGTATACGGGGTTTACGGAGGAAGAGGTAAAGGAGCTGTGCGGACGTTACGGCATGGATTTTTCGGAGACAGGGAACTGGTATGACGGGTACCGTCTGCTCAGATTTCGGCATATATACAACCCGAGATCCGTGGTGGAGGCGATGCGCAGGCACAGATGCGCAAGCTACTGGACGTCCACGGAAACCTATGATGCGCTCAAAACATATATTGACATGGATTTCGACGGGCTGAGGACAGATATTGTGCGGATGCTCGGCGGAGAACGGGTGAAGGTAAATACCCGCAGCTTCCGGAATGATATGCGCAATTTCAGGACGAAGGATGATGTGCTTACCCTGCTGATCCATATAGGCTACCTCGCATACGATGCGGACACGGAGGAAGCGCTTATCCCGAATAAGGAGATCATCCGGGAGTTTGAGAACGCCATGAGCGTGGGCGGCTGGCCGGAAATTATGCGCATTTTGAAGGCGTCGGAAAGGCTGCTGGAGGATACGCTGCGCGGCGATGAGGAGCGTGTTGCCGGGGGGCTTGACAGCGCGCATACGGAGGCGGCGTCCATTCTTTCTTACAATGACGAAAATTCGTTGAGCTGTGCCGTCGGACTTGCGTACTACAGCGTGAGAAAGGATTACAGGATGGTCAGAGAGTTTCCCGCCGGACGGGGCTTTGCGGATGTGGTGTTCCTGCCTCTGCCCCATATAGACAGACCGGCCCTCGTGGTAGAATTAAAATACGACAAGACCGCGCAGGCGGCCATACAGCAGATCAAAGACCGGCAGTATACGCAGGCGCTGGAAGGGTATGTGGGGGAGATCCTGCTTGTGGGGATCAATTATGATAAGGAAAACAAGACGCATGAGTGCGTGATAGAGCGGGTGGAAAAGGCCGGTTGAATACAGTTTATTGCGATAGAACAATGAACAGTCAGGAGGAAACTCAAGGCTGTTTTTTTTGTGCGCACAAGCAGAGCCGGAACGTGTCGGCGAAAAGATGCCGGCAGATGCCGACTTGCATGCAGACTGCTTCTTGACAGATTTGCACGGGGGGGGGGTAGAATGAAACGGAGTGAATCGCGCAATCCGGCGGGACACAAAATATGAAGGAAACGAGAGGGAGAAAGAATGCAGTTCGCAAAAAAGAAGGGACACATAAGGCACAGACTGCTGGCGGGGTTATTCTGTATCAGCCTGCTTGCGGCGGATCTGGCATCCGCGATGCCCGTATGGGCGAAGGAGCCTGTGGCGGAGGAACAGACGCAGGGCTTCGGTGAAGGCGGATCAGAGGAAACACAGGATTCTGACAGTGAGAATAAGGAAGAAACAGCGGAGAAGCCGGGTGAAGACAACGGCGTGGATAAAGTGACGAATCCCGACGGAGAAGGCGGAGAAAACCAGACGCAGAATCCCGACGGGGAAAAAGAGGGGGAAGGCGAGGCGAGCCCGGATGACGAAAAGGGCGGGGATAGCGCACAGAATCCCGGCGGCGGAGAAGACGGGGACGGCGCACAGAATCCCGGCGATGGAACGAACGGGAACGACGCACAGAATCCCGACGAAGGGAAAGACGGAGATGATGCACAGAATCCCGACGGTGGAGAAGACGGGGACAACACACAGAACCCGGATGAAGGAGACACGGAAACAGACGACCCGGAGGAAGAGCCGGGCGCTCCGGAAGAGGATGAGGCGCCGGAGGAAGAAGAAAGGGATTCCGTATCGGATAATTCCGTGTCGGAGAACGACATGGAAGTGATGGGAGAAGTGCGCGCTTTGGCGGTGCCTGCGGGTGCGATTGCGAGCGGAAGCTACGGGAATATTACATGGGTGATTGATGCGGCCGGGAAGCTGACAGTGGAAGGGACAGGGAACTATGGAGAATCCAGACGGGAAAACAATATTACACCCAAGGCTCCATGGCTGAAGTATGCGGATTCGATTGTTTCTGCAGAGATTGCGGTCAGTGGGATAACAGATGTATATCGGATGTTTTATCTATGTAAAAATCTGCAGAGTGTTGACTTAAGCAAATCGGATATGAGCAGTGTTGTGTATATGGATTTCATGTTTGATAACTGTAGCAAGCTGACGGAAATTAATTTGGGAGATTTTAAAACCGGAAATGCTGTTACGATGGAGAATATGTTTGGTTTGAACAGTCCGATTGAAAGTCTGGATTTAAGCAGCTTTGATACAAGTAAAGTTAAAAATATGAGCTTTATGTTTAGAAGCTGCTATAAATTGGCGGATTTGGATATAAGCAGTTTTGATACCAGTCAGGTTACGACCATGCGGGGGATGTTTTCGGGATGCCATAAGCTGAAAAGTCTGGATGTGACCAATTTTAATACAAGTAATGTGACGGATATGAGTGCCATGTTTAACAGCGCGGAGCTGACAAGCCTGGATGTAAGTGGCTTTAATACTGGCAATGTCACAAATATGGAAGGTATGTTTAGCAGTTGCAGCGGATTGACGAGTCTGGACTTGAGCCATTTCGATACTGCTCAAGTCACAGATATGGCGGATATGTTTAGTAGCTGCAGCGGATTGACGAGTCTGGATTTGAGTCATTTCGATACTGCTCAAGTCACAAATATGGGGGGGATGTTTAGTGGCTGCAGAAGTTTGACGAGTTTGGACTTGAGTCATTTTGATACCAGTGCAGTCACAGAAATGGGAAACATGTTTGGTTTCTGTGAGAGTTTGTCCGATCTGGATTTAAGAAGCTTTGATACGGGCCGCGTTTTAGATATGGGTGCCATGTTTGAGGGGTGTACGAATCTGAGCAGGCTGGATGTGGGAGGATTTGACACGAGTACGTGTACAAGTATGTTCAATATGTTTGCCGGGTGCAAGAGTCTGCAGACATTGGATTTGAGCAGCTTTAATTGTGGTAAGGTTACAAGCATTGCTTTTATGCTCTATCTGGGAAAAGGGAAACCATATGTGGCGGATAGGATATATACGCCCAAACACCTGGCTGTCAAATGTGAACTTCCGGGAAACCGGAATGGAACAATTACGGATAAATGGTATGACGTAAACGGCAAAGAGTATACGGAACTGCCGCAGAGTCTTGACTATAGCATAATGCTGTATAAAAATAAAAAGCCTGAAGCGGAAGCGGCCCGTATCACGGTGCGGAAATCAAAGACCGCATACACATGTGGGGAGACAATCGCTCTTGACGATCTGACTGTCACCTATTACGGCTCTGACGGCAGCGTAAAGAAGCTGGAGCAGAGTGCGTATACAACCAACGTGGGTGAGCTGAATCAAACCATGACCGAGCCGGGTGAAAAGAAGCTGGTCGTTACCTGTCAGGGCGGCGGCATGACTTTGACGGCGGAGATTATTCTGACGGTTACCTACGGACTTTTCGCTGACAATACGGAGATTGTGCTCCCGACAGCAGCCTATACCTACGACGGAACGCCCAAAACGCCGGAGCCGGCTGCGGTGACCTACACGAAACCGTCGACGAACGGTACGGGAACCCTGGTGACGCTCACGGAGGGCACGGATTATACCGTATCCTACCGCAATAATACAGATGCCTGCGAGCAGCCCGACACGGACAGCGCCGCCCCCGCAGTCATCATCAAAGGCACGGGCAGCTACAGCGGCACGGTCACGAAGACCTTTGCCATCGGCAAGGCGGCGGCTCCCGCTGGGGAGACGCGAAATGTCACGGCCGCACAGTGCACACAGGCACAGCAAAACAGGAAAATTGACCTGACAGGCAGCTTTAGAGCCTGCGGGAAAAAGACGGGCTATGAGATCACGCAGGTGGTGGATGCGGACAGTATTTTCTCCAAAACACCCGTCACGGCGGACATTAAAAACGGCGTCCTTACCTATGGCACCAAGGCGGCGGAAGAAGGCAAAACGGCTTCCATAAAAATATCGGTGTCTTTCCGGAACTACAAGAACGCGGAATTGACCGTGAAAGTCACCATGGTGGCAAAGAAGGCGGCGCTCATCTCCGGCATCGTCATGCCGGACAGTGTGGTGTACAGCGGCACCCCCGTCTCTTACAGCGGGAAAGCAGTGGTTAAAGCGGAGGACGGTACGGATATCACGGAGAAGGTTGCGCTCGTCTATCACTACAGCGGCACGATGGCGGACGGCACGGCATACCCCGCACAGGGCGGCGCGCCGGACGGAAGCGATGCGGAAAAGCCGCCCGCGGATGCAGGCAGCTACAGACTGACCATATCGGTCAAAGATGATAACCCGGACTATGCGGGAAGCGAAGAATACCCGTTCACGATCGCAAAAGCGGACGCCGTCGTGCGGGCGAATGACATGATCGTGCTGATGCAGGCGGGCGGCGGCACGGTTTCCGTGGGACAAAACGGTGTGGGTGAGTATGCCTTCGGGTATGAGACGGCGGGGCTTTTGAACGGAGACCGGCTGACGACAGGGCCGTCCTATATCGTCACGACGGACGAGGAAGGAAAAGACACCGTTACATCGATTGACATATCAAAGACGGGCGAGTATTATATCCATCCGTCGAAGGCGGATGCGGGGATGAACTACAGCCTTACATACAAACCCGGCATACTGACGGTGTCGGAGGAACGGGTGGCGTACACCGTCACCTTTGACGGCATGGGATACTGTGACGGGTTCAGAAAGAGCGGCATCAAGTCGGGCGCGCTTCTGGAGCTTTCGGACAGCGAGCGGACGCCGGCCGCGAAAGAGCAGGGGCATGTGTTTGCGGGCTGGTACCGGGACAGGACTTTTGCCAAAGGAAAGGAATGGAATTTTGACACGGACACGGTGCAGTCTGATCTGACCCTGTACGCGTGCTGGCTGAGCGCGGCGGCGGAGGACGGAAACGGTCTGAAGCTGTGCGTGCAGGAGATCCCGGACCAGTTTTATACGGGAAGCGCACAAAAACCGGCGGTGACCGTATATGACAGCGACGGAAAAACCCTCTTAAAATCCGGTAAGGACTATACGGTGAAATATGTCAATAACACAAACGCGGTGGCTGTCGGCGGGGACGGAAAACCTGCCGTGTCAGGGGGCACTGCCAGTGTCATAAACGCGGGTAAGGCAAACGAAAAGATCACGGATATGAGCGGACATTTCAGTAAAGAATGCCCATACGTGGTTATTACAGGCAAAGGGAACTATGCAGAGACGATTTACAGAAACTTTTTGATTCTGCCGGCGCAGATCCCGGCGGACGGGATTTGGGCGGGACAGCAGGGAGATACGCCCCTTTCGGCGGGATTTACCCTGAAATACACAGATCAGCTCGTGGCGGACGGGAAGAAAGAACAGAAGCCTTTCGGTTCCATCAAGTATAAGAAAGCGATGAAAGCGGGGACGGACTTTATCGTGTCGCTTGGCGCACAGGAAGTCCGTGATGGGACAGGAAATGCCGTGCCCGACTGGAAGGCGGAGGGAACGCTGAATGCGAGAAAGCAATATACGCTGCCTGCGATCCCCAAGGGTTACAGCGGCGCTTTCACCCTGACGGTCACGGGGAAAGGCAACTATGCGGGGACAGTCAGACGGAAAGTATATGTGTCCGAAAAGCAGAAGCTGATGAAGAACGCCACCATCACCCTTGGCAAAAACCAGAAGACGTTTGCATACACGGGGCAGGACGTGATGCTGACGCCCGGATATTACGATGCCGCGACAAAGAAAAACTATAAGGTGACGGCAGCAGGTACGGTGAGCGGCACAGCGGAGGAGAATGCAAATGATATGTTCCTTGTGAAAGCCGGGAAGAACGGAAAGGCTGGCGGGGAAGGTCTGGTCTGGGGAAGGGATTACACCATAGACTACGCGGGCACGAACCGCGCGGCGGGTACGGCGACCATGACCCTTACGGGGATAAACGGCTATGTGGGCACGAAGAGCGTCACCTTCAAGATCACGGGTGCGAAGTTTGCGGCGAATACCGTTGACGTGAAGGCATATGACAGCGCGAAACCGGGTGAGCCGCAGACAGACGCTTTCCGGGCATCCATGCCCTATACCGGGAAGGCGGTGACACAGAACAAAGTCATGCTGACGACGAAGGTGACAAAGAGTAATCCGACGGTGAAGGAATTTAACTACGGCGAACATTACACCATCAGCTATAAGAACAATGTAAAGAAGGGCACCGCCACCATGACCTTCACAGCGAAGCCCGCGTCCGGCTATACCGGCAGCTTCAATAAGACCTTCAGGATCACGGCGCAGGAACTGTCGAAGGACAGGCTTACCGTGGCGGCGCCGGGAGGAAGCGGCGATAGCAGCGCGGCGGTACAGACCGGAAGTGACGGGGCAGAGGCGGTTTACGGCAAGAATGGCGCGAAGCTTTCCTTTGTGGTCACAAACGAAGCGGGAGCGGTGTTGCGTGAGGGCACGGATTACACGGTAAAATATAAGAACAACAACGCGGTAACTACAGCACAGACGGCTGAGAACAAGAGACCCCTTATGACGGTAACGGGAAAAGGTAACTACGCGGGAAAAGTGGAGGTGTCCTTTGCGGTCATACCGGCTTCGCTGAAGACAGTGATTGCGGATCAGACTGTAAGCGTATCGTGCGCGCGGGTGCAGCGGAAAAACGGCATGAAGTGCAAGGATTTCAAGTTTAAGCTTGTGGAAGGAAAGAAAACCCTCAGCGTGGGCGAGGCGAAGGATTATGTCATCGACGAGACGAAGTGCACGCCGGAGATCATTCAGGCTTACGCGGATGCGCTGGCGGCTTCGGATGCGTCCACAGGCGCAGATGCCGCCGGAACGCCGCTGCCGCCGGAACCCGTGGTGAAGGTGACGGGAAAGGGCGGTTACGCCGGAAGACAGACAGCGGATCCGTCTGTAGAAATTCCGCTTGGGAAATACATTTACGCCGATAAACTGGTCACAGCAAATCTGTATGTGGTGGTGTCCGAAGGAAGCGGGCAAAACATATATACAGGCGGACAGGTCAAACCGGATGTGGCGGTATATTATGGAGAGAAAACGGCAGTCGCTGCGGCGAAGAAGGATAAAGTGAAGGATGAGGCGACGGCACAGAAATATAAGCTCACGAAGCTGGCGGCGGATACCGATTATACGTTAAGCTATGGTGCGAACACTGCCTCGGGCAAAAACAAAGGCAGTGTGACAGTCACCGGAGCAGGAAAATACGGAGGCAGTGTGACGGTCAGGTTTACGATTGAGAAGAAGTCGATTTATTAAAAGATAAGCGGAAGAAAGGCAGGGACATCCCGGGAGACGGGAAGCGCCTGCCTTTCTTGAAAGGATTGTGGGAACGGGCAAAAGGGGCTGTCATATATAAAAGTAAGAAAGTTTTGGAAAGCGCTGGGGATGGTACGGGAATTTCGGTTTTGCATAATCTATAACATAGGCGATTTTGAAACGAGGCTGTGAAGGAGAGCTGGATTATGGCGATTGGGTATCTGACCATGCAGGCGAGAACCGCGCACGACGCGCTGCCCCTTAAGGGGGTACGGGTCACTGTTCTGGACGACGAACAGAACCGGATTTATGAGCTGACGACGGACGAAAACGGCGAGACGGGAAAAGTGCCGCTTGAAACGATGGATAAAAGCTATTCGCAGAACGAAAATTTTACAGGCACGCCCTATGTCGCGTATAACGTGTCCGCACAGGCAGAAGGATTTGAACCGGTGTATGTTTCGGACGTTCCGATTTTCGACGGTGAGTCGGCCCGTCTTCCGCTTGTTCTCATCCCGCTGCAGGGACAGGAAAGGAACGGGATGCAGACGGAAGTCATGGTGGGGGCACCCGCGGTAACCATGGAGGGGGAGCGGGAGCCGGAAGGTTTTTTCCAGGGCGGAGAGTCCGGGCAGGTGCTGCGGTTGGTTGTCATTCCGAACCCGATTACGGTACATTTGGGGACGCCGGACGCTGCGGCATCCAACGTACAGGTATCCTTTCCCGATTATGTGAAAAATGTGGCCAGCAGCGAGATTTATCCGACCTGGCCGGAGAGTGCGCTTCGGGCAAACATTTACGCTATCATCACGTTTGCGCTGAACCGGGTTTACACGGAATGGTAGGTAAACCAATACTTTCAAGTAATACAAAGTCCTCCAGTCGTATCCTAAATTTGATATTGATATCATCGTTTTTTACCTCTATTTGGTCAATGAGGGCAGAAAGCAACATCTTTTTGGTCTGTGTATCTGCATTTTGAAATTCCTCCTTCCAATTTGGCACCATGGTGATAAACTTCTCCATATCGCTATTTTGATTTACCACCTGTGACAGCCTGTTCTTTGCCTGTTCCGCTTCTTTGTCTAATGTCACCATTTCCTGTTCCTTTTCCTTGATTATGGCAGAAAGTTTCTCAGCACTGAAATAATATTCCCCTCTGATTGCTTCTGGTATCTTTTCTTCCAGTGTTCGGATATCTGTTTGTAAGGTTTGTTGTTTTTTATGAATGGTTCCCAGTTCCTTCTCTATGCCCTGCCTCTGCTGACTCTGCATTTTTTCTATTTCTTCCGTGATATCTATGGATTTCAGATGCTCCATATAGGTTTCTACCACCCCAAACACAATCCCCTCCAGATAATTCTGCGAATAACAACTGCGTTCTTCACATTTTGACGGGCATACATATCTGCCCGCGTAGGATACTTTCTTTTCTCCCGCCTTTGTCGTCCAGTGGTTGCAATAACTTCCGTTCTTTAAGCGTTTCCCGCAATATCCACAAGTGGCAAGACCAATCAAGGCAAGTTTCCCTTTTGTAGAAAACGGCACATTGTACTGCTCTTTATACTCCTTAGCGGATATCTGTTTCGAGGTATTGATTTTATTTTTTCGGGCTTCTCTGATTTCCTGCGCTTTCTCCCATATCTGCTGAGAAACAATGACAAGTTCCGGTATCTGTTCCTCTGAATAAATCCAGTCCTTCCTGTCTAATCTGATAAACCCGTTATG
>VSNH01000073.1 GCA_009774215.1 Lachnospiraceae bacterium
CCTGAGCGCTATTTTGTGAGCTAAAGTATTGATTTTTCAAGGAGCAAATCCCATTTTTAATGTGGGAAGTTTGAGTTAATTATAATAACTATTTGACATTTATCGGAAAATAAACCTTTTCTAAATTCACAACGATATTCTGTCCTAGACATTTTACTGCTCCTCCCAATACACCCGGAACCACTCCCGGTACCCGGCATAAACCGTGTACTGCGTCCCATTTTCCAGATCGATCACCCGGTAGTAGCAATACTCGTCATCCGTGATCTCTCCCTTGTAGTCAATCTCGTAGACAAGCAGATATCTTTCATCCGGCGAGAACGCAAGTTTCTCCACGTCATAGACCACCTCAAAGGTTTTCTGAATTTCTCCCTGCGCATTTCCAATAAAGACCGCATCTTTTTTCCAGTCATACCATGCCACAGACTCACCGAAGTCTGTAACATCATATACACCCCCATCCAGCCAGGAAAGCATCGGTTTCTCCTGCTCCGGGACATCCTCCCGCTTTTCTATGGGACGCAGACCAAAAGGATATCTTATGTAAACCTTTTCATCCCAGCTCTTCCAAAACCTGAGCTGAGATATCTCTTTCACCTGCCGGTACTCCTGTGAAAAATCCAGATGAAACACATACTTCATCCCCAGAAAAGCAAGACCGTCCACAATCAGCGCAAAAACCATCACACCAAGC
This sequence comes from Lachnospiraceae bacterium, assembly GCA_009774215.1. Taxonomy (GTDB): domain Bacteria; phylum Bacillota; class Clostridia; order Lachnospirales; family Lachnospiraceae; genus UBA3282. The sequence continues at coordinate 695 of VSNH01000073.1, forward strand.
GCAACAGCCACTACACACAATATATCAGCAAATCGGCGTTTTTTACCCATCTGTCTGCTACTCCGACACGTTCCCTGCCGGCATCAGACACTGGCCTTCCCCGCCAGCACATTCTTGTAATCCTCCAGATTCTTCGCCAGAAGCGCCGGCGTATCCAGCTCATAAGGGCATTTCCCCTTACACTGGTTGCAGTGCAGGCACGCCTCGATCTTCCCCATCTTCTCCTGCCATTCCTCGCCCAGATAACCCGCCGAAGGGGCTCTGCGCAAAAGCAGGGACATTCTCGCGCACATACTGATCTCAATGCCCACCGGGCAGGGCATACAGTACCCGCAGCCCCGACAGAACTCGCCCAGAAGCTCCGCCCTGTCCTTGTCGATCAGCGCCTTTAACGCCTCCGTCATGGCGGGCGGATTGTCTATGTAGGAGAGAAACTCATCAAGCTCCGCCTCCCGCTGCACGCCCCAGATGGGCAGCACGTTATCATACTGCGCCAGATATGCGTAAGCCGCCGCCGAGTTGGTAATCAGCCCGCCGGAGAGCGCTTTCATGGCGATAAATCCCATGTCCGCCGCCTTGCACTTTTCTACCAGCTCCATATCCTTGTCCGTAGCCAGATAACAGAAGGGGAACTGCAGCGTCTCATAGAGTCCGCTGTCAACTGCCTCATGCGCCACCGCAAGACGGTGGTTCGTAATGCCGATATGCCGGATCTTTCCCTGTTCCTTCGCCTGTAAAGCCGCGTCATACAATCCGCTCTCATCTCCCGGTTTCGGGCAGAAAGCCGGATTGTGGAACTGGTAAATATCAATATAATCCGTTTTCAGATTGGACAGGCTGGTCTCTAAGTCCTTCCAGAACCCTTCCGCGTTCTGCGCTCCCGTCTTGGTGGCGATAATCACCTTCTCCCGCATTCCGTCAAATGCCAGCCCTACCTTATGCTCGCTGTCCGAGTACGCGCGCGCCGTATCAAAAAAAGTCATGCCGTTTTCGTAAGCCTTGCGCAGAAGCTTCACCGCCTCATCATCGCTGATCCGCTGGATCGGCAGCGCGCCGAACGCGTTCTTGTTTGTCTCAATTCCTGTCTTTCCGAGTTTTACTGTCTGCATCCCATTCTATTCTCCTTTAATTTGTTTTATGTAATATCATCTCCATTTGGACATTCCCTATAAGTAATTGGCATTTCTTTTGTGCCTTCTGCCCAGACTTCTTCTTCCCCTGAATGACCAAATAATCCAACAGAAATGACGATATATCCCTGCAAAGTGAATCATTTCTGCTGCTCGAAAAAATCTTCTTTAACCCTTGTGCTTCCACATAATGTAACTACTTTATATTTTCCTACCATTTTTCTTCCCCAAGCACCATCCGCAAATCACCCCGCGTCACTTGCATCCTGCAAAAATTAAATATCCCCGCCGGATCCGAATCCCGACCCGTCATAACTTCCAAGCGTCCCGGACAGCCCGCACCAGCTGCATGTAAAATGGTTATCGTTCCCGTTATGGCAGTTCAGCTTCCCGCAGTTACAGACCACAAAATCCTTCGTCCTGCAATAAGGGCAGCCCGGATAGCCGCTGTCTGGAAAAATCTGTCCGACAATCTTTGTTTCATCGTAATGTTCCCGCTTCGCCGCCGCTTCCTTTACGGGAAACGCCCATGTATACTTCCATCCGTTCTCCGTTTTCTCAAAGCGGACGCCGTATATGTTTTTTCCTTCTTTGCACTTACACAGAGCAATACGCGCTTCCATCATTTCCTCCATTCCGAAACGTTTTCTGCTGAGGAACGCGAGTAAAATTTTGCATTTTGCTCTGCGATCAAGGAGTTTATGACGCTTCTGCACAAACTCCCGATTGAAAAATCAGCACATCTGTGAGATTTTTCAATCTCGGCTACTGCTCCTGCGGCACTTCATAGAGAAACAGCGCCGTGATATCGTCGCCGCTTCCCATTTCGCTCGTCTCCTGCAGCCATGTTTTCAGCTGGCCGGACACCGCCTTCACGCCGTGTTCTTTCAGCAGGACATAATAATCCATGCATGTCTTTTTAAACTCTTCATCATTTTTATAACTGTTGGAAAGTCCGTCCGAGGAAAGCATATACATAACGGGTTCCTTTTTGTTTTCTTCCCGCTTCCGAATCAGAGAAATCGCTTTCTTCCACGCCTCCGCCTTGCTGAGCGAGTGGGTTTCCGTGCCTAAAATCTTATCGGCCTCGATCACATTATGCACCCCGTTCTCTGACACCTTCACAATATCCCCGTCACCGAGCTGGAAAGCAAAGAAAAATTCCTCCGTAATAACCAGACCGAGCAGTGTACTCCCGTAAAGTCTGTAAACCGCTTCTCTGTCTTTCCCGCCATCTGTGTTCCGTGGAATTTCCCGCTTACATCTGGTATGCAGTCTCAATATCCTGCGTTTCCACTCGGCGTCGATCTCCTGCGCGATCTTGGTGTCGCCCTCCCGCTTCAAAAAGGTAAGGAGCAGTTCCGGCTGTCCGGCATAGGTGTCCAGATAATCTCCCATGATTTTACAGAATACATTGACAGCCGTAAAGGAGCCTGTCTTGCTGTAAGGACAGGCTTCGCTGCCATGTCCGTCCGCCACCGCCAGAATCACCGCTCCAGAATCCATACTTACTTTTTTCAGACTGTCCTGACACTCCCTGCCACTCCGTATATGGGATGCACCCTGCACCGACGCGCCAAATACTTGTATCATATGCAGTATCCTTTCATCAGGTACAAATACAAACCTGTGCAGAGAATGCCGTATTCCAGGCATTCTCTTACGTGAAACATAGCACTTCCTGGCATCTCATCCTATGGCGAGATGTCTTTCGCAATACTGTTCACGTTACCATACATCGCCTTCCTGAATATCGTCCAGATCGGGAATCCTGCCGCCCATATCAACAATGACCGGCGCATCTCCATCCTGTCCCGCCGCATCCGCTGCGATGCTTGCAGGCGCGGAAACCAGAGACGCCGCCGTGGACGCCCACTTGATCATCTTGGTGAGAGCCGCCGCATTGTTTGCCTGCAGCACCAGCTCCTTATTCCCCGTAAACTCCTCTAAAACGGTGTCGTCCGCATCCTGCCCAATAGAAATGGCAATCTTAACCGCCTTCTTGCCCCAGGGCAGTTTCTTTAACTCCGCCAACGACTTTTTGTAGTCATCCGTGGGCTGTCCGTCGGACAAAAGCACGAGCACGGGCGGAAGCGCTCTGTCCGACATGGGCGGAATCGTAAGCTGCGCCGCCAGAAGCTCAAACGCCTTACCCAAATCGGTCACACCGACAGCCTCCAGATCATCCCACGCAAAATCTTCTACTTTGACAGGATTGCTTGTCACCCAGGAAGCCCCGGTAGAAAATTTCAACGTCCGTATCATCAGCTGCGCGTTCGGATTATTTTCCGCTGCCGACACCATCTCCGGGATGGTGGACTGGATGGCGTGATTGACCGTACCGATCTTCTCCCCGTACATGGATCCGGAGCAGTCCACAATCCAAAAAAAGTGAAGCGGCCTGCTCGCCAATTCTCCTCCCGGTCTTTTCATCTCTCCCATGATCTAAATCTCCTCCTTCCCTTATCCCTGTACACATCTGATCTGCTGTGCTCTCGCATACTGCATCGCGTAAGAACCCAAATGACAGCGGATCGTAAAATTCTCATGCCGCTCGTCGGGTTCTCCGAACGTCTTCAAAAAGCCTGTCCCTTTTCCGCCGCCGATCTCCACCACGGAATCCGGTATATAAATACTTTCCAGACCTTTGCACCCCGCAAAAGCCCCCTCCTCAATGCTCGTCACACCTTCCGGGAGATCGACTGTCTGTAAGACGTCACATCCTTCAAAGGCCGATATCCTCACCGTATCAAGCTCCCGTGGGAACACGACTTCCCGCAGGCTTTTGCACCAGCGGAACGTATTTTCCCTGATTTCTTTCAGTTTATCCGGCAGCGCCGCTCTCCTGAGCTGCCCGCAGCCGGCAAAACTGTTCTCCCCGATATATTTTACACTCTCCGGCACTGTAACGGATTCCAGCCCGCTGTACTCAAATGCGCCCTCATATTTGATCTCGCTGCCAAGGATTTTGGGACAGCCCGTCGCGTCCGTACTGCCAATGCCCCGCAGAGACGTCGGCAGCGATACCTCCTTTAACCCTCTGCAGTTCAAAAAAGCGCCGTTTCCCAAAATTTCAATGCCCTCGGAGACAATGACCTTCTCGATTCCCACACAGCCCTTGAAGGCGTAATTGCCGACCGCAATCACTTTTTTCCCCTCAATGACATTGGGAATCACCACCACCGGCTCATCGAAATCCACATACTTGAGAATACGCAGCCCCCTTGACGTTTCCTCGTACTCATACAGGCTGTCGCTCTCACAGGGCACCCACTCCTTTTTCTGAGCAGGAGACGATTCCTGCGCATGTGCGAGAGCTCTCATCACATTTTCCGGGACATCTTTTCCTTCCATTGACAACCCCATCGCCTTTGCCCATGCCATAACGGCAGCCTCCGCGCTTCTCGTCCGAATATCATATCCCATTTCAACGGATCTGACAAAGCGGTGCAGCGCCATCTTGTCAATTTGTGCCAGCCCTCTCATTTCATCCACAATACCGTCGTCAAACACAATCATCAGGAGGTTCCTCTTACGTTTATCCTGCGGAAATAAATCCAGAAGAAGGGCCTGCAGTCTCTTTCTGTCGGAAAGTGCGTCGGGATAGTCCCGGATCAAGCCGGCTAAAATCTTATCATCATCCATATCTGTTATACTATAAGGAGCAAGCCCGCTATCATCCGGCTTAAACCCTTTATCATCTTCCATACCTATGACTATACCCCTCCATGAAATTCTCCCGTCATCTGCCCGAAGTCAATCTTCGCGCCTCTGACAATCGCCGCCGAACGGCCCTGCGGCACAGGAACCTGCGTGCCGTCCGCCTTGATGTACGTCCAGTTATCATCGGACAGATTTTTCATCCCCCACTGCTTCGGGTTGGCCGGATTCTGCACCACCTCTCCGACCTTTGTCTCCATATCATAGTTTCCCTCTATATGATGTCTGTATAGCTTCGTGTTGGACATAAGCAGCACCGTGCTTTTACCGATTATGATCTTAGGCGGAACGGTCACTGTCTTCTGACACCCCCAGCAGATATGCGCCACGCCGTCCGCTTCCTTCTGCGTATCATAAAACACCTCGCTGCCGCAGCTTGGACAGGGCATAATGCCGGACATCAAATTCGCGAAGGTTTCCATCCATTTGCCCTCCGTAATCCGACGATTGGGCTGTGTAAGCCCCACGGTAAAGGATGTGGTAAACAGATCACGAAGCTGCTGCGGATACAAGTCCCAGAAGATGAGTGCATTGTCCTGATAGCCCGCAAGGGGTCTGTTGTCCTTGTTGTCCGGGTCAAAGATAAACAGCGGATCAGTTCCGTAGAGCATGTTCATGGCATGAATATCCATACATTTAATCCTTGCTTCTCTCCTGCCCTCTAAGGGATGGTTTAGCATAAACATATAAAAGAGCAGCACCGCAAGGGAAAAAAGGTCGGTATTCCGCGACGGTTTCTCTTTCCCTATCACAATCTCCGGCGCCATAAAGCGGGGTGTGCCGTACACGCCGGTTTTCGCCCCGTTGTAAGAAACGTTATCGTTATCGCAAATTAGGACATCACCTGTATCGGGGTCAAAAAAGACATTGCCGAAAGAGATATCCCGGTAGCTGTAGCCCTTTCCGTGCAGCGCGTTATACCCCCTGGTCAAATGATAGGCCGCCCTGCACAGACAGTAGAAGGAAGGCTCCGCCTTTCGCTTCATCATATCCACAATGCTTCTGTAATTCTTCGGACGAAGCGGCATGATATAGCCAAAAGACTCCCCGAAGGCGCGGAAAATCATATCCTGCGGCCACAGGAAAGAATCGTCCGGCGCGCCGCTCTGAATCAGATTATCCAGAATTTCCTTCTGGTTTTTGGTGGCGGTGTTCTTATAATACCACTTCAAGGCATAAAGCTTATTTTCCGATTCTACCGAATACACTTCCCCCTGCCCGCCTGCGCCGAGCATCTGTTTTACCGTATATTTGCTGCCGCTCTCAGAAGTGAGAACCGTCCCGCTCTTCAGCTGTCCTTCCATGTTTCCTCCATGTCAGAGCCGTTACTGCCCGCTCTCTGTTCCACTCACTCCACGCAATAAATGCGGCACCGGCAAACAATCCGCCACACAGAATCCGGCTGGCACTGTTCCCGGAAAATGCCAGACAAAACTGAAGCACCGCCCCGGCAGAGAGACACAGCCCTGCAGCCAACGCTCTCGTCACTTTCATCTTACCCCACCATCCTGCGTCCTACACAATTACTTTCTTCGGACACTTCTCCTTACACGTCCCGCACCCGGTACATTTCTCCTGATCAATAATGGCGTGAAAATCCTCGATCACGATCGCGTCCGCCGGACAGTTCTTCTTACAGAGCTGACAAGCGATACAGCCCACGTCGCAGGCCTTCATGGTCACAGGCCCCTTTTCCTTGGAGCTGCATGCCACCACGTGCTTCGCGTCGTAGGGAATCAGCTCGATCAAATGCTTCGGACATGCCGCCACGCACTTGCCGCACGCTTTGCACGCTTCCCTATCTACCACGGCCACACCGTTCACCACATGAATCGCGTCAAAGGGACATGCTTTCACGCAGTTCCCGAACCCGAGACAGCCGTCATTACATGCCTTTGGTCCGCCGTTTGGCACGAATGCCGCCATCGCGCAGTCCTGCACGCCCGGGTAATCATAATCCACGCGGGTGCGCTCCTTGTCTCCCCGACACTTCACAAACGCCACCATACGCGTGCTCTCACCTGCCTCCACGCCCATAATCTGCGCCACCTGCGCGCCCACCTTCTCGCCGCCCACAGGACAAGCGTTTGTCGGCGCTTCGCCCTTCACAATCGCGGCCGCCAGGCCGGAACACCCCGCATAGCCGCAGCCGCCGCAGTTATTTCCCGGAAGGACGCCCAGAATGGCCTCCTCCCGCTCGTCCACATCCACCTTAAATTTAATTCCGGCCACACCGAGGAACAGGCCCACAAACAGACCGACCGCTCCCACAATCCCCGTAGCCATCAAAATTCCCGCTATATCCATGCTTACCTCCCATAATTCAGATTCCGCGGAGAATGCCGCATTTTAGGCATTCTCCCATGTGAGATATAGTACTTCTTGGCATCCGTCCTATGGCGGGATGTCTTTAGAAGTACTTCTCACATTGTTATAGTAATCCGGAAAAACCGCAGAACGCGATCGCCATCAAGCCCGCCGTCACGAGTACAATCGGCATCCCCTGGAAGGATTCCGGTATATCATTATATTTCAGCTTCTCCCGGATTCCCGCCAGAATAATGATGGAAATGGTGAATCCGACCGCCGTTGCAAAGCCATTGACCACTCCGGTCAGGATTCCGTAATTCTTCTGCACATTAGTAAGCGCCACACCGAGCACCGCGCAGTTGGTGGTGATCAGAGGCAGATACACACCCAGCGACTGATACAGTCCCGGTATAAATTTCTTCAAAAACATTTCCACAAACTGTACAAGCGCCGCGATAACCAGAATGAACACAATGGTCTGTAAGTACGCGATATCAAAGGGAACCAGAATAAACTGATAAATCGCTCCCGCCACCGCCGAGGCCAGCGTGATGACAAAGATAACCGCCACGCCCATGCCCGTCGCCGTCTCCGTCTTTTTGGACACGCCGAGGAAGGGACACAGTCCCAGAAACTGGCTTAACACCACATTATTGACAAGGGAGGATGCAATCAAAATCACCAACAATTCTTTAAGCATTGTTCTTCCCCTCCTCTCCCGCTTTCTCGTCAATCAGACGTTTTGCGCAGCCCGTGTCCGCACAGTTCATGCAGTCGCTGTTACAGCCGGACTGTATCTTTGACATATCCTTTCCTTTTCTCTCCCCGGCAATCTTCACCTTATTCTGAATCGCCGTCAGCGTGGCCAGCACGAAGAACGCACCCGGTGCCATGATAAAGATACTCACCGGCACGTAACTCTCCGGCATCACATGAATGCCGAATATCTCACCCGCACCCAGAAGCTCCCGCACCGCACCGATACAGGTCAGCGCTACGGAAAAGCCGAGTCCCATGCCGATGCCGTCAAACAGCGACGGAATCACGGGATTTTTGTAGGCATACGCCTCCGCACGCCCGAGGATGATACAATTTACCACGATCAGCGGTATGTAAATGCCAAGCGCGTCATAGAGAAACGGAATAAATCCCTGTAAAAGCAGCTCCACCATCGTCACAAACGAAGCGATAATCACGATAAAAGCCGGGATTCTCACCTTATCCGGAATGATTCCCCGGAGCAGAGAAATAAATACATTGCTTAAGGCAAGCACTACCATGGTGGTCAGCCCCATGCCCAGACCGTTGATTGCCGAGGTGGTCACCGCCAGCGTGGGACACATGCCCAGCATCAGGACAAAGGTCGGATTCTCTTTCACGATACCGTTTACCAACCGCTCTGTCACCGGATTTTCCTTTTTCATTCCCTTTTCATCAATCTGACTCATTGTCCGTCACCTCCTCCCAACACTGTCCGGAAATAGTATAATCCTGCGTTGACCCCATTGGTCACCGCATTCGTTGTTATGGTTGCGCCGGAAATGGCGTCAATCTCACTGTCCGCCGCCGCACCGCTCTTTGTATACGCAAATTTTTCCACATTTTTCCCCGCAAACTGCGGTTTCAGAACCTCCTCGGCCCTCATGCCAAGCCCCGCCGTCTCGGATATGGCAAGTAAAGAAATGCCGTTCACGGTACCGTCGCTGCGGATGCCCATCGTAAACTGAATATCCCCGCCGTAGCCTTCCTTTGTGGTCACCGTAATCACATAGCCGAGCGTGCTTCCCGCACTGTCCTTCGCCGCCATCACTTCATCCACACTCTCCTGTCCGTATCCCTCGCCGCTCCATGCGCTCTCATCCACAGCCGCAAGCTCCACCGCCTCAAAGGACACCGCATCCGCAAACACTTCCTGACACGCCTCCTGTTTCGCCTTCGCTTCCTGCTCGGCAATGGGGGCTTTCGTCACCTGATAAAACCAGACCGAGAAGGAGACCTGCAATTAGCGTGATCACCAGCAGAATCCCCGTATTTTTCATCATCTCTTTCATGCCTTCTCTCCTCCTTTACCAAACGCTTTCGGAAGAGTGACCTTCTCAATCAGCGGCACTAAGAGGTTGCCGATGATGATCGCGTAAGACACTCCCTCCGCGGAGGGGCCGAAGATACGGAAAATCCCCGTCAGGACGCCCAGCAAAAAGCCGAACACATACTGTCCTTTTTTCGTGATCGGTCTGGTCACATAGTCCGTCGCCATAAAGAACGCGCCGAGCATCAGACCGCCGCCTGAAAGATGGGCGGATATGTAAGGCCAGTTAAAGCCCCGGCCGCCGAACAGCGTCACAAAGACCGCCAGCGTCACAATGTAGGTGCCCGGAATCCGCAGATCAATGATACCGAACAAAATCAGAATGCAGGCGCCGATCACAATGGCGATCATGGATGTCTCTCCAATAGTACCCGCCGTGCGGCCGATCACCATATTCAGAATATTGACGGATTCCCCGCTCTTCAAAGCGGCGAGGGGCGTCGCCCCCGTATACGCGTCACAGTCGAAATTCGTCATGATGGACGTAAAAGAAATCAGCAGGAAACACCGCGCGCCCAGCGCCGGGTTCATAAAGTTCTGTCCGATGCCGCCAAACAGCATCTTAACTACCAGAATGGCGAACACGCCGCCAACCACACCGATCCACCACGGTGCGGACACCGGCAGATTGAGCGCCAGAAGCAGTCCCGTCACCACCGCGGAATAATCTCCTATGGTTATCTTTTTCTTACAGATCTTCTCAAACGCAAACTCCGTCGCCACCGTGGAAGCCACCGTCACCAGAATCAACAGCAGCGCCTTCGGCCCGAAGTTATAAATGCCAAATCCCGCCGCCGGAAGAAGGGCGATCACCACGGTCAGCATGATGCTCGCAGTGGTGGACTTTGATCTGACATGAGGGTTGGAAGACACTTTCATTAAATCACTCATCTTTACAGTCTATGCTCCTTTCGTCGTAACTTGCTCAGTACATTCGTATCCTATTCTTACGGTCCCGGCAGTCAATGCCTCAACCTGTACTAAAAAGTTACTTCGTCTTGTTATTTCTTCTTTTTTGCAAGCAGGAGCTTGCGCATGGATTTTATATTTTGGGTCAGGTGCCGCTTGGCCGGGCAGACGAAACTGCAGCAGCCGCATTCGCAGCACTCCATGCCGTCATTGGCAAGGAATGTCTCCTCGTCCCCGTTGGCTGCGGCAACCGCCAACAGCTTGGGCACCACCCGCCCCGGGCAGACTTCCACACACCGTCCGCAGTTAATGCAGGCGGAGGGCTCCATGCGGGACACCTCATCCTCCGTGAGACACAGGAGCGCCGAAGCCGTCTTGGTGGTCGGCACATCCAGCCCGAAAAGGGCAAAGCCCATCATAGGGCCGCCGGACACGATCTTGACAGGCTCCTGTTTGAATCCGCCCGCCTCCTCCACCAGCTCATGGTAATTCGTGCCGATCCGCACGATGAAATTCTGCGGATTGGCAATCGCGTCACCTGTCACCGTAACAATACGGTTCATCAAAGGCTTCCCTTCGATCACCGCATGATAGATCGCCACCACCGTGTCCACATTGTTCACCACACAGCCAGCATCTGCGGGAAGCATGGAAGAATTGATGGCTCTTCCCGTGGTTGCGTAAATAATCTGCCGCTCCGCGCCCTGAGGATACTTGGTTTTCAGCTCCTTCACGCTGATGCGCGGCTCATCTTTTACCAGTTCCTTCAATTTTTCAATACAGTCCGGCTTGTTATCCTCCACCGCCAAAATGCCCCTTGCGTTCTCAAACAACTGCAGAGAAACCTTAAGTCCACCCACAAGCTTCTCCGGTTCTTCCAGCATCCTGCGGTAATCGGAAGTCAGATAAGGTTCGCACTCCGCACAGTTCGCGATCACATAATCAATCTTTTCCGGCTCCTTGGGAGAAAGCTTGATGAACGTGGGGAAACCTGCGCCGCCCATACCGACGATGCCCGCTTCTTTCACACACTCGATAATCTCCTCTCTCGTCATCTCCTCGAGAGGCTTCCGCTCCGGATACTCCACTTCCTCGTAAAGCCCGTCATTTTCAATAATAATGCTCATCACGCTGTCGCCCGTTACCACACGCCGCGGCTCAATCGCCTTCACCGTACCCGATACCGTCGCGTAAATAGGCGCGGAAACAAAACCGCCCGCCTCCGCAATCTTCTGCCCTGTCAGAACCCGGTCGCCCTTCTCCACGATCGGTTTAGCGGGCGCACCGATATGCTGGGACAGCGGGTACACCAGATCTCCCTTGGGCAGCACCGCCTTGATGGGCTTATCCTTTGACAGATCCTTCCCGTCGTAGGGATGTATGCCGCCGTTAAATGTTAATTTTGCCATACCTGTAACCCTTGCTCCTTTCCCATTCAGTCCGCACCTTAAGTCCGATGGAACTGCTATAATAAATATACTATTTTTCGACGAAAAAAACTACTGCTAATTCAAAAAATGTGCTAAACTGTCATCAGATATATTTTAGATTTTGATGCGGAGGAATTTTATGCAAATAGAAAACCACATTCTGGAATCTTTCACAATCAACTATCCGCTTACGCGCATCGCGGCCCTCGATCAGTTTTTGTTTGTAGACATCGAAACCACGGGCTTCACTGCGAAAAGCTCCTCTCTCTACCTGATCGGAACGGCGTTTTACAGGGACGGGAACTGGCAGATCAGACAGTGGTTTTGCGAGACACCCTCGGAGGAGGCCGCGGCTCTTAACGCGTTTTTCGATTTTGCTTCCTCCTTCACCCACTTGATTCACTTCAACGGCAATAACTTTGACCTGCCCTATCTGCTGCAGAAATGCGAGCAGCACGGGCTGCCGCACACTTTCGACGATTTTGAGGGAACCGACTTGTATAAGCGCATTTCCCCCTACAAGGCGTTTCTCCATGTGCCCAACTGCAAACAGAAAACGCTGGAGACGCTTCTGGGCATCAACAGGGAAGACCGCTTTCACGGCGGTGAGCTGATTGAGGTATATCGGAATTATGTGGAAAATCCTTCCCCCGACGCCCGCTCTCTGCTGCTTTTGCACAACAGCGACGATATCCGTGGGATGCTGCAGCTCCTTCCCCTTCTGGCATTTTATGATCTCTTTAACGGAAATATCCGCGCAAAGAAGGTACAGGCCAACAGCTATATTGACTATCATGGTCAGGAAAAACAGGAAGTGCTGATGAAGCTGGCGCTCCCTACCCCGCTTCCCTTCTCCCTCTCCAATCTGGCAAACGGCTGTTATTTCAGCGGGGAAAAGGGCGAGGGCATCCTGAAAGTGCCGCTCTACGAAGAAGAAATGAAATATTTCTACGCAAGCTATAAAGACTACTATTATCTGCCGGAGGAAGATATCGCCCTTCACAAGTCGGTGTCCTCCTTCGTGGATCCGTCGCACCGCACCCAGGCGACCGCCGCCACCTGCTACACACGCAAATACGGCCTCTTCCTTCCCCAATGGGATATTCTGGTAGAGCCGTTCTTCAAACGGGACTATAAGAGCCATGAGCTCTTCTTTGAACTCACGGACGAGCGCAAAACCGACAGGGAGCTCTTCTCCCGCTACGCGCAGTACTTATTGGGAAAGATGGCGAAAACATACTGGTAAAATCACCAAAAGGGCAACGACGAATCGCTGCCCCATTTTTCCATTTATGAAATTTGAATCTATGCTGAGAATGCCATATTTAGGCATTCTCTGATGTGAGACTTAGAACTTCCAAGTCAGCTATGCTGACTTTGCGATACAGCCTTTGCTGCGAGTGGCTAGGGAAACGCTGATTAAAGCGTTTCCCGCACCGGATTTGCGCCGCGAAGCGGCACATTCCTTTGCAAATCCGTGTGCATCCGCCGGAGGCTCTAAGGAAGTGCTGATTTAATCAGCGCTTCCCTAGAAGTTCTTCTCACATTGGTCTCTGATAGAAAAACGAATTCTTCCGCTCAAATCCCACATCCTTATGGTTGATGATCTGCTCCGTGCTGCCTATAAACAGATAACCGCCCGGTCTCAAACTCTTCTGGAACTTGCGGAACACCTCGTCCTTTGCCTCCTCCGTAAAGTAAATCAGCACATTACGGCAGACGATCAAATGGAAATCAGTAGGGTATGTATCCTTTAACAGATTATGTTCCTTAAATTCTACCCTGTTTTTAATCTCATCGGAAATCTGATAGGAAGGCCCGACCTTCGTAAAGAACTTCTTCTTCAGGTCTGCCGGCACACCTGCCAGACTCTTCTCCGCGTACAGCCCCACCTTCGCCTTCGCGATCACCTGCTTATCCAGATCCGTCGCGTAAATCTTGATCTGATTAATCGGCACATGTCTGGACAACGCCATCACAAGAGAATAAGGCTCATCGCCGGTGGAACATGCCGCACTCCAAATCTTCAAATTCTTGCCGTAACGCTGAATCAGCTCAGGAAAAATATCCTTGTCCAAAAGCTGCCACTGATCTACGTTTCTGTAAAATTCGGACACATTGATTGTGAGGTAATTTACAAACTCCTCAAATCTGGCTGTATCAGTCTTAAGCACATTAACGTAATTGTCATATCCGACAACTTTATTCTTGGAGATCAGCGTATCAATCCGGCGCTTCATCTGCTTTTCCTTGTAAGCGTTCAGATCAATTTTGGTAAGGTCATAAACCGCTTTCTTAAAGTATTCATAGTCATATGCCATGGATTCCCACCGCCTTTGTTTATTATGAAAAATGTGAAGGAAAACACTAAGCTCGAATAAACCTCGCTAAGTGTTTTCATGCTTCACATAAGAGAATGCCAAGAAACGGCATTCTCTGTATGAAATGTTTATGCCTACTATGTCTTAGTCTTACTCTGCCGCGTCCTCCTCCGCGATCACTGCGTCGATATCTACGGAAACAACGTCCTCATCCACAGCTTTCTCCGTCTTGGGCTCCGGTGCAAACATCGCCTTGATGCTCAGGCTGATCTTCTTGTCCGCCTCATTGAAATCCACGACCTTCGCCGTCACTTCCTCGCCGCTCTTAAGTACATCGGAGGGCTTATCAATATGTTCTTTGGAAATCTGGGACACATGAAGCAGCGCGTCAATACCCGGCTCCAACTCGATAAATGCGCCGAAATCCGTCATGCGGGCCACACGGCCGGTCACCTCTGTGCCTACCGCATACTTGCTTGCCGCATCCTTCCAAGGATTCTGGTCTTCAAACTTAAGGCTAAGCGCAATCTTCGTGCCGGAAATATCCTTAATCAGCACCTTCACCACATCGCCAACCTTAAATACCTTCTTCGGGTTCTCCACTCTGCCCCAGGACATCTCGGAAATGTGAAGCAGACCGTCGCAGCCGCCCAGATCGATGAACGCACCGAAGTCAGTCACATTCTTAACCGTGCCTTCTACGGTATCGCCAATCTTGATCGTCTCGAAGAGCTTCTTCTGCATCTCTGCCTTCTCCTCAAGGATGAGCTGCTTTCTGTCACCGATGTATCTTCTTCTCTTCGGATTGTACTCACTGATCACGAACTGGATTTCCTGACCTGCGTACTTGTTCAAATCCTTCTCATACGTATCGGATACAAGGCTTGCCGGAATAAAAATTCTTACCTCTTCCACAACAACGCTTAAGCCGCCGTCCAGCACCTGTACCACCTTAGCCGTAAGTACTTCTCTGTTCTCGTATGCTTCCTCGATGCGCTTGTTTCCTCTGTCTGCCGCAAGACGCTTGTACGTGAGAAGAACCTGTCCCTCTCCGTCGTTCACCTTGAGTACCTTCACCTCCATGGTGTCTCCAGGCTTCGCAATGGTTGTCAAATCTACATTGGGTTCGTTTGTATATTCATTTCTCGTCAAAACGCCATCTGACTTATAGCCGATGTTTAAGATGATCTCTTCCGGCTTTACATCGATAACGGTACCTTCAACAACCTCTCCTGTGTGTATTGTCTTTAATGACTCCTCTAACATTTGTTCAAAAGTTAATTCTGACATAATTTTGAACCTCCTCGATAATATTGTTTGGGGTCGAAGCCCCTGCTGTAATACCCACCAGTCGGACAGATTCAGGTAACCTTAAATGCAAGTCGTCGAGTGTCTGTATATAGTAAGTCATCCCGCACTCCTGCCTGCAGATCTCATAGAGCTTCCTCGTATTAGAACTATGATTTCCACCTATAACTATCATTACATCAACCCGTGCCGCAAGTTCTCTGGCCTCGGCCTGTCGCACTTCCGTAGCGTTACATACAGTATTCACAACACTACCATTGTAACCTCTTTCCTTGAAAATTTCAACCACATCTTGAAATTTCTTGTAGTTAAATGTCGTTTGAGAAACAATACACAGTTCTTCCTCCGGTCTGCACACAAGTTTTCCCGCCTCTTCCACGGATTCCACAACATAAGTCGCGGACTCTGACCAGCCCTTGATGCCCTCCACCTCCGGATGTCCCGCATTGCCGACAATCACGATGCTTTTGCCCGCCGCGCTCTCCTGCTCCACAATATTGTGAATCCGCTTCACAAAAGGGCAGGTGGCGTCCACCACCTCAAATCCAAGTTCTTTCAGGCCGTCGCAGACAATTTTTTCCACCCCGTGGGAACGGATGATCACCGTGCCCCGCTCTTCTTTCGGAACCCGCTCCGCTTCCGCAAGGGAATCCAGCACGCGCACGCCCCGCTTTTGCAGGTCGCCCACCACTTCCTCATTATGTATGATCGGCCCGTATGTATAGATCGAACGTCCCCCATTTTTCTGTTTGTCGATCTGTTCATAGACAGTATCCACCGCACGCCGCACGCCAAAGCAAAACCCCGCGTGCTCCGCCAGAATCACTTCCATCGGCAACCTCCTTCATAACGGAGAATGCCGTCCTTCGGCATTCTCCAGCGCGAAACTTAGAAGTTCTTTGCGAAGCAGCCACTGCTGCGAGCATTTAGAACTTCTTTTCGCACAGAGAAATTATGGCATTCGCCACCTCTTCCACCGTCATGTGGGAAGAGTCGATCAGCACGGCGTCCTCCGCCTGCTTTAAAGGCGAAATCTCCCTCGTCATGTCCTGCCTGTCACGCTCGACGATATCCCTCTCGATCGTGGCAAGGTCACATTCTTCTCCCTTCGCCGTAAGCTCTTTATAACGCCGCAGCGCCCGCTCGTGGCTGTCCGCCGTCAGATACACCTTCACCTGTGCTTCCGGCAGCACACAGGTTCCGATATCACGTCCGTCCATCACCACGTCCGCTTCCGCCGCCAGCTTCTGCTGCAGCTGTGTCAGTTTTTTCCGAACCCGGGGATTCGGGCTGCTGACAGATGCCATCCTGCCAACTTCCTCCGTTCTGATATAGGCGTTTACGTTTTCGCCGTTCAAGTACACTACCTGCTCGCCGTTCTCATAACCTATGGTGATATCCGCTCCCTGACATTTCTCGTCGATCTGCTCCGAAGACGCATTCTCCCTGATCAGATATAGCGCCATCGCCCGATACATGGCTCCCGTGTCCACATAGACATATCCAAGCTTTGCCGCTATCATCTTTGCTATGGTGCTCTTTCCCGCCCCCGCGGGCCCGTCGATTGCAACATTAAATCCCATGTGTTATTTTCCTCCTATTCCGAAACTTCCCGTCATGCTAACCGTCATGTCAAAGCTTTATTGTGACTCAAATCGGTGCGGAGAATGCCGTCCTTCGGCATTCTCCTGTGTGAAGTTTGAAATCACTTAGCGAGGTTCTCCCGCGCCTAGTGCTCCATTTACCAATTAACTATCCTTTTTTGCTTGCCAGCATTCCCTTCTACTGCGTTGTTTTCGGTCAAC
>VSNH01000074.1 GCA_009774215.1 Lachnospiraceae bacterium
ACATCCGCTACATTCCATGCCGCGAAGGGTACGGCCCCTGACCGTCTGCTGTTTCGCAGAACTGTATATTCTGCGAACCTTCACGTTTGTACTGCCCGTAATATCTTTATCGGTATTTATTATATATTGCATAAGTCTATTTGTCAATTTTCCGAAAAATCCGAGGGGAATTGTTTTTCTATTCTGATCTGCCGTATTTTCGTGGATTCCGCGGCGAAATCTTCTCGAATCATTTGTAAATTCCATATGTTTCCGCGCGTTTTTTGTGGTCAGATAAATGGTCAGATGAATTGGCGCTTATGCCGCCTAAATTCGTATCGGTTCAGAAGGGCAGCCCTCGGATGTCCCATGATTGATTATGGTCAATTTGGCGGGCAGCTGAAAAACACCTTACATTTTATAGTAAGTTCAGAGATTTTTCGCAGAATATACAGTTCTGCGAAATTTTTTGTTTTATTTCCTGTTTGTTAACTTTGATCCGCAAAAAAAGATCACTACCGAAGTAATGATCTTAAAAACAAAATCATGAATTACCAAATGTCGCCGGTTGGAGGTATACATTACAGCCCCATAATCTCCTCCGCGATCCGTTCCGCGCCGTGACCGTCCGTCACCTCCGCCAATCTCTCCTTCATTCGCTCCCGCAGCGCGCCGTCCGTCAGCAGCCGCTTCAAGCCCTCGCAGACCGCTTCGATACACGCCTCCCGATCATGCGTGATATCCCCGGCGAAAAGCATCCTTTCCTTGGCTTCAAAAAACTCCCTGTCATAGCGCTGGTTATCCGCCGACTGGAAAAACACCGTGGGAACCCCCATGGCGGAGAGTTCAAACAGCATCGTGCCCGCCGCGGACACCGCCGCGTCGCAGTCCGCCATCACCCCCGCCATATCAAAGCAGGGGCGGTATACCTTCACATTTTCATGCTTCTTTGCAAATGCCTCGATGGCATCGCCCTGCGGATGATATACGCCCACCACCACGTGAAATGTAACCGCTTGTAACTCTTCTATCTGAACCGCCCGCTGCAAAATACCCAAAATGGCATTCTGCGCATCTCCGCCGCCGCTTGACAGAAGCACGGAAAAACCTTTCTCCTCATCCTGTGCGTCCCTGACCTGGGTCACGCCGAACTCTTCCCGCAAGGGCACATAATCCGTCCCCAAAAGCAGCTTTGTCCTGCCGCCGTAAGTTTCTTCATAAGGGAACCGGGTGTGATACGCATTATAATTAATCAGCGCATCCACAGGAAAAACCTGCTCAAAACAATCGTCGATGCAGGCCACTTTCACGACTTCGCGAAGCTCCTCGAAATAGGCAGGCGTCGCCTGATAGGAATCCACCAAAAGGGTTCTGATTCCAGCCAGCTGCAGAACCTCCCGCAGCACCGGCAGCTCCTCCTCCATGCAGTTCCACTGTGTATGCAGACAGACATGCTCCAGCCCTGCCCGGGAAAGCATCCCCTCCGCCTGCTCGTCGGCCGTGATAAACAAAACCTGCCCGCCCAGCTTTTTGATCTGCTCCGCGATGGTAATACAGCGCATGATATGTCCCGTGGCCACCGCTTCATTGGCATCGGCACGTATACCGATCACCGGCTGTTTTTCATACAGGGCAAGCGTCTCCGCAATCTGCTCCATCTCTGCCTTCCCATAGCGCTGATCTATGGGCAATGCCAGCATGTGCCCGAAAATATATGCCTCATCCCCCTCCAGGAAATCCTTGTTCTCTGCCCCCACAGGCCAGAGTACCGGGGCGTAAATGCCGCGCTCCGCCAGAAATCTCTGCAGGCTGTCCCGCTCCTTCACATAGACCGGCAGATAAAGGGGGGCCTGCCGTTCCTCCGCCTGCAGCATAGGCCAAAGCCTTTTCATGCCGCATACGCTGCGATACAGGTTATAATAATTTTCCGCCCTTCTCCGGCGCGCCTCCTCCTCATCTACCTTGGAAAGAATCTCCGCGGAGATGCCAGAAATGCGCCGCACACCCTGATAACAGTCAAGCTCGTTCTCTTGGGAGCGGTTTCGTTTCAGATACTCCGCTTTCCTCGGCAGCCATCCGGCCGTCAGGGCGCCCCCCGTCCTTCTCTCTTTTTCCCGCAGATACTCCCATTTCTGGACAAGCGGCACGAGTCGTTCCCTTGCGTACGCCTCTCCCGTTTCCAGCACGTCTTCCGCCAGAGAAATATCGGATGCCACAAATCCACCGTCGGGAACCGCATACCATTTCCGCAGGCTTCCCACCACGAAATCCGCATCCCTTCCCGCCCCTTCCAGATAATAGGATTGGGTCACATCTTCCATTATCAGAATACCGCTTTTTCTGAGGGCCGCGAGCTGTCTGCGAAACCCCGCGCAAGTATCCGTCCCGTAATACGGATGAATGAAAATAAGGCCGGGATCATGCTCCAGCGCCAGACGAAAAAGTTCCTCTCCTGCCGATTCCAGATCCCTGTCCACAGAATAAAAAATAATCTCCCATCCTTGGTGCGCAAAAGGAAGAAAAACACAATCGCACATATAGGCCGGCATCAGACAGCATTTCGGCACATCCGGCATTCCCCGCTCCAGACTGATCAGGGCAAGCTCGATCGCTTCCCTGCCGGAAGCCGTGAAGCAACACTGTTTTTTCCCGTACTTATCCACCTGCGAAAGATGCAGTTCTTCCGTTACCCCGCTTTTTCTAACAGTGGCCGGATCGATCTCAAAAAAACTTCCGATTTCCATAAGCATTCCTCCACCCGATATCTCTTTGCCTTATATCTGACTTATCTTTTCATCTTTTTCCTGAAATTCCGATATGCCCACAGCAGCTTATAATACGCCATAAACCAGAGCGTGGATTTCATCTGCATCCGGATCAGCTTTTTCTCCTCCGCGTGAGTCCGCTCAAGATAGTAGGGATTCTTCTGAAACTCCGGAAAAAGACATCTCATTTCCTCCCCCAGCTTCTTCACAAACCGATACTTTGTCCGTCTCACGCCTGCCATATAGGTAAACAGCGTATTCACATAGAAGAGCAGGGTAAAGCTGTACTCCAGCTCCGGCCGGTATTTATCCAGGAAATCATGCCGCTCGGCCTCCTTCAACATCAGCCTGCCCGCCTCGCAGCGATCCTCACAGCGTTTCTCCGAAATGGTGTGCACCGTGGATGATTCGTGTTGGTAGTAAAAGTACAGTGGTTCCTCGATATACTCGAAATGCGCCGCCAATACGAGATAGGAATTGCCCAGCGCGTTGTCCTCATAAAAAATATGCTCCGGAAACCAGAGCTCATGCTCCAGAATCATGGATCGACGGAATATTTTCACCACCAGACTGCCGCCGTCCAGTATCAGGCTCCGCCTCTTCTCGTCATCCAAAATGCCCGTCTGGCTGCTCCTATTATTATGCACCACCTGTCCCGCTTTCATGGAATGCTCCGATGTCAGGCAGTAGTCGCACCCCACAAGATCGGCCCCTGTCTCTTCCGCCCGTCCGATCAGGCGCTCATACATGTCAGGCGTAATCCAGTCGTCGCTGTCGATGAATCCGATCCAATCCCCCTGCGCCGCTTTTAAGCCCGCGTTTTTCGCGCCGCCCTGATGCTTATTCTCTTCCAGATGCAGCGCATGGAATTTCCCCGGAAATCGTCTCTCATAGCTTTTCAGTATCTCCCACGATTCGTCGGTGGAGCAGTCGTCCACCGCAATGATCTCATAGTCGGACACCGTCTGCGCCACAAGCGAATCCAGGCAATATTCCAGCTTTTTCTCCGCCGCCATATTATAGACCGGCACGATAATACTAAGCTTCATCTGACCTCCACAATTTTGTTCTCAAGCATCTGAAATTCACATATATTTTATCGTTTTTCAATCATTTCCAGGCGTGGCGTCGACATCCTCTCCTTCCGACCGTCTAAAAAGCGGAAGCCTTTTACAAAACCATCCGCCATATAAACAGTAAATCACCGCCAGCGCAGACACCACATCCGCGATCACAAAGGCGGGAACCGGCCCATAGCGCACATAAATCCGATGCTCCGCGCCGTCCCCGTTCACAAAAAAGCGCATCCGTCCGCCGTCGCCCCGCTCTATCTTCACAGGCTGTCCCGACTCATCCTGCGCCCGGTATCCCAAATAATTCTGCAGGGGCAGTTCGATATACGCCTCAGAGGAAACCGCCGTATATGACACAGCCGCCTTCGTCCCCACCTTTTTGTAATCGCGCACAGACACATCACCGATATCCGACAGAACCACACTGGTGGTCAATTTGTCATCTGTGGCGTCCACCAGCCGCCATTCGTGGGGATAAAACAGGCCCACGCTGGTGCCCAGCTTCGTCTCATGCCCCTTGGATGCCACCGACTGCGCATCTTTATAGGGCACATGGTTGTTGTCGGTGGGCACGGTAACGATAATCAAAAGGTTCAGGCCAATCAGCATCGCGGCAATCACATTCCGGTAAGGCTTCAAAAACTCTGATCTGGCAAGAGAAGCCGCCCCCACAAAGAGAAAGCAGGCGGATGCCGGACCCAGAAACCGCCACGGAAACTGCATCATCGTCGCTATATTGTAAAAAAGACCGTTTGACATAAGCGCCCTGCTCGGAAAATATCCCGTAGTCATGAATACAAAGATACCGCCAAGCACGAAGAGGTAAAGCGTATAGCCGTCAGCCCCGCTCACCCGCCCGCGCTTTTCACAAAGCAGATAAATAACGCCGATTCCCAGACAGCCTATAAGAGCAAGTCCCAGCGAAAAATACTGCTTATTATACAGGCTTATGGACTGGGTCATGTTGGAGAGATTGATCGACTGCTCATAGTAGCCGCTCCAGCGCAGAACCTCCTTGTCCAGCTCCTCATTATAGTAATAGTATAAAAACGGAACCACATACCATGCGTTCAGCAAAACGGTGTACGCCGCCGCTTTAAAAAGCTCCACATGCCGTTTCTCCCTCACAATGCGCACACAGTACAAGAGCACGGTAACCGCACAGACCGCCGCCACATAGGCCACACTCAAAATGTGGCTCTGCAGTGCGCCGGAAAATCCGATCACGAGGAAGTACCACTTTTTGCGGTCTCCCATGACAATATGATAAAGTCCCGCAATCACCATCGGCCAGAACACCAGCGCAAGCAGCTCTCCCAGATCCCCTCTGGAAAGCATGTTGGTAAACCGGTAAGGCATCAGCGTGTAGAGCACCACCGCCATCAGGACGCTGCGTCTGGATTTCACCATGGATTTTACCGCCGCATAGGCGCAACCCGCCGCGCCTACATTTGACAGAAAGAGCAGCACCTTGTACGAAAAGCCCAGCGATACCCTGCATATCCGCAGAAACGCGCCTATGTACAAAAACAGATAGGGATACATGGCGTTCATATACCCGTTATTCTGCAGGCCTTCCGGCAGAATGTTGACCGGGATCACCTGTCCGTCAAGGATACCGTCCTTAAGCCCCTCCAATCGGGCCAGATGGTAGCAGAGGTCATCCGCGTTGTACAGATAGGTGTGCATAATGGGAGTGGTGGCAACAAGCGCAGCTCCCAGAATCACACAGGCGTCCACAAGCCCTTCCCCGGAAATTTTTCTGCCGCTTTTCAGATACAGCCAGAAAGCAAGGTGCAATAACAGAAAGACCGCAATGATAAAATAGGTGTCCGTATAGAAAAGCGTATGGGGCGTGATGGAAAACTTCCTGATGGTGAGCGTACCGCTCCCGCTGTAGTTTACGCGAAACTGCAGTTCCTTCGCGTCTCTGGAAAGTGTAAAATCCGCCGTCAGTTCCTTTTGGTCAGGTTCAATCGGCCATGCCGCAATCTTGTTCTCCTGCTCCCACAGCTCCAGCACGCTGTCCTTCTGGTCAACGCTGTAAGTCATGGATACCGTATAGCCGCCCCTGTTCATGACATAGGCCGGGGTGCTCGCCACCGAACTGTATCCTGCCAGAATATCCCCCAGCGTCCTCAGGTCTTCCGAATCAATCAATCCCGCCGCATTCTTGATTACCAGCGCATTCTCCGTATTGATCAGACCCATGGTGTGCTGCAGCCCAATGCCGTCATAGACGATGGGCTGCTTTCCCTCGTCCCCAAACCATAAAAGCACAACAAACAGCACCGCCAGCGCCCCATATATGATTTTTGCTTTCAGCGAAATTTCTTCTGTCATTTTCTCCGTGTTCCTCTGTTTATCCGTCAAATTTTCGTATCAATGCCGCTGCCGGAAAGTCCCCGTCCCGAACGCATCCTTTCACACGTTCTCCCTCGCATAGTAGGCCGCAATTTTTTTCACTGCCCGGATCACACTCTCCACATCCTCGTCGCTCATCGCATAGTAGAGCGGCAGAGAAATGATTTCCTCATAGAGCTTTTCCGCGTTGGGACAAAGCCCCCGCCTGTAGCCCAGTTTTTCATAGTATGGGAAATAATAGGTCGGTATGTAATGCACGTTACAGCATACATTTTCCGCCGCCAGCGCTTCGAAAAACCGCCTCCTGTCAATGCACAGCTTCTCCGGCACAAGACGCAGGATATACAGGTGCCTCGTGGTGTCCGACTCCGGAATCTCCCGCTGGACGAAAAGTTCCGGCATTTCGGAAAACGCCTCGTCGTACCGCTTCACAATCTCTTTTCTGCGGCTGCTGAACATAGGCAGCTTATCAAGCTGGCTGGTAATCAGTGCTGCCTGCATGTCCGTCATGCGGTAATTATAGCCGAGGGCAATCTGTTCATAGTACCACGAACCGTCCGTCTCATGTTCCATCAGACTTTCGTCTCTCGTGATCCCGTGGGCACGATATAAGAGCAGCCTTTTATAATAGGTTTCGTCGTTCGTCAGCACCGCGCCGCCCTCGCCGCCCGTCACCGTCTTGACAGGATGGAAACTGAATGTGGTCATATCGGAAAGGGAGCCGTTGGACTGCCCCTTGTATTTCGTGCCGATCACATGGGCGCCGTCCTCAATTAAAGTCAGCCCATGTTTTTTACAGATACCGCGAAGCGGATCAAGCGCCACAGACTGACCCGTATAGTCAACCGCAACCACCGCTTTCGTGGCAGGCGTGATGGCTGCCTCCACTTTCTCCGGATCAATATTGTAAGTCTCGGGGTCAATATCCGCGAAAACAGGTCTCGCCCCGCAGTAGAGCGCGCAGTTCGCAGAAGCCGCGAACGTGATGGGCGTGGTGATAACCTCGTCCCCCTCTTTCAAGCCTGCTGCCATCGCGGCCATATGCAGAGCCGCCGTGCCGTTGGCGCAGACCACCGCATATTTCGCCCCCGTCAGCGCGCAGAGCTTTTGCTCCAACTCCCCGATCTTCGGCCCGCAGGTCAAAAAATCGCTTCGCAAAACCTCAACCACAGCCTGAATATCCGCCTCGTCTATATACTGATGCCCATAGTAAATGGGCGTCTCCCTGACGGGCTTTCCACCCTCTATCGCCGGTTTCTCCATCGTCATATCCCTCCATTTATACAAAAGGGACACGCATTTCCACACATGTCCCTCCTGTATGCCGCTTCCTCTATTTTTCCAGCTCTACATCCTTTAGCATCGCGCGGATATCGTCTACCCCGAGCCAATCGGTATTGTTGTCGGAGCTGTAGTGAAAACCTTCCTCCACTTTCCTGCCGGAAAGATCGGGCTGCTGCCTGTTGTTCCATGTCATCTGCGGATAGACGATAAAATGCTTGTCATACTCATACGTGGTCGCAGAATCCTCCGTCGTCACCATAATCTCATGCAGCTTCTCACCCGGTCTGATACCTGTCTCAACGATCTTACACCCAGGCAGCATCGCCTCCGCCAAATCCGTAATCTTAAAGGAAGGTATTTTACTGATAAAAGTTTCCCCTCCGTTGGCCTCCGCCAGCGCTTTAATCACCAGCTCCACGCCCTGCGTCAGACTGATCCAAAACCGGGTCATGCGCAGATCGGTGATGGGAAGCTCCTTCGCCCCCTCCTGAATCAGCTTGTGGAAAAAGGGAATGACAGAACCACGGCTGCCCGCCACGTTTCCGTATCTCACAATGGAGAAATTGATATCCTTCGTGCCCACGTAAGCGTTCGCCGCCACAAAGAGCTTGTCCGATACAAGCTTCGTCCCGCCGTAAAGATTGACCGGGTTCACCGCCTTGTCCGTGGACAGCGCCACCACCTTGCGCACCCCCGTATCCAGCGCGGCATCGATCACGTTCATGGCGCCGTGGATATTGGTCTTAATGGCCTCGTTGGGATTGTATTCGCAGGCGGGCACCTGTTTCAAAGCCGCCGCGTGAATGATATAGTCCACACCCTCGCAGGCGCGTTTCAGACGTTCCACGTCTCGCACGTCGCCTATAAAAAACCGAAGCTTTTCCTCGTACTCCTTGAACTCATTGGCCATCATCCACTGTTTAAATTCATCCCGCGAATAGATGATAATTTTCTTCGGTTCATAGTGAGACAGCACGTATCGGGTGAAGCACTTTCCGAAAGAGCCTGTCCCCCCGGTTATCAGTATGGTTTTATCTTTTAACATAAATCTCCTTCCTGCCTGTGCGTCAGATGCCCAATTTTCTGAACGCCTGCTCGTAGGGTGTCCTGCAAAGCCCCTTTTCCGTAATGATTCCTGTAATCAGCGAATGATCCGTCACGTCAAAAGCGGGATTGTACACCTTCACGCCTTCAGGCGCCATCCGCTCCTTATACCACATCTCGGTGACCTCCGATGCCTCCCGCTCCTCGATGGGGATCTGTTCCCCCGTCTCAAGCGACATGTCTATGGTGGAGCTGGGCGCACATACATAAAAGGGAATCCCGTAATGCTTCGCCAGCACTGCCACCCCTGAGGTACCGATTTTGTTGGCGGTATCGCCGTTTGCCGCCACCCGGTCGCAGCCCACAAATACCAGATTTACAAGTCCGCTCTTCATCACGGTGGATGCCATATTGTCACAGATCAGGGTCGTGTCGATGCCCGCGCCGTGCAGCTCGAACGCAGTCAGCCTGGCTCCCTGCAAAAGCGGTCTTGTCTCGTCACAGTATACCCGAAAATCCGTCATCCCATGCTCCAGCGCCACATACATGGGCGCCGTGGCCGTGCCGTATTTCGCCGTTGCCAGCGTCCCCGCATTGCAGTGGGTGAGAATCCCGTCGCCCGGCTTAAGCAGTCCGAAACCGATCTCACCGATGCTGCGGCTGATCGCCACATCCTCGTCGCGGATGGCCTGCGCCTCCCTGAAAAGAACTTCCTTGATTTCCTCCACCGTCTTACCCGCCTGCGAAAGCAGTGTGCGCTCCATTCGGTCTAACGCCCAGAACAGATTGACCGCCGTCGGACGTGAGGAAGCCAGAAATTTTTTCTGCTCTCTGAAATCTGCCAGAAACGTTTCGTAATCCTGCGTCCCGATACGGGACGCGGTAAGCGCGATCCCATAAGCGGCACAGACGCCGATGGCCGGCGCGCCCCGAACGCGCAAAAAACGAATCGCCTCAAAGATATCTTCTATTTTCTCTATCCGCAGCACCTTCACCGTACCCGGCAAAAGCGTCTGATCCAGTATTTCCAGACAGCTTCTGTCCGCGGCAAGACGGACTGTGTCTAATTTCAGTGCATCCATATTATCCCTCATTATCAGTCTTTCACTACAAGCACGATTTGCCAGTCAGACGACGCTCCGGCTGAACTTGCAACACATTTATTATAGGCAGTTTCCGCAGGCGTGTCAACGTATTTCACGCCGCGCCTCCCACTCGTCACGGGGTATTGCCACCAGCGACTTTTTCCTGAAAAACTGCGCCATTTTCTGATTCGACCACTCATCCTTGTCAAGCGTGATCGGCAGATGCACAAGCGGCTCCTGCTCCCCCACGATAAAGGGCACCACCGCATCCTCCACGCTCTCATCCGTGAGAATCGCAGTCAGCTCATCCATCTGTTCTTTGTAGACAGCCGCCCTTCCCGTTCGGATGTAATAATAGCACACATAATCCGTGCTGTTTTTTAAATCCATGCGACAGATGCCGATCACCAGAAAAGCCGCGGCAAAACCAGCCGCATACACGGGCAGGCGTAAACGTTCGCCCCCACCGCCCCTCTTTTCACAGACCCAGCCCAGCCCGTAGAGAAGACTACCGAACAACGCCATGATAAATACCCAGAAAATGGTGTTGGGAACGCCCACCGAAACCGACCCGTCGTAAACGGAGCCGCCCACAAACAATACCGGCCAGTAAACCGCGCAGTACAGCCCCCACAAATACAAAATCACCAGAGCAGGACAGGGAAAGTGCAGCCGGTATTTTGGAACCGCTTCCCGCAATATGTCCCACAAAATCACGGCTGCTGCGAGCATGGCTGCCATAGCCACGGGATAATCTCCGAAGGATTTCCACGCGCCCTGCGCCCCCTGTACCAAAGCCTTTCCGACCGCCCCGATCATTCCCACCACCGTCACGTGATACTGTGAACCACCCCGCACCGCATTGCCCGGCGCGAGCGCGCTGACCAGAAGTCCCGCCATTTCCAGTCCCGCGGGAATCAGCATCATCAGCACTCTGCGGTCCCTGCGAAAAAACAGAGCCACAAACAGCGCAAACAGGCCAAGCCCGAATATCGCCGTCAGATAATTTGTGCCGCCCAGAAGCGTCATCCAAAGAGAAGCCAGAACAAGATCCCTTTTCCTAAAATCCAACACATAGCGAACGAAACGGGCGCAGGCAAACATCGCCAGCGCAAAAGGCACCGTATAGTGCGCCGCCCCGTTATACCAAAAAATTGCCGAAGTCTGATGGGGCACAAACTGGATCAGCACAAGCAAAAGGATCGCATCAAGCAGTAAAAAATCCCGCCTCGACATATGCAGAAGCCGCACCAGCAGACAGTAGAGAAAATCCGATACCCCGCCGATCACCAGTCCCGTCATCAAAATGGGAACAATCCCGTACGCGTCATGGGAAAAAACTTCCGGCTGCAGCGAAAACAAAAAAACGGAAAACCATGTCCCCTGCCAGGAATCATAATATTTCTTTACGCTCTCAAATGCTGCCTGCAAAACCCGCAGTACCGAATGCGTATCCACCCATGCCAGATGGGTCAGAAGACCAAAGCTCCAATCGTCTGCAGAAGCCCTGTCCACACCCGCCAGCGCTAAAATGGGAAGCAGGCTCATAGCAAAAACAATAACCGCCGCCCCTGTCAAAAGCGTTCTGATATTCCGCAATATTGTTCTGTCCACCCAGCCTCTTTTCATCTACAACCTCTTCCCCGAATACACCGCAACAGCACACGTATTCTCTATTTTTGCCTCCATGGGTCAGTCGAACATGCCCGCATGTTCCTTTGTCTCTCAAGGTCGAAAGATTTTCTTTCAATCGTCCACCCGAGCCGGATTCCATGCGCCCCCGTCGCCGCAGTAATACCACTCGTCACAGAACTTATGCAAATGCTGCAGATGCCCTTCCGACAGTTTTCCGTTCCCGGAAGGAATCCGCATACCCTGCGCCTCCGCGTCCTTTACATCATCGTAAAGGGGCGTATATATCACCACCGCGTCAGCCGCCGCAATCACCGGTTCCGTGATCGCATCCTCGCTTGCGGCGCTGACAAAATACACCCTTTCATGCTTCATAAGTTCATCCGCCACCGCCCAGATACACCATTCCTCGCCGGGTTTATAGATATAGACCACAGGAATATGCGACGCCGCCTGCTCTGCGGCAAGGGCAGTCTCCTCTTTTGCCTCCGGGTAGAGAAAGGCCACGTCCGCCCGCACATAGCTCAGCGCGACAAGCGCCACACAGAAGGCGGCCGCCACACCGATCACCCGCCTTTCCGCCCCGGCTCCCACGCCATGCAGAAAACCCTTTCCCTGTCTGTCGCCCTCCTCATCTGCCTGAGGCCGGGCTGTCAGCCGCCACTCCGCATCCTGCGGCGCTGGATCCGAAAACGGATGCCGCACCACTATATAAATGCCGAAAAAGAGCAGCAGCGCCGCAATCCCGTAAATCGGAAGCTGATAGCGGTTGGAAGTGTCGCCCAGCAGAAGCGCGGTTTTGGACACCGCCAGGAAATACCCCGCCGCCGTAAAAAGCAGCATATAAAAAACCGCGCCCGCAGAAGCTTCCCTCCTCGCAGGCTGTCCACCCTGCACGTCTTCCGTCGTCGCCACATTTGCCACCTGTCGGTTCCACACATTTTCCACCGTTTGCGCCCCGTCGTTCCCCCTTGGTTCTACATTAGCCACAAGCTTTGCCACCGCAGCCGCCAAAAGAAACAGAAGCATCAGCCCAAGCAGGCCGCCAAACGCAAAACGGTTCATCAAATCCCAGAAAAAACGCAGCCGCTCAAAGGTATTTGACAGATTGAAAAAATTCTCCGTCGCCTGCGCCCCCCGCTGCCCTTTGAACATCTGCCCGGGAAACGCGGGATAAGTCAGATACGCCAGAACGAAAGCGAGCCCCTGAAACAGTCCGTACCGCAGGCAGTTCCAGATTTTCCTGTCCCGCCACAGCATCCATATGCAGAACGCAATTGCCAGAAAGAACAGAAAGATAAAATAATAATATTGCGTCAGAAAGCCAATATAAGTCACCAACGCCATAGCGAGAAGAGTTCTCACGGAAAGCCGAACCGTCGGCCGCCTTTCTTTACCTCTCTCCCCCTCACGTCTTCCGTCTATCCTGCACGCGTGCCCTTCCCTGTATCCGACCTGCCCGCCTGTCACTCTGCCTCTTTCCTCTTCCCGAACCACCGCCCGCACATGCAAAACCGCGCAGAGCAGTACAAAAGTCGTCAGCATTTCATACATCCGGATAAACACGACCCCACTCATGGCCGCAGGGCTGAAGCCGTATACAAACAGCACGAGAAGCGGCAGCCGTTGGTCCTTTCCCGCCGCCAAATATGACAGATATGTCAGTAACATAAGATTGATTCCATGACAAATCAGATTGACCGAAAGCCCGATCCACTTTGAAAACACGCCGGGCGCCAGGGAGGCCACGGTATGAAACACCCAGTAATACATGGGAGGATGCACGTCCCACGACTGCACCTGTTTTACCAGCCCGTACTGAAACCGCTCCCCCGGAAGCACCACAAACTCATTGCGGTATTCGTCCCGCTCCATCCACTTCCCGTCCTCCACATAAAACCCGTTTGTCCGCGCGGTGGAATAGTAGGTATAAAACTCGTCCTCGTGAAATCCCTGTTTCCGGGTGCAGAACCAGAACGCCGCCGCCATCTGTAGAAGCCAGAGGATGATAAAGCATGCAACATATTTTGTTTTTTTCCTGCTGTCCATTTGCTCAACCATGTTTGACCTTTTCCTCAGCCGTTTTCAAATCCTGCGTTTTCGCACCCACTTTTGCACCCCGGCCCTGATTGCCGCGCGCCCGCCCGCTGCTACGCTTTCTCCCTCAATTTCATCTTCCACCCGTGTACGCCTCTGACAGTCTTTGGCGCCGCCGTAAGCAATAGCAGATACCCTTTATTCTTCCCTGTCAGATATGAATTCTTTATGGTGTCGCCTACATGCCGCCGCAAATACTTTTTCACGTTCTGATAAAAAGCATTATGCCCGTTCATCTGCGAAAGGGGCACATGCAGCATATAATCCAGTCTCTGATACAAGTTAAACCGCACCGCGTATTCGTGCAGCGCGGGATACTTCCTGTCCACAAGCTCCTGCACCATGTCCGCATTTTCCACAATGTCCAGAAACACCCGGGAAAAGCTGTCATTCGTCCGCCTTCTGGTGGTGCTGTCCTGTCTGCACACCACATGGTATCCTTGCTTCGGTAAAATGCCGATGCCCGGAATCACCTGCAAAATTTCCAACAGAAGGCGGAAATCCTCATTCAGCTCCCCCTCCGGGAAACGGTGTCCCGCAAAAATTTCCCGCGGAAACAGCTTCGTACAAAAGGAACTGTCCCCCTGGTGCAAAAGAAGTTCTTTGATAAAAGTTTCCGAATCGCAGAACCGTTCTTTTTCCGGCGGCACGCAGACATCCGCCAGCCGCCCTCCCGCTTCGTCCACCTCATCCCGAGAGATCTGCGCCACGGGGTACGCTCCTTTCTCCAGCGCGCAGGCCAGTTCCTCATACACATAGGAGTCCACATAATCGTCGCTGTCCACGAATCCGATATAATCCCCGGATGCCATCGAAAGTCCCGCATTTCTGGCGGAAGAAGCGCCGCCGTTCTCCTTATGGCGGACGACAATGCGCCCGTCCTCCGCCGCCAGCCGCTCGCAGAGTTTACCCGTACCGTCCGTGGAGCCGTCATCAACCAGCAGAATTTCCAAGTTTTCATATGTCTGGGCGCAGAGGGAGCGCACGCATCTTTCCAGACAGTTTATGGAATTATATACCGGCACAATCACGCTGATTTTTTTCGTTCCCATATACTTCTTCACGGCCATTTCCCGCGCACTCTCCTCCTCTTGCCTTCCTGCGTTCCCGCCATCTGTTCCCGCGTCGACGAATCAGTCGCCAGTTTGCGGCGGGGTCTTTGACTTTGCATCGTCTGTCGGCGGATACTTACCCGGCTTGATTATGGGAGCCTCGCTAAGCGGCCCCTCCGCCTCCGGACAGAGCCGTCCCTGCCTCATACCGTCCACAAACCGCAGAAGCGCGGATGCCGCATGTTCCGCGTTCCACATATCCCGGATCGTCTCGTAGGCGGCCCGCCCCATACCGCGCCTCTCCTCCCAATTTTCGAAAAGGTCAAGCACCAGCGCCTCCATTTTCTCATAGCGGCCTCCCGGATAAACCAGGCCGTTTTCCCCGTGGCGAATCAGATAGGGGGCCACGCCCACGCGGGCATCCACCACTTCCACACAGCCGCTGTTCATGCCCTCGTTGACCACCGCGCCCCAGCCTTCCAGATGATTGCTCGTAAAGAGATGGATATGGCATTTTTCCATCACGTCGCGCACCTGCTCCGGTTTCGTATAGCCATAAAACAAAAAATCGTCCGAGAGCCCTTCGCGCTCCACTTCTTCTTTTATTGCAGACTCCAGCTCACCGCCGCCCAGCATATGCATACGGTAAGCATATCCCTTCTTATGCAGCGTTTTGCAAAGCCGCACCGCGTACTCCGGGTGCTTTAGGGGAATAAACCGCCCCGCCCAGACGATCCGGAGCGGCCCTTCCTCCGGTTTCATCGCCGCAAAAGTCTCATCGTCATAAGTCCGCAGCTTTGTAAAATAGCCCCACTTGAAGAGCTTGCCAGGATAGGCGCCGATCAGATGAAAGTCCGATGCCGCGTAAGCTCCCGCACAGAGCATACAAATATTCTGCCCCCGATATCTGATGTGCTCCCGGTATTTCGCCACAAGCCCTCTCGGGGAAACCGCTTTCCACTGCCCCTCCCGGTACAGCCTCTCGCTGACGCGCAGCGTCGTCTTCCCCGACCGAAGCCGCGGCGTCACGATATCTTCCCTGCCCGTCCAGCCGAAAAGCACCACGTCGCTCTCCATAATCCGTTTCAGGCACTCGTATTCATCCTTGTAGAGACACATAACATAAGGTATTTCGTCCACATCGACGCTCCATCCCATCTCCACGCGCTCCGCCTCCATGGGCATCGTCTGAATGAAGACAAACCCCTTCCCAAGCCGCTTATAAAGCGCCTCGCAGAAGGGAAGCTGGTGGTGATTGATGTAATTAGACACAAACGTAAATGTCATATTTTTCCTCCACGGAGAATGCCGCTTTTCACGCTAACCGCCATGATTCCGCTCTGCGGAATCTCAAATCAATGCGGAGAATGCCCGTATTTTGGGCATTCTCCTGCGTGAAACTTAGTGCTTCTTGGCGTCCCGTCCTATGGCGGGACGTCTTTAGAAGCACTTTTCACGCTATTCTAACATCTCCAAATAAATATGCATCAACCGGTAATAGTTCTGATCCGCATCATGGTTGACACGGGCATGTTTTCTGGCATTGTCGGAAAGCCTGTCCACAATGGCTTCCTTGGTAAACACCTCGATAATGCTGTCCGCCAGCGCATCCACATCCCCGGGCGGATAGAGGAACCCGTCCCCGCCGTCCGTCAGAATATTATGTATGCCGCCCACGTTGGCCGCCACACAGGGTACGCCCAGAAGCATCGCCTCCCCCACGGAATTGGGGGAATTTTCCAGAACCGAAGGACAGACGAAGACCTGACAGCTCAGGTACTGCTTCTTCATCTCCTCCGCGTCAATTCGACCAAGCATATTGATTTTTTCTTCCAGATTATTTTCCCGAATCAGCTTTTTTAAGTATTTGCCGTATGCAGGCAGCTTCAACGCGTCTTTCCAAGTCTCCGCTTTCAAAATATCCGCTCCCGCCACGTAGACCTCCGCATCGGGAAACTGCTCCAAAATCTTTGGCATCGCCTGCAGGAGATAGTGGAAACCTTTCAGCGGATAGTCGCCTTGGCTTAAAAAAATGCGGTGGGTCTGGCAGTTATATTTGCTCCATCTATCGCGGTAAAACACACTGCGCAGCGTCTCGTTCAGGAAATGATAAGTCGCGTCGGGATTAATCTTCGCTGTCTCCGCCCGGTCAAAGTCCGTGCGGCCCGCTATATGCCCCGTCCGCTTTATCGCCTCGATCTCATGCTCGCCGCGCTTCTCAAACTTTTTCTGTTGCTGCCTGATGCTGTCCTTTCTCACCCGGTCGCGGAAGGTGCTCTGCCTCTGCACCTTCACGGGCAGATCCGCCATATACACCTTCGCAATGGCCGAGACAAGGCCCTGAATGCCGATCAGCGTCCTCTCCGGCTGGTCAAACACTTTGATCGACGCCAGCGCATGGGGAAACTCCGTGCCGAACACATGCAGGATATCCGGCTCAAAGTCATTGATAATCAACTCGAAATGCTTTTCCAAATCAAAATCATAACGCTCCGGCGCATTCATATCTTCCACAAAGCCGTAACAGTGGCAGGAAATATTCTCCCCCAGCGGCATCATCCGATCAAAATTTCCCAACGACTCATCCACGGGAAAAGCAATGCCCAATTCAATGCGGTTCCTCTCCTGCTCCATCACCACCCGGTCTAACAGACCGGAAAGCCACCCTTCCCTGTTGCTGCAGGGAAGATTTAATCGTTTGGCAATCGCCGGCAGCATAATGTTGCACACCCATAATACCTTCATTTGTAATTCTCCCTTCGCACACCGACACGCGTCTCCACGTGCCGCAATCTTTTGTAATACTTTCCTCCATGTCGGAGCATCTTTTTGCGACGACACGCGAGCAAAATCTCAAATTTTGCTCTGCGATTCCGAGTTTGTGGCTCCGACACAAACTCGCGATTGAAAAATAAGGTCATCAGACTTATTTTTCAATCTTTTCCACCATGTCGGAGCATTTTTTTGCGACGACACGCGAGCAAAATCTCAAATTTTGCTCTGCGATTCCGAGTTTGTGGCTCCGACACAAACTCGCGATTGAAAAATAA
>VSNH01000075.1 GCA_009774215.1 Lachnospiraceae bacterium
CCACAAACTCGGAATCGCAGAGCAAAATTTGAGATTTTGCTCGCGTGTCGTCGCAAAAAGATGCTCCGACATGGAGGTAAATATGAGAATCGGAGCAATCAGTTTTCAGCCCTATGTATATAACGTGAATGCAATCAGCCCGGCCAGCATGAATAAGCTGTCCCGGATTTCGGACAACGTTCTTGACAAGAAGACAGACTTCAGCGGGCTTGCGGAAAATGAAAATCCGTTGAAGCGGGGGCAGACCCTGAATTTTCAGGATATGCTGGAGATGCAGATGCAGCGCGGCAGGAGTGCGGCGGCGAGAATGATCAAACCGGCGCAGGCTGCACAGGAGAAAGACGGTGCAGAGGCGGCGCAGACGCAGGACGCGGCGGTGAAGTTTAACAGGGAAAATGCAGTGAACGTC
Organism: Lachnospiraceae bacterium; assembly: GCA_009774215.1. Lineage (GTDB taxonomy): Bacteria > Bacillota > Clostridia > Lachnospirales > Lachnospiraceae > UBA3282. The sequence continues at coordinate 410 of VSNH01000075.1, forward strand.
GTACGGACGGAACAGGAGACGGCGGACAGTGCGCAGAATGTACAGACGGCGGCATTTGATGGAAGCGGCGCGGAAAACGGCGTCAGCAATTTCCGTATGCAGCAGGCGATCAGCGCCTATGCGATGTTTATGACGGCATAGACAGATTCCCGGAAATGGGGAGATCCCGTCACACGGCAGACAGAGGGAAAGCAGGTTCTCTGCCTGACGGAAACATATAAAAAATAAGAGCCCTCACCGATCAGACAGGTGGGGGCTCGTTTGTATATGCGAAGCCCCATGCAGAGGAAGTATACCGTTAAAGCGGCGCATGGGACGCGCGGCGAGTAGGGAAGATGAATCTTCTCTACTCGATTATAAAGTCTGCAGAATTCCGTCCCTATGACAGCGCCATCTTTTTGACGGCAGCGAGACCGCTGCTCACAGCGGGGACGAGAATAACCGCGCAGGTGATCGCGCCTTCCGTAAAGATGTAAATGCCGTTATAGACAAGGGAATAGGGCAGCGGATGCCAGCCTTCCCACGCGTACTCGGCAAAGAAAATCCAGCCTGACAGTACCGTGAATACATAGCGCCCGAAAATGCCGACCAGATACCCCTTGAGCAGTCCCCTCTTAGCGCCGGCAAACAGGCCTGAAAGCCCCAGCGCGCCGAAAGCAAGAATGTAGTCGAGCACAAGCTGCATGGGGAAGAGCACATAGGGGTTGAACAATAGCTGCAGCACGCCGTAGGCAATACTGGTCATCAGTCCTGCGCCCAGTCCGAAAAGATAGCCCGGGAGACAGATGACGAGCATGGAAAGCAGTGTGGCGGAGCCGCCCCATGGAAAGTCGATGATTTTGATTTCCGAGAGGATGGTGCCGAGCGCGATCGACATGGCGCAGAAGGCGAGCTGTTTGACTGTCAGTCTGCCGTTCCTTTTGGCGGTTTCTTCCGGCTGCGGATTCTGTCCGGCAGCGTACCGCCTCGCGAAAACGATGGCGCCGGCAAGCAGGACTGCCAGAAGTACGATTAACAGCGCATTGCCCAGAGTGGTAGGAACATAGGTTCCGTCAACAATAGTGTAGAACATAAAAAATCCTCCTTTGTCTTTAGAATAAGCAAGGAGGGGAACGGTAACGGAACACGGCACGAAAAATTGTGACAGATTTCTGTTACCAGCGCTTCCCTACGGCGGTGCTAACCGCATCAGGTAATGAGGGTTAGAGTCCAGACGCCTTGTGCGCGGGCTCAATCTCAGCTAAAGCTCCCCTAGCAAGTTATTCAGTTATGCGGCATGAGCCGCGGCGGATGTATCCGCTTTTTTAACTATAGGGGCTGGCGGGGGAAATGTCAAGGGAATTTTATGGGAGAGTGACATGGGAAAATTGCAAAAGGCGTGGGAGGTATTGCTTCCCTATCTGCTATATTATCTGGCATACAATGTGGCTTATCTGATCCTTGCCTTCTTGTATCAGGCGACGTTGCGTTTCGGCGGGGCATACGGGCAGTTTATGACGACACATGCCGCCAACGTCGTCGGCGTGATGGGAGGACTTTGTATGCTGGCGGGTATTTTGCCCGTCGTGCCGATGTTAAAGGAGGAACTGCGGGGGCGCGGGGAAACGCTTTGTCTAGCGACGAAGAAAGAGACTGGGAGCGTCATTTCGGCTGCGGCTGTCGGGACAGCAGGAGGAACAGGCAAAGTGAAAGCCAGTGAGGATGCAGCAGAGAAATTGACTAAATGGGTCGGTGGGAATGCGCGAAGGATGGCGGCGCTCACCGTGGTTCTTGCTTTCAGCGCTTCGCTGGGATTCAACGCGCTTCTGACACTGACAGGGTTTGCGGACAGTTCCCAGACCTACCAGAAGGTGGCGGATAGGCAGTACGGCGTGGCTTTTGCTGTGGGTTTTATTCTCTATGGGCTGATCTCCCCGCTGGCGGAGGAGGTCGTTTTTCGCGGTGTGATTTACAACCGCCTGCGCCGTCTATACAACCCGGCGATCGGGATTGTCGCTTCCGGGCTTCTTTTCGGCGCGTTTCACGGCAATCTGGTGCAGGGCGTGTACGGCGCGTGTCTGGGAATGCTGATGGCGTATCTTTATGAGAGAAGCGGGAAATTCGGGACGCCCTTTCTTTTTCATGCGGTGGCGAATCTGGCGGTGTATACGACGGCGCGGATGGAGGGAGTGCAGGAGATTTTGCTTACACCGGAGGGGTGTGCTGTTTTGCTGGCAGTTTCGGTGGGGTGCGTGCTGGCTGTACACCGCAGCGGCAAAGTGTAGCTAATTGGTAAATGGCGCACTAGGTCGTATTTCATAACACATTTCTTCTTGGGAGCGGGAGCATATCAGGCTGCTTTCTGAAATTGCTCCCGCTGCGTTTACGGTGCTTCATTACGGGGCGGTGGCGGAGCTGAAAATGGTCAGGCAGGAGGTATTTTTGGGATAGCAGCAGGCACTGGAAGCTCTTTCTGCCATCCCATGTACTTTAGGTACTTTGCGGCTTCCGCATACCTTTCAGCAGAAAGAGAGAAAGGATCAGCACCAGAGGGAAAATACAGCCCACGAGCATCCCTTTTCTCAGATCATTGTCCGCATTCTGAGTGATATTGCCAACCAGACTGGGACCGAACGCGCCGCCCAGATCCCCCGCCATGGCGAGCAGGGCGAACATGGCGGTTCCGCCCTTCGGCAGCCGGCCGGAGCAGATACTGATCGTGCCGGGCCACATGATACCCACGGAAAAACCGCACAAAATACAGCCGACCAGCCCGATAACCGGGTTGTCTGAGATGGATGCCGCTATGTAACAGCTCAGGCAAAGGACACCCGAGCCGAGCATAAACCGCGTCAGATCCAGCCTGTCGCCGTATTTTCCGAAGATGACACGGCTGATGCCCATGGTGATCGCAAACATGCACGGACCGGCGAGATCGCCCATCGCCTTTGAAAAGCCAAGCGCCGATTCCGTGTAGGCGGAAGCCCACTGTGCCATGGAAAGCTCGGAAGCGCCCGCGCAGACCATGAGAACAATGGATATCCAGAACAGCGGAACCCGGAGCAGACGTCCTGTGCCCATGCCGCCGCCGTCTTCGGTCGTATGCTCAATGGGGCAGGTGGCGAAGTTGTAAATGTTGTACAGAGGAATGACAGCCCAGATGCAGGCAAGCCATTTCCAGCTGTCAATACCAAATACTGCAAAAAAGACGGTGGACAGAAGGATGACGCCCACAGAGCCCCAGCAGTAAAAGGAGTGCAGCAGACTCATCACGGCTTCCTTGTTGTCAAAGGGGCATGCCTCCACAATCGGGCTGCACAGTACCTCGATCAGCCCGCTCCCGATGGCATAGACAATGACGCTTGCGATAATGCCGGAGAGCGGATTGGAAAAGAGGTCCGGCAGAAAGGCAAGTCCGATCAGCCCTGCTGCCGCGCACAACTCCGAGGCAACAACGCACTTGCGGTATCCGATCTTGTCTGCAAAATAGGAACAGAGGATGTCCACAATAAGCTGGGTCAGAAAAAAGACGGTGGAAATCAGCGCGATCTGCCCGAGCGGTATCTCATATTTATTGTGAAACGTTAAAAACAGCAGCGGCGCGAAATTTGCGCAGATCGCCTGCGTGATGAAGCCGAGATAACAGGCAATCAGTGTTTTCTTATAATTTTTTGACATGGCGCATGTACTCCTTTCGTAACTGCAAGTCCGTAACAGAGAAGCCGAAGGCTGAACTGTTATTTCCTTTCATCGGTTTCGTACAGAAGGGATTGACTTCTGCAACGAATTGTATTATATAGTAGTCAGATGCAGACATCAATGCAATATATCCCAATATTATTACACAATATTACAGTTTAACCTTCGGTTTCACAGTAAGGTCTGCGGTACAGTCAAGGATTCCTGTGTAAGAAAGTCACGTGGTTCGCTGCCCGCGGGAACAAAGGAGCGGCATAATATGAAAACAAATGAGGGGTACAGTAGGATCGTAACCGATGAATCGCTGCGGGAGACCATTCCCCACGGAAGCGAGGAGTATCCGTTCCGATATTATCTGGAGGATATCTGGCAGTTCGATTTTCACTGTATAGACTGGCACTGGCATTCGGAAGTGGAATTTGTCTTGATCAAAGAGGGGACGGCGGATTTCCTGATCGGTAGCGAGAGATATGTCCTGGGAGCCGGAACGGGTATTTTTATCAATTCGCAGGTGATTCACAGGTTTGAGGCGGCAGAGAGCGTCATTATTCCCAACATAGTATTTTCCCCGTCCCTGCTTGCCTCGGAAGACAGTCTGATTTATAGGAAGTATGTACAGCCGGTTCTGGACTCGGCGGCAGAGTGTCAGATCTTTTCCGCCGGGGATCCCGCACAGGCAGAGATTCTTTGCACGCTGGCGGATATATTTGCCGTGCAGGAAAAGGAAAACGGATGCGAAATAAAGACGGAGGAGCTGCTTTTAAAACTGTGGCGGCTGCTGTATGAGAATATGGATATCACAGAAAAGACTTCCGCACCACAGGCATCGGCGCGGACGCGGGCACAGCTCCAGATCATGCTGCAGTACATTCACAAAAATTATCCGGACCAGATATCGCTTGACGATATCGCGGAAACAGTGGCTCTTGGCAAAAGTAGTGTACTCAGTATTTTTCACAAAAATATTCACACCTCGCCCATCAGCTATCTGGTGCATTACAGGCTGAAACGGGCGGCAAAACTGCTTGTGACGACGCAGGACAGCGTCGCCGCCATTGCCCGCGACACCGGGTTTGAAAATGTCGGTTATTTTTGCCGGAAATTCAAGGAAGTGTTTCAGGTGACGCCCGGCGAGTACAGAAAAAGAAAGGCATAAGGATGTCTGCTCCATCATCCGGGACACCAATACGGCATCCCGGCATGTGGCAGTCAGAAACAGTATGACCATCGCGGATACTGGGACAAAACACTATAGGGGCGTGGACATGCCGCATTACCGTCATGTGGTAAGGCGCTGATGAAAGCAGAAAAAGATGCCACATGAGCGGCTGTCGGATATTATGGAGGGAAAATCGTTATAGCAGATTTAGGGTTTTCATTGAGAATATATTGGTTTGCGGATATAATAGTGGTTACAAGAGAAATACGTGAACAGATAAAGCAAAGGGGACAAACGGCTTTCAGAAAACGATTTGAATCGGTGATGGAGGAAAACAATGGACGGTTTGGGACAGCAGAGTGGAATGGAGAGCGTTCAGAATCTGGAGAATGTCATCAATGAGGGGCTTCGCGCCGCCCTGCTGGCGGAGACGCCGGATCAGTCTCTTGATGTGCTGTTACAACATCTGGGGATGGCGCTGGACGGGGAACGCACTTACATATTTGAGCAGAATGCGTCCGGCTGTGACGACAACACTTACGAGTGGGTGGCGGACGGGGTGGAGCCGGAAAAGGAGAACCTACAGAATTTGCCCCAGGAGGTGTGCGCGAGCTGGTATCGGAATTTCAGCATTGGCAGGCATATTGTCATAGAGAACTTGGAAGACATACGGGAGACGGATCCTTTGCAGTATGAGAATCTGAAGCGGCAGAGCATCCGTTCTCTTGTGGTGGTTCCCCTTTACAACGGGGAAAAGATCATCGGCTTTTACGGGGTGGACAACCCGCCGGCGAAGTCGCTGGAATATGCGTCGAATATGCTCCAGACCGCGGCATACTTTATTGTATCATGTCTGAAACAGCGCAATCTGGTCAGGGAACTTCAGAAGCGCAGTTACAATGTCCTCCAGGCGCTCAGCGTGGATTATCTGGGCATTTTTCAGGTGAATTTTGATACGGACGAATGCGAGGTATATCGGAACAGCGAAAAGATGGATATGGATTGGGGCGCCGGCTTGGTGGACGGATATCAGGCGGCTGTCGGACAGTATATTTCCCGGTGCGTCGCACCCAGAGACCAGAAAAAGCTTACCGCTGTGACAAAAAAGGAGTATGTGCTTTCGCAGCTTCGGACAAAGAAGAAGTTCTATGTGCGTTATCAGGTCAATGACAACGTTTATGGATTGAAACATATGGAGATTCATTTTTCTGCCACGGAGAAAGCGGAGGAAGAAAACAGCGCGATTTTTGCCCTGCGGGATGTGAACGCGGTGGTGGAGCAGGAAGAGAAGTACAAGCTGGAGGCGAGGCAGAATCTGGAGGATATTCTCGAAGGTGCAAGAACCGGCATCTGGACGATCGAGCTGGAGGAGGGATGCCAGCCGAGGATGTATACCAACCGGGTCATGCGGATGCTGCTTGGCGTGTCGGATGAGATTGAGCCGGAGGAGTGCTACCGGCACTGGTTTCAGAATATTGAGCCTGACTATGTGGAGATGGTGCAGGAATCCGTGCGGGAGATCATGGAAACCGGACGCTCCGAAGTGATTTACCCGTGGAAGCATCCTGAGCTTGGGAGAATTTATGTCCGCTGCGGCGGTGTGCCGGACAAAACATTCAAGAAACCGGGCGTCTGTCTGAACGGATATCATCAGGATATCACAGAGACAATGGTGGCGAAGGGAAAACAGGAGCAGGCGATCATGGAACTTCTGGAGAAGGTCAGACGCGCCAATTCGGCAAAGAGCGAATTTCTTTCCCATATGTCCCATGATCTGCGCACACCCATCAACGGCATACTGGGGATGCTGTCCATCATAGAGAAAAGTCAGGACGATCCGGAGCGGCAGAGAGACTGCAGGAATAAAATACGCGTGTCAACGGAGCATCTGCTCTCTATGGTCAACGATGTGCTTCAATTCAGTAAGATGGACAGCGGAAGAGCGGCGGAAGAGGAGGAGTCGTTTGCACTCCGGGATATATTGGAAAACAGTATCGCGCTTCTGGACGAGAGGGCAAAGGAGCGGGGCATACGGCTGACTTTGGAGGAAATGGATATACAGCATGGCAGAGTGATTGGGAATCCGCTGTATCTGCAGCAGATTCTGATGAATATCATTGATAACGCCATAAAATATAACCACCCACAGGGCGCCGTCTTTGTGCAGGCAAAGGAGATGTCCTGCCGGGGTGACACCGCGGAATATCAGTTTGTGGTCGAAGATACCGGAATCGGTATTGGGGAGGAGTTCAAAAAGCATATTTTCGAGCCCTTTACGCAGGAGCATAAAAGCGCGAGAACCCATTATAATGGCGTGGGTCTCGGTATGTCCATTGTGAAGCAGCTGGTAGACCAGATGAAGGGGCATATTGAGGTAGAAAGTCAGATTGGAAGTGGCAGTATGTTTCGTATCACCCTGCCCATGCAGATCGACGGGGTGCGTGATGCGCAGGCTGTGGATGAAGGGCAGAATGAAACGGGTACCATTGACGGGATGCGCGTTCTTCTGGTGGAAGATAACGAGATAAACTGTGAAATCATTGAGTTCATGCTCAAGGACGCGGGTGCGGAGGTCGTGACCGCAAATGACGGAAAAGAGGCAGTGGATGCGTTTGCGGCATCTGCGCCGGAAACATTTGACTGTGTGCTTATGGATTTGATGATGCCGGTTATGAGTGGATATGAGGCGGCGCGTGTAATTCGCGCCATGGACCGGTCGGACGCAAAAACCGTTCCCATCATTGCGCTGTCAGCCAACGCGTTTGACGAGGATGTGGCGATGGCAAAGGATGCCGGGATGAATGAGCATCTGGCGAAGCCGGTGGACATGGGAAAAATGTTCCGGGTCATGAATCGGCTGAGATACGAAAAATCGAAATCCTCGTGAGACCGAAGTATGAGGCAGTGACATCGGGACAGGAAATGAAGGAGGAACCTTATGGCTATGGACTATGTGAGAACAGACGGTAAAAACGAAGATTTCATCGAAAATTGCCGACTCCTCGACATGGATTTGGACAGGCGTGTCGGGAGGCAGATCAAGAGAGAAAAGTATCAGAAATTTAACCAGCTTGACGAGATACGGGAAGCGATCGTTGTCTATGATCATGGCAGGGCGGTTGGCGGCGGCGCCATCAGAAGATACGACGATGAGAATATCGAGTTAAAGAGGGTGTTTGTACATAACGAATATCAGGGGCAGGGGATCGGGAGCAGGCTCGTTTCCCTGCTGATCGAATGGGCGGCGGAGTTGGGTTATCGGCGGATGATTCTGGAGACGGGCGAGCTGCTGGCGGAGTCCTGCGCGGTCTATAAAAAGCTGGGGTTTGCAGTCATTCCCAACTACGGACCGTATGCGGACATGCCGGAGTCTTTGTGTATGGCGAGGGAAATACGGTGAAATTACAGAAATGAATGGAGGAGCCACGGTATGAACGCGCTGGTCATCAACTGCAGTCCTGTAAGGACAGGCGCCACGGCTGAGCTTCTCTTTGCCGAAGGCAAAACTGGAATAGACCGGATTCAGTAACTATGAAGCCGAAGGCTGAATAGTTACGAGATTTATGCTGTCCGTCGTGTAAGCGCATGGGAAGGGAGATTGACATGGAAGTAAAATTAGTGAGGGCGGATATTAACGATGCAGAGGAAATACATGCCATGCAGGTGGTGGCTTTCCGGGAACTGCTGGAGAAATATCAGGATTATGATACGAGTCCGGCGAGCGAGGGTGTGGACAAGGTAGAGTGGCGTTTAAGACAGGACGTTACTTATTTTTATTTTATTTGTGCAGAAAGTAAAAAGGTTGGGGCGGTTCGCGTCATCGACTCAAAGGAACACGGAAAAAACAAAAGAATTTCTCCTATATTTATCATGCCGGAGTTTCGGGGCAGGGGCATTGCGCAGGAGGCAATGCGGCTGTGCGAGGACATGCATGGGAGCGAGAACTGGGAGCTGGACACCATTTTGCAGGAACCCGGGAACTGTCACTTGTATGAGAAAATGGGATATCGGCAGACGGGCAGGCCGGAGGTCATCAACGAGAGGATGACACTGGTGTTTTATGAAAAAAGCGAAGATGGGAGCCGTTGGTGATCATTTTGACGGAGGATGAAAGAATGGAAAACGAACTGTTTGAGAAAACGCCGGTGCCGAAAGCCTATTTTACATTTGCCCTGCCTGTTGTGCTCAGCATGGTGGTTTCATTGGTCTATAATATGGTAGATACTTATTTTATCGCCCAGACAGGCAACACGAATCTGGTGGCGGGGGTATCCTTAAGCGCACCGGTTTTTACCTTGATGATTGCGCTCGGCGATATTTTCGGATTGGGAGGCAGTTCCCTTATCTCCCGGCTGTTTGGCGAGAAGAAGGATGAGGACGGAAAACGCTTAAGCGTTTTTTGTTTTTATGCGGCGATTGTGTGCGGGATTTTGGTGACGGCGGTGATGATGATGCTTCGCGAACCGATTCTGTATGTGCTGGGCGCTGACGCGGAGACGCTTTCCTATGCCTCCGGCTATTATACCTATATCGTGCTCGGCGCGCCGTTTATTATTTTGTCCTTTACGCCGTCCAATTTGCTGCGGACGGAAGGGTTTGCGACGGCGTCCATGACGGGCAGTATATTGGGCGCAGTCGTCAATATGATTCTGGACCCTGTCTTTATTTCCGTGTTAGGGTTCGGTGCGGCAGGCGCGGCAATTGCGACTGTGATCGGAAATATTTTCGCGGATATCTTTTATGTCTGGTTTCTGTTAAAAAGAAGCAGACGGCTTTCCATCAATCCGGTTGGATTCCATATTCATATCGTGGAGGTGGGGCAGATACTGGCAATCGGGATTCCGGCGTCGATCACAAATCTCATGCAGAGCATTGGCATTGCGCTGACGAACCGGTCGCTTTTGCCATACGGCAATGATAAGGTTGCGGCAATGGGAATTGTGATGAAGGTGAATCTGATTGCCGTTCTGGTTCTGGTGGGCTTTGCCTTTGGCGCGCAGCCGCTGGTCGGGTATAACTATGGCGCGAAAAACCATGCGCGTCTCAAGGAAATTCTGCGGTTTTCATACAGCTTTGAATGCTGCACGGCGGCGGTGCTCGCGGGAGCGCTCTCCCTTGCGGCGCCCGCCATGATCGGGATGTTTATGCAGGATGCGGCTATCATAGAGGTCGGCGTCCCCATGCTCCGTATGCAGCAGATGGGAATGGTGTTTACGGCGGTTGTGCTTGTGACGACCTGTACCTTCCAGTCGGCAGGAAAAGCGGTGGGCGCCTTTCTTCTGTCGGTCAGCAGACAGGGGGTGCTTTTTGCAGCCGTTCTCTTCATCGCCTCCAAAGCGTTCGCCTACCAGGGAGTCCTGATGGCACAGGCGGTTTCTGATCTGCTGACGGCGGTCATGGCGGTTATTCTGTTTGAGATTCTGATACGGAGACCGATTTATCGTTGAAGAAAGGCACTTCAGCCTAAAGTCCGTATCCTCTTGCCATATAAAATAAATAGGTCAATTGAAAATTTCAAAAATATCTGACAATAATGTGCGAAATAAGAAAAAATTCAAATAATCTGACAATTCAACAAAAAGTCTTTATTTACAAATTCCACGCGCGGGTGTATTATTGTATACATGTAGAACGCAAAGGAGCGCTAGATGCCTTTTTTGCGTTCTTCTTTTGCGCGAATAAGCAGAGTCAGAAGACGGCAGAGACAGGATACATGCTTGCATGTAAGACTGTCTATGACGACTTATGACGAGGCGCAAGACGCTCGTGGGACGTCTGTTCTGCGCGGACCGGAGTGGAACGGAGACCGCGAACGAGAAATGCGAAGCATTTCGAGTCTCTGCTTATTCATAGAACACAAGAAAGTCAGGAGAAAAGCTTATGTTTGATGTAAAGACAACCATCCCGAAATCCCCGTTATACCGGACGGAGTTTGAGCACGACAACTGCGGTATCGGCGCCTGCGTGAACATCAAGGGCAAGAAGAGCCGCGCGATTGTGGAGAATGCGCTTAAGATTGTGGAGAATCTGGAGCACAGGGCCGGCAAGGATGCGGAGGGCGAGACGGGAGACGGCGTGGGGATTCTCACGCAGATGCCCCATAAATTCATGGCGAAGGTGACGAAGGACTTGGGCTTTGCCATCGGCGGGGAACGGGAGTACGGCGTGGGCACGTTCTTCTTCCCGCAGGACGAATTGCAGCGCAATCAGGCGAAGAAGATGTTTGAGATCATTGCCCGGAAGGAAGGACTGGAATTTTTAGGCTGGCGTGATGTGCCTACGGTGCCTGCCGTGCTGGGGCACAAGGCGGTGGAGTGTATGCCATGCATTATGCAGGCTTTTATCAAGAAGCCGGCCAATGTGGAGAAGGGGCTTGATTTTGACAGGAAGCTGTACATACTGCGGCGTACTTTCGAGCAGTCCACAGATGTGACTTATGTGGTCAGTCTGTCCAGCCGGACGATCGTGTACAAGGGTATGTTTCTGGTGGGACAGCTTCGCACCTTTTTTGCGGACTTGCAGGATAAAGATTACGAATCGGCGATCGCCGTGGTGCACTCCCGATTCTCCACGAACACGAACCCGAGCTGGGAACGGGCGCACCCGAACCGCTTCATTGTCCACAACGGGGAAATCAATACCATTCGCGGCAATGCGGACAAGATGCAGGCCCGTGAGGAGAACATGGAGTCCGAGCATCTGCAGGGGCAGATGCACAAGATTCTGCCTGCCATCAACGCTTCCGGTTCCGACTCGGCTATGCTGGACAACACGCTGGAATTTCTTGTGATGAGCGGGATGCCGCTGCCGCTGGCGGTGATGATTACGATTCCGGAGCCTTGGGAAAACAACAAGACCATGTCCCAGAAGAAAAAGGACTTCTACCAATATTATGCGACGATGATGGAGCCGTGGGACGGTCCGGCATCGATTCTGTTCTGCGACGGAGATATCATGGGGGCGGTGCTTGACCGAAACGGTCTACGTCCTTCCCGCTACATGATTACGGACGACGACACGCTGATTCTCTCCTCGGAGGTGGGCGTGTTGGATATCGAGCCGTCCAGGATCGTGATGAAGGAGAGACTCCACCCCGGCAAGATGCTGCTGGTGGATACGGTACAGGGCAGAGTCATCGATGACGACGAATTGAAAGAAAAATACGCGTCCGCGCAGCCCTACGGCGAGTGGCTGGACAGTAAGCTGGTGACGTTAAAGGAGCTGAAAATCCCCAACCAGCGCGTGCCGGAGTTTACCGACGAGGAGAGACAGCGGATGCAGAAGGCGTTCGGCTATACCTACGAGGACTTAAAGACAAGCATCCTGCCGATGGCGAAAAACGGCGCGGAAGCGATTGCGGCGATGGGCGTGGATACGCCGATTCCAGTGCTTTCCAGAGCGCACCACCCGCTGTTCCACTACTTCAAGCAGCTTTTCGCGCAGGTGACGAACCCGCCTATAGACGCTATCCGCGAGGAAGTGGTGACTTCCACCACGGTCTATCTGGGGCAGGACGGCAATCTCCTGGAGGAGATGCCGGAAAACTGCAATATGCTGCGGGTGCATAATCCGATTCTGACAAGCACGGATTTGCTGAAAATCAAGACCATGAAAGCGGAAGGCTTTAAGGTGGAAGTGATTCCGATCACCTACTATAAGAACACGAGACTGGAAAAGGCGATTGACCGGCTTTTTGTGGAGGTGGACAGAGCTTACCGCGACGGCGTGAATATCATCATCCTCTCCGACCGGGGCGTGGACGAGAACCGGGTGGCGATTCCGTCGTTACTCGCGGTGTCCGCCTTACAGCAGCATCTGGTCAGCACCAAGAAGAGAACCAGCGTGGATATCATCTTAGAATCCGCGGAGCCAAGGGAGGTGCACCATTTTGCGACCCTGCTCGGCTTCGGCGCTTCGGCGATCAACCCCTATCTGGCGCAGGAGAGTATCAGAGAGCTGATTGACAATCATATGCTGGATAAGGATTATTATGCGGCGGTGGACGATTACAACAGCGCCATCCTGCACGGCATTGTAAAGATTGCTTCCAAGATGGGCATTTCCACGATTCAGTCCTATCAGGGTTCGAAGATTTTCGAGGCGATCGGTATTGATAAGGATGTGATCAACAAATACTTTACCAATACGGTGTGCCGGGTGGGCGGCATTACTTTGAAAGATATCGAGGAAGAGGTGGACACCCTGCACTCTATGGCGTTTGACCCGCTTGGTCTATCTACGGATTTGACGCTGGACAGCACGGGACATCACCAGATGCGCAGCGGTGCGGATGAACATCTGTACAACCCGGAGACCATACATTTACTACAGGAGTCAACCAGGCGTGGCGATTACGAATTGTTTAAGCAATATACCAAAGCGGTCAATAATGAGGAGAGCATCAAGAATCTGCGGGGGCTGATGGACTTCAATTACGCGAAGAAACCCGTGCCAATCGAGGAAGTGGAGAGTGTTGACACCATTGTCACAAGGTTTAAGACGGGCGCCATGTCCTACGGCTCCATCTCCAAGGAAGCGCACGAGACGATGGCGATTGCCATGAACCGTCTGCACGGCAAATCCAACTCCGGCGAGGGCGGGGAAGATAAGGAAAGACTGACGGTAGGAGCCGACGGCGTAAACCGCTGTTCCGCCATCAAACAGGTGGCAAGCGGACGGTTCGGCGTTACCAGTGAATACTTAAACAGCGCGCAGGAGATTCAGATCAAGATGGCGCAGGGGGCGAAGCCCGGAGAGGGCGGGCATCTGCCCGGCGGCAAGGTCTATCCGTGGATTGCAAAGACGAGACATTCCACGCCCGGCGTAGGGCTGATTTCCCCGCCGCCGCACCACGATATCTACTCGATTGAAGATTTGGCGCAGTTGATCTATGATTTGAAGAATGCCAATACCAAGGCGCGGATTTCGGTGAAGCTCGTTTCCGAAGCAGGCGTGGGCACGGTGGCGGCAGGCGTGGCAAAGGCGGGCGCGCAGGTGATATTGGTTAGCGGCTACGACGGCGGCACGGGCGCGGCGCCGAGAAATTCCATCCACAACGCGGGACTGCCCTGGGAGCTGGGGCTTGCGGAGACGCACCAGACGCTGATTCAGAACGGTCTTAGAAATAAAGTCCGCATCGAGACGGACGGGAAGTTAATGAGCGGGCGGGACGTGGCGATTGCGGCGATTCTCGGCGCGGAGGAGTTCGGCTTTGCGACAGCGCCCCTTGTGACCATGGGGTGTCTCATGATGCGCGTCTGCAATCTGGACACCTGTCCGGTGGGCGTGGCGACTCAGAATCCGGAGCTGCGCAAACGCTTTACGGGAAAACCGGAATATGTGGAGAACTTTATGCGGTTTATCGCGCAGGAACTGCGGGAGTATATGGCGAAGCTCGGTGTGCGCAAGGTGGATGAGCTGGTGGGCAGGACGGAGCTTTTGAAGGTGAAGGAGAACCTGACGGATCGCCAGCGCAAGGTGGATTTAGACTTGATTCTCAGCAACCCTTACGAGGGAAGCAAGGAGAAGTGTATTTTTGACCCGAAGCAGGTATACGATTTCCATCTGGAAAAGACGCTGGATGAAAAGGTGCTCTTAAAGCAGCTCTCCAAGGCGTTGGAGAGCGGGCAGAAGCGCAGCCTCGAGGTGGACGTTTCCAACACGGACCGCACCTTTGGCACCATTTTCGGTTCGGAGATCACGAGAAGGTTCGGCGATACGCTGGAGGAGGATTCTTACCACATCTTATGTAAGGGTTCCGGCGGGCAGAGCTTCGGCGCTTTTATTCCGAAGGGGCTGACGCTGGAGCTTGTGGGCGATTCCAATGATTACTTCGGCAAAGGCTTGTCCGGCGGCAAGCTGGTAGTCTATCCGCCGAAAGGCTCTGCCTTTAAGCAGGATGAAAATATCATTATCGGCAACGTGTCCCTCTACGGCGCGACCTCAGGCAAGGCATTTATTAACGGCGTGGCGGGCGAGCGGTTCTGCGTGCGCAACTCCGGCGCGATTGCGGTGGTGGAAGGCGTGGGAGACCACGGCTGCGAGTACATGACGGGCGGACGCGTGGTTGTTATCGGCTCCGTGGGAAAGAACTTCGCGGCGGGCATGAGCGGCGGCATCGCCTATGTGCTGGACGAGAACAACGACCTGTACACAAAGACCAACAAGGAAATGGTTTCTTCTTACGAGATTACCTCCAAGTACGATGTGCTGGAGCTGAAGGAGATGATCAAGGAGCATGTGGCCTACACCAATTCCGTCAAGGGAAAGGAGATTCTTGACAATTTCGGGGCGTATCTGCCGAAGTTCAAGAAGATCATCCCGCACGACTACGAGATCATGTTGAAGCTGATCGTGCAGATGGAGGAGAAGGGCTTGAGTGCGGAGCAGGCGCAGATCGAGGCTTTCTATAAAAAGGACAAGGAAAGCGTCTGACGGTATAAAAAAGCGGAGGAAAAGTTTCTTCGGCAGGGAGAAAAAGAAAAACGCTTTGAAATGAGGAGGAAATCATGGGAAAACCGACAGGATTTATGGAATATGAGCGCAGGGTGTCCAGAGATGTGAGCCCCAGACAGCGCATAAAGAATTTTAACGAGTTTCACGAGCATCTGACCATGGAGGAACAGCAGGAGCAGGGCGCCCGTTGTATGGACTGCGGCGTGCCGTTCTGCCAGTCGGGCATGACGCTGTGCGGCATGACATCAGGGTGTCCCCTGCACAATCTGGTGCCGGAGTGGAACGATCTGGTTTATACGGGTAACTGGGAGCAGGCATACATGCGCCTGCACAAGACCAACAACTTTCCGGAATTTACCTCAAGAGTCTGCCCGGCCTTGTGCGAGGCGGCCTGCACCTGCGGCTTGAACGGCGACCCGGTCTCCACGAAGGAAAACGAGTACGCCATCATTGAAAACGCCTATGAAAAAGGCTATGCGGCGGCAAAGCCGCCCAAGGTGCGCACGGGTAAGAAGGTGGCGGTGGTGGGCAGCGGCCCTTCCGGCCTTGCAGTGGCGGACCAGCTCAACAGGCGGGGCCATCTGGTGACCGTGTTTGAGCGTTCCGACCGTGTCGGCGGGCTGCTCATGTACGGTATTCCAAATATGAAGCTGGAGAAACACATCATCGACCGCAAGATCAAAGTCATGGAGGAGGAGGGTGTGGCCTTTGTGACAAACAGCAATATCGGCAAGGATGTGAAGGCGGAGAAACTGCTGAAAGAATTTGACCGGGTGGTGCTCTGCTGCGGTTCCTCCAATCCCCGGGACATCAGTGCGCCCGGCAGAGACGCCAAGGGCATCTACTTTGCGGTGGATTTTCTGACGGCCAACACAAAGAGTCTGCTTGATTCGGATTTTGCGGATAAAAAGTATGTGGAAACGAAGGATAAAAACGTGGTGATTATCGGCGGCGGCGATACCGGCAACGACTGCGTGGGTACGGCGATCCGCCACGGAGCGAAATCCGTGACCCAGATAGAGATGATGCCCAAGGCGCCCGATACGAGAGCCGGCAACAACCCGTGGCCCGAGTGGCCCAAGGTGTGTAAGACCGACTACGGTCAGCAGGAAGCCATCGAGGTTTACGGGCATGATCCCCGCATCTACGAGTCCACGGTGAAAGAGTTTGTGAAAGATAAAAACGGGAATCTGAAAGCGGTAAAAATCGTCTCGCTGACCTGGGAGAAGGACGAGAAGACGGGCCGCATGAACATGAAGGAGATTGAGGGTTCCGAGAAGACGCTGGATGCGGAGATCGTGCTGATTGCGGCCGGATTTTTAGGCAGCCAGAAGTATGTGACGGACGCGTTTAAAGTGGAGCTGGACGGCAGGACGAACGTGCAGACGGCGCCCGGGAAATTTATGACCAGCGTTGACAGGGTGTTCACGGCGGGCGATATGCACACAGGGCAGTCCCTTGTGGTGAAGGCAATCCGCCAGGGCAGGGAGTGCGCCAGGGAGGTGGACGAGAGCCTGATGGGGTATACGAACCTGTATGTGCAGTAGGTATTGATACAAATAGCTATCCTAAGGAAGCGCTGATTAAATCAGCACTTCCTTAGAGCCTCCGGCGGATGCACACGGATTTGCAAAGGAATGTGC
>VSNH01000076.1 GCA_009774215.1 Lachnospiraceae bacterium
GGTTTTGTCAATAAAATTCAGGGAGTTCGGCTAAGTGTGGCGAAAATTCATCGTCACGTTTTCGAGAATCCGGGATACTACTTACATGCTATATAAATATCCATACTCTCCCCGTCTGTTTCAAAGCAGGGAATCACGTCCTGTTCCGTGTGTTCGAAACCATTCACGCGCATGTATTCCATAAGTGTTTTATAAGCGTTCGGAATGGTTACAAAAGGATTGTCAAAGGGCTTTTCAATGTGTACTGCCGCATATTTATGGGCTGCCTGTTCGTATATCTCACGGTCAGGCGGAACGACCCCGTCCGGCAATACCCACGCCGCTTCATAGCCGTGCATATTGAAGACATTGACCTGTTCCTGTGACACATTCGGAAAATCCCAGCCGATGACGCGGGGATGATCCACCCCGCATCTGCGAGCGATGGATATCACATTGTTGACAGCATCCCCCTCCGGGTCTACGCTGATAACGGCATGTTTGATATAGCGAAAAGCGGGAACGGTCTCGACGCGCAGATTGGTATACGTTTCGCCGCATGCCACCATATCCCCTCGGAACAGATCATCCAGCGTACAGTTGAAAAAACCGCAAAGCTCTACCGCCTTTTCCATTTCGGGCTGCGCTGCATCCAGTTCCCATTTTGATACCGTCTGGCGGCTGATATGCATTTTTTCAGCCAGATCCTCCTGTGTCATATTTCCTCTCAGATGCCGCAGGAACTGTAAATTTTTCCCAAAACTCATAAAAGTATTCTCCTTTTCTTTTTCTTATGCAGCGCCGCATAACCAGTATATATTTTTCCTCGGCAGGCTTCAACCAATCTGTATGCGCTATTTTTTTGATTCGCGCAACTTCAAAGTGCGGAGAATTTTATTTTAATTTGATGTAAATCCCCACAAAACAAGTATAAGGCTTAATGAGCGTTTCATAATACTTCCTGTCCCCGCGCGCATATTCATTATCTGTCGCAAGCCACTCCGCCCATGCCTGACTGAAACAATCCATCTCCCATGTTTCCACCACTTCGATTCTGTCGCCGCCGATAAGTTCTTTCCAGCGTTCCGGGTTTTTGAACATATAAGCGTCGTCTCCGAGCCAGTCAGAAAGCAGTTCCTCTGCGCGGTCTGCATAGGCATCCTTTAGGCCGGGGATTCCGATCAGAACCTCTCCGCCGTCTTTCATAAACGGCAAAATCTTTTCCTGAAAAAAGCCCTCGTTTCCCGCAAAATAATGGTAGGAGTCGATACTGACCAGCGCACAAAACTGTTTCTTTTCAAAGTGAAGGTTGTTCGCATCCTCACAGACGGGCGTTACCTGCTCTCCAACGCCCCACCTGTCAAACCGCTTCCCATTTTCTTCCGCGCTCACCCATAAATCGTTCGCAAAGACTTTCGCCCCTGTCTCTCTGGCAATGATTAGGCTTGTCAGTCCCGTTCCGCATCCCAGATCGAGTATCACGTCGTCAGCGGCAAGCCGCAAAGGATATTTGTCAAACAGCTCCGCCAATATCCTTGCGCTGTTTGGTCCCATCATCGTTTCCGCTGAAATATATGCTTTATAGGTATCAATATTCATTCACCCTTCCTCCTCTACATTCTATATTTGCCGAGTGCCCTGTTTTATCTTACAGATTTTTCAGACACCACACCATCACCGCCTGCTGAACCACAAGCAGATTCTTCTTAAACGCATACCCCACAAAATATTCCGACTCTATTGCATCTGCTGAGACTTCCTCCCCGCGGTAAAAAGGCGGGCAGGGATTTAGGACGGCATTTTTGTTTGCCATATCCATGACTTCTCTCGTCACCTGACAACCCTTAAAATCATCCAGTTCTTCCGTCGTCAAGGAATCCGTGCATATAATATCTTTTCCCCTGACCGCCGTCTCTATCTCATGGAATACCTGCACGCCGTCCATCTCATAACCGGCGCCACAGCACTGCGACAGCTCGAATCCCAGCACCTCAGAAGCCTCTTTCCAAGCCAGACCGATATTGCCGTTTTTACCACAGAACAGATATTGATCATGGATAAAGTCCTCTCTGCTTTTTGACAGGGAATACAGGTCTGACAAGATTTCACAGGGATGATTCACATCGGTCATAGCATTGATAATCGGAACGTCTGCATACTTGGCAGCTTCTTCCAACAGCCGTATATCCTTATGCCGGATAATGACAAGGTCAGCCCAGTTATTTAAATAGCCAAAGACGTCCCGTGTCACTTCCCTTTTGTCCAAAGCGTCACCCGGAAACAGAATCGGCTGCCCGCCAAACAACCAGATACCTTTTTCAAAAGTGACCCGCGTCCTGATACTGGCTGCCGGAAAAAACAGAGCGACACTTTTTTCACGGAGAAAACCATCATATTTTCCCGCATTGATGTCGTCTACGATATGAAATATTTCATAGATATCACTTGCCTGTAAATCGGTTAATCTGAGCAGATTCTTCATGCAAACCTCCATGTCACAGCCCTGCTGTGACTCAAATCAATGCGGAGAATGCCGCATTTCACGCTATGTTCCGAAGGCTCATAACAGCTTATCCAGCTCTTCATTCAATCTTGCTTTTAGCCTCTCCAACTCCTCACCCGCAGAACTGTATTTTTCATCATTTAATTCTTTGTCGAGTTGCTACTAACCATTCAATAAGTAGGGAAAATCTTTCTGCATTTGCATCACAAAATTTTGTCATTTCTTCTATGCCGGGTGTTTCTTGTTTATTGAGCATTCTCTCGTACATAAATACCTCCATAAGCTTAATTAACAAAAATACTCTCCCCGTCGTCGGGAACCCACAGCCTTCCAGAATAGACCTTTTCGCCCTCCTCTTTGTAAAGCCGCCTCCTGTCCTGTATATGGCTGTCCTCCGTGTGCATGAGAATCAGATTTTTCACCCGCAATTCCTCCGCGGTCTGGCAGACGTCCCGGACAGTGCTGTGGTGCTTTTCGTAAGGTTTAAACTTCTCTTTCTCGGCATACAGACAGAACGCCTCATGGAGCAGCCAGGAGGCGCCCTTCACTTCGGCGTAAAATTTCGGATTGAGCGGTTCGTCTCCGCAGAAAAACAAACTTTCCTCCGTCATCTTAAATCCATACTGGATTAATTTGGTTGACATAATATTAAAAAAGGTAATCTCTCTGCCAAGGATTATGTGGGAATCCCCATCACGCAGCCTGACCAGCCGCATCCTGCCGCCAAACAAATCCGTCACCTTTTTCATCAGGACAATCCCGCAGATGGTCTGCAGATTTTCCATGACCTCGTCGCACGCATAGATTCTCAGCTCGCCGCCATATTTCCCCGCAAGCATCAACTGCCCGATTCTTCTCACAATCCACACCGCCCCGAGAATGTGGTCGGAATGGGCATGGGTGATAAATAAATCGTGAATCTGCGTCAGGGCAATGTCCTGTTCCTCCAGAATGCGGAGAATCTGGTTACCGCCTCCCCCGTCCACAAGGAAACATCCTTCACGTTCCCGTAGAATAAAACATGTGTTATAGCATTTTGTCACTGTGGCATGTCCCGTGCCCAGCATGGTAATTGATAAGCCGTTATCATTCATAGCGTTTCTGACTCCTCCCGGATTTTCTCCAACCGGCTGACATATTTTTTCATCTACCCGCCTGAACCTTTCGGGCAATGATTTTATTCGACGCATGAAGGTGTTTTCTGATATTTACCGTCGGTGCTGCCATATTTTTCACGGCACAGCGGACAGGCGATGTCATGTAAAACCGCCGCTGTCTCAAGTGTAAGTGCGTATTTTCATCCAGATGCTCACACTCCCCGATCGTCTTCGCATAGGCGTAGACTTTCAGGAAATGGGCAATGTCATACCGATTTCCCCCCGAATACACAATCATCTTCTTAATCCATTCCGAAACTGTCATCTTTTCCTCCATTCCTATCTAATTACACAATGATTTCATTTATTTTACTTTATAGCGGATCAAAAAACAAGAAAAGGAAAAACATGTTGTTTCGGTGCGAGTTGTAAAAAATGTGGCACATCTTTTATTATAAATGCAAAATGTTCCCCCAACAGCATTCATATAGATTATACTATTCCATAGAAGTGTTGGAAACCGCCGTATGAAGAAATGGTGGTGGCTTCCTGTCCCTTTCGATACATAAAAAGCATAAAAGACTTTACATCTTAAAATCATTTATGGTATAAGGAGAATGACATGGAAAACAAAATAATCGTAACAGAATCAGAAAGATTGATTTTAAGAAGATACAGGAAAGAAGATATACAGGACCTATTTGAATATTTGTCCGATCCAGAAGTGGTGAAATACGAACCCTATAAACCGCTGACTTTTAATGAAACAAAAGATAATCTGGATTGGCGCATAAGTACAGAGGAAATGATTGCCGTCGAATTGAAAGCCCCTCACAAAATGATCGGCAATGTATATATAGGAAAACGCGACTTTGAATCGCTGGAAATCGGTTATGTATTTAATCGGAACTACTGGGGAAACGGCTATGCCTCAGAGAGCTGCAAAGCTTTAATCCAGCAGGCATTTGCAGACGGCGTGCACAGAATCTATGCGGAATGCGATCCCGACAATAAGAACTCGTGGAAATTGCTTGAAGCATTAGGATTTCAGCGGGAAGCCCATTTTAGAAAAAATGTATATTTCTGGAAAGATGCCGCCGGAAAAGCGATTTGGAAAGATACCTATGTATATGCCAAATTAAATCCAAAAGCGGAGGAAACATGTATAAACATCACGAAGAATCTATCGTAAATATGAAAGAACATTTTAGGAAACACGGAGCAGTCGCTCTGATACTTACCGGCTCTGTAGCTAAGGGCACGGAAAGGGCTGATTCGGATCTGGACGGCGTGGTGATTTTGTCGGAAGAAGCATACGCAGAGAAAGAAAAAAATCATACCACAACAGAAACAATAGACGGGCTATGTACCTACGAAGGCGGCTATTTTGACGTGAAATATATGACGAAGCAATATCTGAAAGATTTGTCTGAGAAAGGGAGCGAACCTGCCAGAAACGGGTTTACGAAAGCCAAAATATTATTTTGCAATGATGCGGAGATTGCAGATATCCTGCCGCAGATTCCCGTATTCCAGAAAGCGGAAAAAGCGGAAAAATTATTATCGTTTTACTCAGATTTCTGGCTCAATTATCATTATTTTCTTAAATCATGCCCGATTGACGGATATATGAAAATGCATACGATAGCAGA
Organism: Lachnospiraceae bacterium; assembly: GCA_009774215.1. GTDB lineage: Bacteria > Bacillota > Clostridia > Lachnospirales > Lachnospiraceae > UBA3282. The sequence goes on from VSNH01000076.1 coordinate 5,232, forward strand.
AATCATTTACAGTATCTATCGGATGATACTCCAAGAGAATGAGATTTTGTTTGACTGCAACAGACGACTGGAACATCAGGTGAAAACTCTATCCGAAAAAACTGCCGAGCTGGTACGCATAGGAAGAAAACTGGAGATTTCCCAGAGTATACCAGATGCGGACCAATTTGTGGATGCGTATATGGAGATTACAACTTATATACCTCCTAAAGATATTGCTATCATTTTGACAAGATATGCAAAGGACTTTCAAGAGTGGTGGCGGGAACCCAGACCGAATATAAAGGAATGGTAATAAAGATGTGAAAAAGGAGGCAGGGTATTGGTGGCTGCTCTTGGAATGAAAAATTCAGATGGGACATATGTTGGATTTTGGGGAGCAATGAGTAATGAGAGCAGGTCTTTTCGTCCATGGACTCATCAGTTTACAAGAGGATTATATCTTGCGGGTGTTGAAACTTATGCTGATGCAGTTGCACCGGAAGGATGGACTAAATAGGTAGGTTCAGAAAACAAGAGGCTCTTTCGTAATCACCGCCACCGCGCAGGGCATCCTCCCGTCAACCACAAAATAGGACACATCCTCATAGCCCGCGTCCGCAAAAAACTGCCGATAGGACTGCAAATCATACTGCCTCTTAAAGTTTGCTCCCGCCATTTCAAGCAGACGAACCGCCATCCTATTCACACCCGCCGACGCGTTGATATAGGTCGGCACGATTATTTTGCCGCCCGGCTTACATACACGCTCCAACTCCTTCAATGCGGCGCAGGGGTCGTCCAGCAGATGTATCACATTTCCCGCAACGACCTTGTCAAATCTGTTATCGCGGCAGTTCAGATGCGTCATATCCGCGCGCCTTACTCTGACATTGTCACAGGCACGGCAGTTTCTTGCCGCCTGCCTCAGCATCCCCACGGAAAAGTCCGTTGCTATGAGTTTCCGGCATTTCGGGGCGATGATTCTGCTGATCGCGCCCGTCCCGCAGGCACACTCTAACACCACGTCATCCGACGCGATTTCCTCCGCCACTTTTCTGCCAAGCCCACGGTACACCTTTCCGTTATAAATCGTTTCAAATAAATCATACAATCCTGACACGTTATCCCAAAACATAGTTGCTCCTTAACCGTTCCTCTCCCGAACATCAGATTTTTATGATGTCCGTTTAAATACATTTTATCAAAATTCCAAGCCCTGCGGACACCACAATCATCCAGACGGGCGATGGCGCTTTCCGTCTCGCTCTTCTGGCGAGCACGCCCCAGACCGCCAATACCAGAAATACAAAAATTCTGCCAGCATGAGGAGCAAAGGCATCCTCCAAGCGTTTGATACCGAAAAAGACATCCATTCCCATAATGACTGCCGTCGCCAGAATCAAGGCGGCGACGCATGGGCGAACCGCCCCGAGGAATGCCTTGACGCCCTCATATTTCATCAAATTTTTCAGACAGGCAACGATCAACAAAATCAGGATAAAAGCCGGCAGTATCACGCCGAGAGTCGCCAGAAACGCCCCGAGGATCCCTCCCTGCGATACCCCTACAAAAGTTGCCATATTCACGGCAAGCGGTCCCGGCGTTGATTCTGAAACAGCCACAAAAGCCATAAATTCCTTTTCCGTCAGCCAGTTGTTATCAAGAACCGTTTCCCTGATCAGGGAAATCATGCCATAGCCCCCGCCAAAGGAAACTGCGCCGATTTTCAAAAATGCAAGAAACAGTTGTATATAAATCACCGTTTATCCCTCCCGTCCCGCATTTTCTTGTAAAGATACGCTGCAACGCCAGCCAGACCGCAAATAACAATATAGAGTACCGCCGAAACATGGAACGAAAACAGTGAAAACACAATCATAGCCGTAAAGACAATGGCTGCCGCTGTTTTATCCCGCAGACTGCCGCAAACCGTTCTGATCATCTGTACCCCCGCAGAACCGATTAAGTAGATCACGCATGCCTGTATACCCTCGAGGGCATAACTGACATATGTCAGTTTTAAAAACTTTTCAAAATACAGCGAGATTAGAAAAATAATTGCAAATGACGGGATGCAGACAGCGACTGTGGACGCGAGCGCACCCCAGAATCCGGCGACATGATAACCGATATAGGTAGCGCTGTTGATTGCGACCGGTCCCGGCGTTGATTCGGCAATCGCAACCATATCAAAAAACATGTCTTCTTTCAGCCAGCGTTTTCTTGCTACAAATTCATTTTTCAGCAGGGCAATCATGGCGTATCCGCCCCCAAAGGTAAAAGCGCCAATCTTAAAAAAAGTCAGAAATAATACCGCTATCTTTTTCATCACCGTGCCTCCTTTTCCATAGTATCATGATACACCCTTTCCCGCCATAAAAAATTCGTCCCCCAATCTGTTTATCTCTCAAGTCAAAAACCACGCGGGAATAAAACATATCATTGTGAACCCGTCCGAAGATATGATATAATTTCGGTGTTGCTGATATCTGAGCCCGGATTGATCCAGCAGAAAAAGGAGACACTTTTATGAAAGAGGGTTTTTACTGTTATAGAGACAGCATTTATTATGGCTTATACAATGAGAAGCAAGTTTCGGGATGGTCAAGAATTTCGGCAGCCAAGCCCGAATGCATTCAGACAGACCATCCGTTCCATGAAGCTGACCAGGCGGTCCGTCTGTGGGACAATCACCGTTTACTTGAGCCGGAGTATGCGGATTTACAGACGATGCTCCAGAAAATGGAATCGTTTATCCCTGTCAGCCCGGAGCATGCGGTTGATTTTTCTATCGCTGAGGAGCGGCTTTCGCTCTCCCTGCCAAGAGAACTAAAACAAATTTACGCGGCGATTCACAACCATGAAGCATATTTTACCGGCGCAGAGCATTTTCTGCCGCTGGATGAAATTTACACAGAGCAGGGAATCCTTGTTTTCTTCAAAAAGAAGCGGACGCCGGTTGCAGGATATGACATGGCGAGCGGATGCCTTGCAGGATACGATAAAAAGGAATGGTTCATAGAACCGGGCGATGTCTGCTGTTATCAGTTCTGTGTGGGCAGAATACTCACCATCGCACTGGAAAATAAGCCGGTTACAAGGAAGGGAAGATGCAAAGGCAGCCTCGTGACCACTCTCAATATTGAGCGAGAATTGGAAAGTTTCTGCAATGAAAAATATCATCTTTTGTCAGAGCTCAACATGTACGGCATCGCGGTCATGTATTCGGACGAAAAGCTCCTTGCATGGATTAGAAGCAATGGCTTTTATGCGGACATTCACGCCGGAGCCGCTGATGAGGCACATCTGGATGCACTTGGCAAACATCTGGGACAGATCACGTGGAAGCAGACGCCGCAAAAATAATAGGAAAACATTTTTATATGGAGGCAGCAATGAAACATAAAACAACTCGTAGGAAAAAATATACCGCCCTTTGCACCGCCCTGCTTTCCGTGGCAGTGTTTGCCGGCTGCGCGGGCACACCCACCGGAAGTGGAAACACGGAGAACACCACTACTTCCCCCGCCGGAAACAATACGGCAGAAACAGCACAGGCGGAACAGGAAAGCACCGCATTTCCCGCGTTCACGGCGACAGACCTGGACGGCAGCACGGTCACGGAAAGCATTTTTGCCGAAAAAGACCTGACTGTGCTCAATATCTGGGGCACCTTCTGTGGTCCCTGCATCGGGGAAATGCCGGAGCTTGGCGAATGGGCGAAAGAAATGCCTGACAACGTGCAGATCGTCGGTCTGATTATCGACATCAACGGGGAGGAGGACACCGAGCACCGCGATCTTGCGATTGACATAACACAGAAGGCGGGCGTTGACTTTACCAACTTGATTGCCAACGCGGACTTTGCCCCAATCTTAAAGGACGTGATCGGCGTCCCTACCACCCTGTTTATCGACGGGGAGGGGAATCTTGTTGGTGATCCGATTGTGGGCGCGGATGTGGACGGCTATAAAACCTTTGTGGAGGATTATTTAAATGGACAATAACACGGACTTGAAATTGTCGCAAAATTGTCGCAAAAAACACTTCAAAATAGAGAGCCGTAGGAAAACATCACTTAGAATAGCCGGGCTTCTCACCGCCTGCGCCTTTGTCGTCTACGGCTTTTCAAGGGGCGAGGCGGCCGTTGTCCTCAACAAAGCAGTCAACATCTGTCTGGAATGCATCGGACTTGGATAACGGCTGTGATATGAAAGTAAGAATCCCCACTCGCTGCAACACACTGAAACAAACATGAATGGATTGAAACATGAAACTGAAATTTACAATCAAACGAAGGCTGCTCCAATTCATCGCCTTTGGCTGCTCCAACGCGCATCTTCTGAACTTTAAGGGCGGCAGAATCTATACGGGAAAATGGAAACAGTTCTGCAGTCCGGGACTCCACTGCTACTCCTGTCCGGCGGCGGGCTTTGCCTGTCCCATCGGCGCATTGCAGGCTGTGAACGGTTCCAGACAGTTTTCATTCAGTTTTTATGTGGCAGGACTGCTCCTTGCCTTCGGGGTGCTGCTTGGCCGGGCCGTCTGCGGGTGGCTTTGTCCTTTCGGTCTGCTGCAGGAACTGATCCACAAAATCCCATCGCCGAAACGAAAACTCAAAAAAGGATTTCTATATATCAAATATGTTGTCCTTGTGGTCTTTGTCCTGATCCTGCCTGTCGCAGTCACAGACTACATGGGCATGGGCAAACCCGCCTTCTGCCAGTATATCTGCCCGGCAGGAACATTAGAGGGCGGACTCTTTCTTCTGGCAGCACACGAAAGTCTCCGAAAAGCAGTAGGCGCACTGTTTTCCCTGAAAATGGCGATTCTTGTTTTGACACTTATTGGCTGTATCTTTTTCTATCGCTTTTTCTGCCGGACACTTTGCCCCTTAGGGGCAATTTACGGGCTGTTCAACAAAATCAGCATATTCCATCTGGAAGTGGACAGTCACAGGTGCGTCGGCTGCGGAAAGTGCAAAGAGGTGTGCGGCATGGAAGTGGATCCCGTGAAAACGCCGGATTCCCCTGAGTGCATCCGATGCGGCGCCTGTGTGGACGTATGCCCGGCAGACGCTTTGCGCCTCGGGTTTTCGACAAAATGCAAGAAAAATCTGTCATAGTAGCAGTGTTTGATTTCTATAAAAACAGGCACCAGTTACAATGCCCCTTCACAACTTTTTCTCCATCAGATAAAACCTTCCCATCCGCCAGTCCGCGAAGCCTCTCTTTTCATAACCGTTCCCTGTATACAGTGCGATGGCTGCCGGATTTTTTGAAAAAACATCCAGCCGCACTGCGCCGATCTTCTGTCTGCGCAGTTCTTCCTCTATATGCCGCAGCGTGCGCCCTGCCACGCCCCTGCCCTGAAATTCGGGGTTCACGCAGAGCCTGTGGATGATGCGGTATGCTTCCTCCGGATACTGCCAGTCCCCGTCATCATACTCGGGATCACAGGTCTGGTTCACTGTAAAAGTGACGGCTATCTTCCCTTCTATCGTCCCCACAGATAATGTATTTTCCTGCAAATCTCCAAGAAAGTCGTCCCTAGTAGGATACTTTTCGTCCCATTGAAAAATCTTCTGCTCCTGCATATGTATGATCGCGGACGCCACCAGCGCACAAATCCCATCTATATCCGTCTGCCGTGCCGGTCTGAATTCCATTCTTTCACTCCTTCCATGCGGAGAATGCCATATTTCCGGCATTCTCCTATGCGAAACTTAGTACTTCTTAGCGTCTCGTCCTATGGCGAGACGTCTTTAGAAGTACTTTTCGCATTTTTCACACCAAAACAGGCGTTTCCCGAAAAAACCACTGGCAAACGCCTGTTTTTCTCCTCTCGGACTTTTTCTTTATTTCTTCTTCCCGGCTAGATAACAGAATCCATACGCCGGAAGCGGTATATTCTCCGGGGAGACCTGCTCACCCGTGATCATATCCGTGTACGTTCCTTTCACGCCGTCTACGGATACCTCCTTATTATACTCGCTGAAATTAAAGATGCCAAGGATTTCTTCCTCTTTATATACTCTGCCGATTCCGAGCACGCTGTCATCCCCGGTCGTAAGCGTCCTTGCGTCCGCCTCCACCGTAAACGCCTGGCTGGATCTTCTGATCTTTTCCAATCGGTCAAGCTGCCCGAAAATCTGTCCCGCCACGCTCTCCTGATCGGAAATCTGCTCCGTCAGTTTCCAGTCCATCTTTCCACGGTGCAGGTAACGGGAATCCGCCGCTTTGTCCGGGTCATCCTTATAGCTGTAATCGTTCACCTGCCCAACCTCATCCCCGCTGTAGAGCACGGGAATCCCGGACTGCATGAACATGTATGCATGAAGGGCCACATCCCGTCTGACCGCCCGCTCCATAGCCTCTTTATCCTGCTCAAAGCCCGCTTTCTCAACGCCGCACATGGATGCCGTGGTGCCGCAGAATCTGGCATCACCGGAAACGGGGTCGGCGTTGTATAGCTCGCCGCGGCTGACACTCTCCCCCTCATAACCCTGAAAATAATTGTTCAGATACTGCTTATGGGAGCGCTCTTCAAAACCCCAGAGGCGCAGGGTATCATAATCCAGCCCCCAGCCGATATCGTCGTGACAGCGCAGGTAATTTAGGAACACGTACTCTTTCGGCAGGCTGTTCACAATATCGAGCTGTCTCTTGAGCAGCCGCACGTCACGCGTCGCCACCGTATGCCATGTGGTTGCCATGGTGGTCACATTATAAAGCATGTGGCATTCCGGCTTCTCAAGCGTCCCAAAATAGGGCACCACCTTCTCCGGCTCCATCACCACCTCGCCGAGCAGCAACACGCCCGGACATACAATCTCCCCGATCATACGCATCATACGCACAATCGTATGCACCTGCTTCAAGTTGCGGCACCGGGTATGCAGCTCTTTCCAAATATAAGGCACGGCATCAATCCTCATAATGTCAATTCCCCTGTTCGCAAGGTACAGGAAATTGTACATCATCTCGTTAAACACCCGGGGATTTTTGTAATTCAGATCCCACTGGTAAGGATAAAAGGAGGTCATCACATAATGCCCTGCTTCGGGAAGCCATGTGAAATTGCCCGGCGCGGTGGTGGGAAACACCTGCGGCACCGTCTTCTCGTACTCTGCGGGAATGACGTCGTTGTCAAAGAAGAAGTAACGGCTCATGTACTCGCCCTCGCCCGCTCTCGCCCGCTTCGCCCACTCGTGATCCTCGGAAGTATGGTTCATCACGAAATCCATGCAGACGCTGATCCCTTCCTTCCGGCACGCCGCCGTCAGACTCTCCAGATCGTCCATGTCTCCAAGCGCGGGCTGCACTTTCCGAAAATCAGCCACCGCGTAGCCGCCGTCTGACCTTCCTTTCGGCGTATCCAGGAAAGGCATCAAATGAATGTAGTTGACATTACAGCTTTTGATATAGGAAAGTTTCTCCTGCACACCCTGCATGTTCCCCGCAAAGTTGTCGATGTAGAGCATCATGCCAAGCATATCGCTGCCTTTATACCAATCGGGATGCTTCTCCCGCTCCGCATCCGTCTTTTTCAACTCCTTTGCCCGTTCCTCATAGAAGCGGTGGAGGTGATCGCACAGCTCCGCAAACATGGAGCCGTTATCGTAAAGCTCCATGTACAGCCACCGAAGCTCATCCAGATGCCTGTCAAAGCGTCTTCTGTACACCGTCTCCGCCTGCGCCGTCTTATCCCCTTCCGCCGTCTGCACCTTTGGAACTTTTTCCTTCGTTTCTGCCTTTTTACCTCTCATAACCGCCTCCTGTAATGTCTCAACTCATTGCAGTGAATGCTGCTTTTCAGGTCATTCTCTGATCAGCTCAATCTGATACGCCGGATACGCCTTCAACTCCACCGGCATGGGAAGTCCCGCCTCCATCAGATCCGCCCCGTAATAACGCCTGCCGCTCTCCGTATCCCGATACACCGAAGCGGCGTCAAGCCCCTTAAGCTTCACATAGCTCACCGTCATATTGCCGTGCATCTCCAACATCACCACGCTGAGCAGCGCACGGCTCCCGTCTTTTGACACAAACATCCATGCCGTGTAAGCCGCCGTGAACGGATCGGACAGCCGGTAATATCTGCCCCTGCGTATCAGCTCCTCCCGGCTCCTGTACTGCCTGATCTGTTCCCTGACAGCTTCTCTCTCCTCCGCCGTCAGTTTTTCCGGATCAAGCTCGTAACCGAAAGCGCCCGCCATCGCCACCACGCCTCTCGTGTGCAGGCTCACGCTCCTGCCTGTCTGGTGGTTCGGCACAGCCGACACATGCGAGCCGACAGCGGATGCCGGATAGAAAAAGGAAGTGCCGTACTGGATTCGCAGTCTGTCCAGCGCATCCGTATTGTCGCTGCACCAAATCTGCGGCGTGTAGTAAAGCATCCCCGCGTCAAATCTGCCGCCGCCGCCGCTGCAGCCCTCCAGAAGAATATCCGGGTACTTTTGCAGGAGTCTTTCCAGAAAATCATATACCCCCAGCACATACTGATAGGTCACCTTGCCCTGCTCGGTCTCTCCCGAAAATACATCCGCAATACTGCGGTTCATGTCCCACTTGACATACTCAATTTTTCCCTGATCAAGAATACTACAAATCTGTTCAAAAATATAGTCCCTGACGTCGGCTCTGGAGAAATCCAACACAAGCTGGTTCCGCCCCCTGACAGGCTCTCTGCCCGGTATCCGCAGCGCCCAGTCGGGATGTTGTCTGTACAGTTCGCTGTCCTCCGACACCATCTCCGGTTCAATCCAGATACCGAATTTTACGCCCTCACCGTTGATCTGTTCAATCAACTCCCGCAGGGTACACCCGAGCTTTTTCTCGTTGACCTGCCAGTCACCAAGACCGCTGTTGTCGTCCTCTCTTTTCCCAAACCAACCGTCATCCATGACAATCATATCGATGCCGAGCGCCGCCGTGCTCTTCGCCAGCTTCAATAGGGTCTGCCCGTCGAATGTAAAATAAGCCGCCTCCCAACTGTTCAGCAGCACCGGCCGGGGCGCATCCCTGAATTTCCCCCGGCACAGATGTTCCCTGATGCAGTCGTGAAAACGGGCAGAAAGCGCTCCCAGCCCCTGATCGGAATAGCAGAGGATCGTCTCCGGAACCACCAGCTTCTCCCCCTGCTCCAAGGGATAGTGGAACAAGTCGCTCTGCATTCCCATCAGCAGCCTTGTCTGATCGTACTGATCCCGCTCCGCTTCAAAGAGAAAATTGCCGCTGTAGACGAACACCATGCCGTAACACCCGCCGGCGTCCTCCGTGGTATTCCTGTCCGCCAGAATCACCGCCGGATTGTACTGGTGGCTCGACGTGCCTCTGCGGCTGCCAATCGCATAAGTGCCGTGCCTCAGCTCTTCCCGCTGTAAGTTTCTCTCCATGGTATGTCTGCCGTAAAAACTGAGCATGTCAAAACTGCCCGTGACAAAATCCAGACAGGCGGATGCCGCCTTCTCAACCGTCACATTGTTGACTCCCCTGTTTTCCAGAACAACACTTCTGGTAATGATATCCGCTTCCTCCAGCACACCATACAGAAGCGTCACACACATACCGCTCACCTTATCTCCCAGAGTGATTTCCAGCGTCTCTGCCTCCCCTGCGTCGGCATAGACTGCCGGCAGCCCCGGCAGTCCATACTTTCCTTGTTTGATCTCGTGTCCGATATAGCGCAAATCACAACAATCAGAACCGTCCGCATTCCGAACGATCAGGGCGCTGTTTCTGAAATCCCCAACGCCCATAACCGGATATTCCTGAGGCAGTACATCCAGAGAGTAAGTTCTGTCATTCCCCACATCCCACGGATTTCCCGAAAACCCCCTGTCATAACAGGTGAGCAGATAATCCATATTCCCGTACACACGCCCCCCGTAATACAGATGCAGCAAAAATCCGTATTCATCCACCTTCATCCGGTAAGACGTATGCTTTGTATCCAAAGTAAAAATGCGACCTTCCTGCCGAAATCCAATTGCCATATTCCATACCTCTTCCTAAATCCAATTTCTTCGGAGAATGCCTCTTTTCAGGCATTCTCCCATGTGAGAAGGAGTTGCCTGCAACGCCTTCTCATATTGTTATTTGACCGCGCCGTTTACCACACCGTTCAGTATCTGTTTCTGACAGATCACATAGAAAACGAGAATCGGAATCAGTGACAGCAGATAAGAGGCAAATGCCAGATTATAATTGGTTCCAAACTGTGACTGGAAGTTCAGCTGGGCAAGCGGAAGCGTATTCTCGGAAGAACCCGCCATAATGATGAGCGGCGTCATCACGTCATTCCATACTGCCAGCGCTGTGATAACCGCGACCGTCGCATGCATCGGTTTCATGATCGGAAAAATAATTTCCCAATAGGTCCGCCATGTGGAGGCGCCGTCCACTCTCGCCGCCTCCTCCAGCGCCAACGGAATGTTGGTCAGATAACCCGAGTACAGCATGATGTTCATCGGCATATAGAATACCACATACAGAAGAATTACGCCACCCCAGTTTGCAAGCCCCATCTCCGCCGTCTGCTTTGCAAGCGGCATCATCAGGATCGCAAAAGGCACAAACATGCCGCTGACGATAAAGAGGTAAATAAAGTTATAAAACTTGCTGGATTTGTTGCGTCCCAGGGCATAGCCCATCAGGGAATGAATCAGGATGGAAAGTCCCACCGTCAGCACTGAGATCAGCAGGCTGTTCTTCAATGAGTTCCAAAAATCCGTTACTTCCATCGCTTCCTTGAAATTGTTGAGACTCCATACCTTAGGCAGCGACAAAATCCCGCTGATACTGTTGGTCATCTCCGAGGGCTGTTTGAACGCGATCACAACCGTCATATACAACGGAAATACAATCGTGGAAAGGCCGAGAATGAGCAGTACCATAACGGTTCTGTTCGATTTTCCGACTGTTGATGTTTTCTTCATAGCTGCTCCTCCTTTGAACTGGAAAATTTCATCTGCGCAACAGAGATCACTACAATCACAATAAAGAATACAACCGCGTTGGCGCTCTGGAAGCCGAACTGTCCGCCCGACATACCGTTATTGTAAATCAGGTAGGAGATGGACTCCGTACTCTGCGCAGGCCCTCCCTTGGTCAATGCGATAATCTGATCAAACACCATCAGGAAGTTTTTCACACACAGCACCATGTTGATGGAGAAAAACGGTATAATCAACGGGAATGTCAGATGCTTAAACTGCTTCCATCCGGTTGCGCCGTCCAGTCCGCCCGCCTCATAGACATCCTCGGGTACCGTCTGTAATCCCGATATATAGATGATCGTGTTCATGGCAATCGCCTGCCACGCACAGACAATCATCACGCCAATCCATGCCTTGCTCGGGCTTGACAGGATGCTGGAACTAAGCGACGTTATTCCGGTCATATCTGCCAGTGCAGGCACAATATAAGTAAAGAAATAGTTAAAAATATAACCTACCACCAGCGAGCCGAGTATGTTCGGCAGAAAATACGCGCCGCGGAAAAATCCCTTTGCCCTGATTTTACTGTTGAGCCCCAGAGCCATAATCAGGCTGAGCACATTCACCACCACCGTCGTCACGAGCGCCAGCTTAATCGTAAACCAGTAAGACTTTCCTACGCGTGCGTCCGAAAACAGGTCAATATAGTTTCTAAGCCCCACCCAGTCATGGCTTCCAAACCCTCTGGAATTGGTGAAGCTGTACATGGCGCCGCGAATTAACGGAATCGTGTTAAAACAGATAAACAGCGCCAGAATCGGTATCGTAATCAATAAAAACGTTCTTTTTCTCTCATTTTCATGTTTCGACATTTTTCTCTACCCTCCTTGTCACAGTTCTACTGTGACTCTAATCCGTGCGGAGAATGCCGCATTTCAGGCATTCTCCTGCGTGAGACGGAGTTGCAAGGCAACTCCTAGGGAAACGCTGATTAAAGCGTTTCCCGCACCGGATT
>VSNH01000077.1 GCA_009774215.1 Lachnospiraceae bacterium
ATCCCCGGGCGGTCACCCTCCTCGTCGGAAGCGTTTGTGCCGTCCAGCAGCAGCGTATAGCCGTCTGCCGCCGCCGATTCCGCAATTGTTGTAAAAATCTTTCTTTTACAATGGTAACAGCGGTCGGCAGGATTTTCCCGGACAACGCGGTCGGCAAGCACATCCACCGTGAGCGTTGTCAATTCCATGTCCAGTTCCCCGCAGAGCCTTTTCGCGTCCTCCATCTCAAACTGCGGCTGAAAGGGGCTTTTCACATAGTAGGCACGCACATCCGCCCCTGCCGCTTTCGCCGCGTAGAGCAGATACGCCGAATCCACGCCACCGGAGAAAGCGACCGCGGCTTTCGGATTTTCCTTGAAAAATGCGGAAAGATTCATGACTGTTCTCCTTCTGTCTATGTCGTCTTCTGACTTTGCTTATGCGCACAAAAAAGGAAGGCATACCATTCCCTTCGGGGAACCGTATACCTTCGTGTGTATACATTGCACCATTGGTTGTTCTTATTCACTACAAGCGACATATTATGCCGCTGACACCATAACTTTTCCGTTTAAAACTGTATCTGGTCTTGCAGGAACTTCTGTTCCTATGCCGGCTTCTTGCCCGCTTTTGTCTTTGTCTATTCTATCTTAGACGCTGCGGAAAAGTCAATCCTTTATCCCGTCTTTTTGAAAAATTGCCCTGTGAATCGCGTTGAGCACACGCTTTTTGTCGGCGCTCCACAGCGGCGCCACAAGGGTGCGTTTGTCCCCGTCCCCCGTCATACGATGAATGACCATATTTTCCGGGAGCAGGGCAATACAGTCCGCGACCAGCTCCACATAGCTTTCAAAAGTAAGCGTTTCAAACTTTCCTTCCAGATAATCCTTTTCCAGATCCGTGCCCCGGATCACATGCAGAAGCTGCAGCTTGATGCCGTCCGCGCCGCTTCTTGCCACATAAGATACCGTGTCAAGCATATCCTGCCTTGACTCGCCCGGCAGTCCGAGCATCACATGCGTTATCACTTCCATGCCGCGCGCTTTCAAGCGGCTTACCGCGTCATCATACACAGACAGCGGATAACCCCGGCGAATGTATGCAGCCGTGGCGGGGTGTATGGTCTGCAGCCCGAGTTCTACCCAGACCGGTTTGATCCGCCTGCACTCACATAACAGATCCAGCACCTCGTCCGGAAGACAGTCGGGGCGGGTTGCAATGGACAACACCGCGATATCCCTGTGGTTTATCGCCTCCATATACAGGGGACGCAGTTTTTCGACAGGCGCATACGTATTCGTAAACGCCTGAAAATAGGCAATGTATCTGCCATCCTTTATCTTTCCCGCTACCCGGTCTTTCCCCTTTTCGATCTGCTGCGTGATGCGCATCCTGCAGTCCCCGGCAAATTCTCCCGAACCAGCCCCGGAGCAGAAAATGCACCCTCTCGTGTCTATCGTGCCGTCCCGGTTCGGGCAGGTAAACCCGCCGTCCAAAGCTATTTTGTACAGTTTCTGACCAAAAGTATCATGTAAATATTGATTTAGTGTGTATATTTTCATATAAGTCAACATCCCGCGGCATTCGCCTAATGTCTGCCCGTTGACCACCGGAACCGGCACCCGCTCAGTCCGTCTACACAATCCGCCTCACCGTAACAATATTACGGTATGTCGCTGAGGTGATTTTAATGCCCGTCCGCTCCGTGCTGGCGTGCACAATCTGTCCGTTTCCTATGTAAATGCCCACATGTCCGCCATAATAAATCACATCCCCCGGCCTTGCGTCCGAGTAGGACACGCCCTTGCCGACCGTTGACTGTGAGTAGGAGCTTCTGGGAAGGTTGATGCCGAAATTCTTGTAGACCGACATCACAAAACCGGAGCAGTCCGCCCCGTTTGTGAGGCTCGTACCACCTGCCACGTAGGGATTTCCGATAAACTTGCAGGCATAATTCGCGATATCCTGCCCTTTTCCGCCGCCAGAGGACGTGGGCTTGGGCGTTTCCTGTTTCTTCGGTTCCTCCTCAGAGTCGGAATCCCCGTCGGCAAGCTGCGCTTCCTGCTCTTTCCTGCGCCGTTCTTCCTCTTCCTTGCGCTTTCTCTCTTCTTCCTCCCGGCGTTTGCGCTCTTCCTCCTCCAGCTTCCTGATCTGCGCCGTCTCCTGCTTGATCCTCGCTGTGTAAGTCGCCGCCTCCTGCTTTGCCTTGGTCAGCATCACGCTGTAGTTCTCATACTCTTCCTTTTTCTGGGCAAGCAGCTCCTCCATATATGCCTGTCCCTCCTGCAGCTCGGTTTTGGAAGTCTCAAGCTCCGACTTATCCTCCTCCAGCGTATTCCAGAGTTCCTGCACGCGTTTTACCGTATCTTCATATTCGGCAAGAAGCTTCCTGTCATAGTCGTAGAGCTCTTCCACATACTTTGCTTTATTCACCATGTCGCCCATGTTTCCCGCGCCGAAAAACATATGCAGATAGGAGGAGTCGCCTTTCTCATACATGAACTGAATGCGAATTTTCATAGATGCGTACTGCTCGTCCTTCTCCGCCACCGCCGCGTCGTAGTCGAGCTGCGTCCTATAAATCTCCTCCTCCTTGTCGTTAATCGCCTCTTCGCACAGATTGATATCCGTGATCAGATTCACCAGTTCCGCGTCGATCTCATCAATCTCCTCTTCCACGCCCTCCTGCGCTTCCTGCGCTTCGTCAGCCTTCTGCTGAGCGTTTTTCAACTGGGACTGGTTTTTCTTCACATTATCCCTGAGTTCGGAAATAGTGGTAGCCGAAATCGGATCTACCACTGAAAGACACAGTATGAAGGATAATATGACGTACAGCCATTTCTTGTATTTTCTCATCGCCCTGTCCTGTTTCTGTCGTTCCGCGGAATCTCAAATTTATGCGGAGAACGCCGCTTTTTAGGCATTCTCCCAAGTGAAGCATAGAACTTCCAAGTCAGCTATGCTGACTTGATGCCGCCATTGCTGCTGCGCTTGAGAAGTTCTTTTCATTCTAACCGCCATGATTCCGCTCTGCGGAATCTCAAATCCGTGCGGAGAATGCCCATATTTTGGGCATTCTCCTGTGTGAGACTTAGTACTTCTTAACGAAGCAGCCTCTGCTGCTGAATTTTAGCAGTACTTCTCACACTATAACTCGCAGTTGTTGACCGTTCTCGGGAACGGAATCACATCGCGGATATTGCCCATACCTGTCAGATACATGACGCAGCGTTCAAACCCAAGCCCGAAGCCCGCGTGTCTCGCCGACCCGTACTTGCGAAGATCCAGATAAAATGCATAATCCTCTCTGTTCAGCCCAAGCTCGTCCATTCGCTTCTCCAGCAGTCCTAAGTCGTCCTCTCTCTGGCTGCCGCCGATGATCTCACCGATACCCGGCACAAGGCAGTCCATAGCCGCCACGGTCTTCCCGTCCTCGTTCAACTTCATATAAAAAGCCTTGATTTCCTTCGGATAGTCCGTCACAAACACAGGGCGCTTAAACTCCTGCTCCGTCAAAAACCGCTCATGCTCGGTCTGCAAATCACAGCCCCACTCTACCTTGTACTCAAAGCTGTCATTGTGCTTTTTCAGAATTTCGATCGCCTCGGTGTAAGTCACATGGGCAAAGTCAGAATGCAACACATGGTTCAGCCGCTCGATCAGCCCTTTGTCCACAAACTGGTTAAAGAAATTCATCTCCTCCGGCGCGTTCTCCAGCACATAGCTGATCACATGCTTGAGCATTGCCTCCGCCACCATCATGTCGTCCGTCAGATCGGCAAACGCCATCTCCGGCTCGATCATCCAGAACTCCGCCGCATGTCTCGTGGTGTTAGAATTTTCCGCCCGGAAAGTAGGCCCGAATGTGTATACATTCTTAAACGCAAACGCGTAGGTCTCCACATTCAACTGTCCGCTCACCGTCAGATTGGTGGGTTTACCAAAGAAATCCGCACTGTAGTCAACCTGTCCGTCCGGCGTCTGTGGCAGATTATTTAAATCCATGGTCGTCACCTGGAACATCTCGCCCGCGCCCTCGCAGTCGCTGCCCGTGATAATCGGCGTGTGTACATAGACAAACCCACGCTCCTGAAAGAACGTGTGAATTGCATAAGCAATCAATGATCGCACACGGAATACCGCCTGAAAGGTATTCGTTCTGGGACGCAGATGGGAAATGGTGCGCAGGTACTCAAAACTGTGCCGCTTTTTCTGCAGCGGATAATCCGCCGTGGACATTCCCTCTACAATGATTTCTTCCGCCTGCATCTCAAATTTCTGTTTCGCCTGGGGCGTGGCCACGATCTTTCCCCGCGCCACAATCGCGGAACCCACATTCAGCTTGGAAATCGCGTCAAAATTTTCCAGCTTGTCTGCGTACACAATCTGCAGCGGCTCAAAAAAGGTGCCGTCGTTTGCCACGATAAAACCGAACGTCTTGGAATCCCGGATACTTCTCACCCAGCCGCCCACTGTAACTTCCTTATCAAAATACGCCTCGCTGTTGCGGTACAATTCTTTGATATCTGTCAAATCCATTTTTTCCTCCATTCCCGAAGCGTTTTGTGCTGAGGAACGCGAGCAGAATTTCAAATTCTGTTCTGCGATCAAAGGAATTTGTGACGCTTCTGCACAAATTCCCGGTTAAATCAATTGCTCTTCAGAAAATTATAAATTTTTATTGCCCCTTCTGTTTTTATCTCAATCTACGTCAGCCGCGGTTTCATGGATATTGCCGTTTTCCTTTAAAAAGGCGACCACCTTTTTCCGCATCAGATCTTCTTTCAGAGATTCCATATCTACACTCTTTTTTAACTCTTCCTCAGATGCGTAGCCGTAAATCGTCATCAGCGCAGAAATCTCTCCGGCGACCTCTTCCTCTGTCGGCACAAGCCCCTCCTTATCGGCGATCGCCTGATACATGATATACTGCTTTGCCATCCGCACGCCCTCTTCGTCGAAAAGCGTCCGGTACCCTGCCGCGTCAAGCCCTTGGTAAAGCTGCATATACTGCGCGAGGGACATCCCGATAGAGGACGCTCTGGCGCTCATATTATTCTCTATGCTCGTGATAAAGCGCTGCACCATCTCCTCCGGCGGATCCTGAAACGTGCTGTTTTCCATAATGGTGGATGCCATGGCCGTCTCTATCTCATTATCGTAAGTGCTCTGCACCGACTGGTCATAGAGATTATAAACGTAATCGTTCAGCTCCTGCGCCGTCTGCGCGCCGCCTACGTTGTAACCCTCCTCGCCAAGCTGTTTCACAAGCGCGTCGGTGAGTTCGGGCGCTTTGCTCTCGCTGATGCTGTTCACCGTCACCTCAAACACCACATCCTCCCCCGCCATATCGGGATTTTTGTAAGGGTCGGGAAACGTCAGATTTAAGCTCCGCGTGTCCCCGATATTCGCGCCGATCAGCCCTTCCTCAAACCCCTCTATAAACTGCCCGGAACCAATGGTCAGGTCAAAGTCCGCTCCCGTACCGCCGTCAAACGCCACATCGTCATGATATCCCACAAAGTCAATGTTCGCCACGTCGCCTTCCTGCACCGCCCTGCCCGTCACAGGTATTTTTTCTGCCTTCGGCGCCAGATAATTATCGTAGATATAGCTGTCCACCGCGCCCTCAGGCACCTCCGGCTTATGAACCGTCGCCTCGATTCCCGTATAAACGCCGAGCGTCACATACTTCTCCGCCTTGATATCTTTCAAATACTCTTTACTGCCACACGCCGTCAAAAACAGCGATGAGGCAAACACCGCTGCAACAACACAGATTTTTCTTTTCATATCTCCTCATTTCCTCTTTTCCTAAATCATAAATGATAACCGCTTCAGCTCATAACGAATAGTTACCATAAATTTAACTTTTATCTTACCACAGTCATCCTTTATTTGTCTATATCCGGCCGCCTCTATTTCACTGATCTTCCGGAAGTCGTATTTTGACGCTTGCGCTATGCGCAGATCAATGTTAAAATATTTTTGCATACATTGAAACGAAAACGGAGGCATTCCCATGAGTACGTTTACCATTGTCTTACTGGTGATCCTGGCGGTTCTGTTAGTCGCCGTGGTTGTATTATATTTCGTAGGAAAGAAAGCGCAGAAAAAGCAGGCCGAACAGCAGGAACAAATCAACGCAATGAAACAGACCGTGTCCATGCTTGTCATCGACAAGAAGCGGATGAAGCTAAAGGATGCGGGACTGCCGCAGATCGTTCTGGAACAGACGCCCAAGCTTCTGCGCGGCTCCAAGCTGCCCGTAGTGAAAGCCAAGGTCGGCCCGCAGATTATGACGCTGATCTGCGACGAGAAAATTTTCGATGCCGTCCCTGTCAAAAAGGAAGTGAAGGCGGACATCAGCGGCATCTACATCACAGGCGTGAAGGGTCTGCACGGCAAAGCTCCCGTGGTAGAGCAGAAGAAAAAGAGCAAGTTCAAACAGATAGTTGAAAAGGCACAGGAAAAGGCAGGGGCCAAACCCGTCAAATAACAAATCGAGCGTCGGCACGCTCGATTCAGAGAATGCTTCGCATTCTCCTTCAATAGTTTACACTGTCGCATTTTTTGAAGAATACACACAGCAGTTTTATGATAGAAGCGTAAAACTGCTGTTTTCTTTTGAGCGGATGTCGATTTTGATGTGGCAGTCCGAAAGGAACTCATAGTTGATGTCAAGCGCGTAGTCCACATCCACCACAATATTATCTTCCTTCTCGTCAATGGTTATCCGCTTCGTGTCAATCCCTACCAGAATCTGACCGAAGGGCGTATTGTAGTTCGACAGGTTCTTTTTGTTTTCCTGAAAAACCATATGTACGTTCACAAGACCGTGGCGCGTCAGTTCCACCATCTGTCCGCCAAACTTAAGCCGATTCTTCGTGGCGCGGTCAAACCCTTCCGTGACCTCCTCATAAACCACATAATGTCTGTCATTCTTCTTATAATAATCCCCTACAGTGACCGTCTCGATCTGATCGGCATTTTCCTCCCGCTGATCGAACTGTAAGCCCTGCAAGGTCAACAGCACTTCTTTTGTCATAGTTTCCTCCATGTCCGGGCAGTTTACTGCGATGACCCGCGTCATTCTCGTTTCCTAAAATTCCTCAATGTGAATCACCTTCGCTGACAAAATGCCATAGGGCAGAATCGAGTTGGCAAACCGCTGGAACTTATCCGCGGCATCGCTGACAAAGAACCGATACAGCTCCGTCCCAAGTCCCGGTCTGTGCTCGCTCTCCAAACCATGCTCCGCCAAAAGAGCTTTCAGTTCCCTCGCCGTCTCAAAGGCGGGATTGACCAGGGTTACTTTCTCCCCCATAATCTTCCCCACGGTAGACCGAAGCATGGGGTAATGGGTACAACCCAGAATCAGCGTGTCAATGCCGCTGTCAATCAGCTCCGTCAGATAACGGCGGGCAATCTCATCCGTCACCGGATCTTCCCACAGTCCCTCCTCCACCAGCGGCACAAAGAGCGGACACGCCTTGCCGACAACATTGGCGCTCTTATCATGTTCTTCTATGTAACGGCTATATATGCCGCTGCTTATGGTGGCCTCCGTCGCCACAACGCCGATCTTCTTATTCACGGTGGCCGCAAGAGCCGCCCTGGCTCCCGGCTTCACCACACCGATCATCGGAATATCTGACTCTTTTTCCAAATCCTCCAGCGCGTAGGCGCTGGCCGTATTGCAGGCGACCACGATGGCCTTCACATGCTGCGTCTCCAAAAAGCGTACGATCTGTCTGGAAAACCTCGTCACCGTCTCCTTCGACTTATTTCCGTAGGGCACCCGCGCCGTGTCTCCGAAATATACGATCCGCTCGTTGGGAAGCTGACGCATGATCTCACGCGCAACGGTCAGCCCGCCCACCCCCGAATCGAACACGCCTATGGGGCTGTTATGCCACTCTTCCTGTCCGTTCATGGTTCCTAATCCTTCCCCGCAGCCAGATTTTCCTCAAGCCATTCCAAAAATCTGCTGCTTATCACTATCTCATCCCCTGAGGCGCCCAAAACCTCCGCCGCCTCAATCTGTCCCGATGCTGTCAAAGCATCCGTCTCCGCGCGTGGAACACCTTGGCCCCCTGTCCTTTCCTCCTGCACAGACAAGCCATTCGCCCGCGCTTCCTCCGATGTCACCGCCTTACAAGTCTCCTCCGTAAAACATAGTTCCGGATAAAATATTCCCCACCAGACTGCCGCAAAAAGACAGGCCGCCAATGTTCTTCCTTTTTTCTTCATAGTCCACACTCCCATCTGCCGTTACATCCGGCATTGGGAGTATTCCCGCTTCAATCCCATCTAATACAGCGTTTGCCAATTCTCTTTCCGCCGCGCATACAATATCAGCGATGGGCGGCCTGCCTATAGAGACAAATATTCAACGGGATGCGTGCTTCCCTCTGGGGTCGATGCGTATCTGCCTGATAATGGACTGCTCCTGATTGTCAATGTGTAGTCTTGCCGCCGCCGCCGCCTTCTCCCTGTCACCGTTCATAATGCTCTCATATATCATCCTATGCTCATTGACCAGATTTTCATGCCCGCTCTCATCCTTGATATACTCAAAACGGTAACGGTACATCTGCTCGGACAGGTTATTGATCAGCTGGATCAGACGCTGGTTGCCCGTCGCCTGCACAATGATATCGTGAAGCGCCACATCCGCCTCTGCGATGGCAACCACCTCTCCCGTCTTCGTGGCCTCATCAAAATGATCGCAGGCTTTTTTCAGCGCTGCCTTTCCCTCCGCCGTAATCCGGTCACAGGCAAGTTCCGCGCAGAGCGCGTCCAGAGCGCGTCTCACCTCCAGCACATCCTGCAGGCTTTTCTCCGTAATCTGCGCCACCTCCGCGCCCCGTCTGGGAATCATGGTCACCAGCCCCTCCAGCTCAAGTTTCCGGATCGCCTCCCGGATCGGCGTACGGCTCACCCCCAGACGATTCGCCAGATGGATCTCCATCAACCGCTCTCCGGGTTTCAGTTCCCCCGTCAAAATGGCGCGGCGAAGCGTGTTGAACACCACATCACGCAGCGGCAGAAATTCGTCCATATTCACAGTAAAATCATGATCCATACGCATTCCTCCTAACAAACCCTGTCACAAAAATCGCACTTGCCAATTCCTCTTTTCTGATGGCAGCCGCCGCTTTCTCCGCCTTCTCCTTCTCTGTATAAATGCCGAACACCGTGGGTCCACTGCCGCTCATCAACGCATTTTCCGCCCCCAGCTCACGCATCACCCGTTTCAGCCTGTCAATCACAGGGTACTCCCTCACGGTGACCGTTTCCAGCACATTTCCCATCCTGTCCGTGATTCCTTTCAAATCCCCGGCCGCCAGCGCCGCCGCCATCCCGTCGATATCAGGATGAAAAGACAGACTGTCCGCCTGTAAACGGCCATAGACAAAGGCAGTGGACACATCGATATCCGGTTTCGCAATCACCAGATGGCAGGTCGGTGGCGCTGACAATGGTGTCAGAATTTCCCCGATGCCCTCGGAGAGCATGGTGCCCCCCTGAATACAATAGGGAATGTCCGCCCCCAGCGTCACGCCGAGCTCCTTCAGTTCCTCCACGGAATACCCCATCTCAAAAAGTTCGTTCAAGCCTCGCAGAGCCGCCGCCGCATCCGCGCTGCCACCCGCCATGCCCGCTGCGATGGGAATCCTTTTCTGCAGGGTAATGGAAACGCCCTCCCGGATCTGCTGTTTCTCCATCAAAAGAGCCGCCGCCCGGTAAACCAGATTGTTCTCATCCGCGGGCAGATCGGAGCCTTCTATCCGGAAACCGATGCCCGGTTCCTCTCTTTTCTCAAAAATCAGATCGTCGCAAATATCTACGGTCTGCATAATCATCTTCACTTCGTGATAGCCGTCGGATCTGCGCCGCAGCACATCCAAACCCAAATTTATTTTTGCGTAAGCTTTTTCTCTTATCATAACTGCCCCCGCTGACCGCAATCTGCCGGTTCTTTTCCTCTCATCGGTATTTTCCCGCCAGACACAATGTACTTTGTATACAAGGATTGTACTTAATTTTGTACAAAATGTCAAGTTAAGGAAATTTTATAATTTTCTGCATTTTCTCTTCTAATTAAAATAGGAAAATGGTACGATATAATAAACAGAAAAAGGAGATTGCCCAATCGGCAGTCTTTTCGCAACTGCAAATATACACAATTATTTCCAAGGAGGGATACCCATGAGCGTAAACGGAATTGCAGGCGTAGGCGCTAACGCTTACGAAACTCTCACAACCACGCAGACAGAAAACAAGCCCGTTGAGGAGACAACAAAAGACAACACTTCCGAGAAGGGCGAAAACGGCGTCGTTTATGAGCCTTCAAAAGACAGTGTAAACGTACCTATTAAAAAGTACGTACAGAACACCGAACTTGTCAATAAGATGAAAGCCGACGCAGAGGAGCATTCGAAGCAGCTTCGTAACATTGTTGAAAAGATGATGACCAAGCAGAGCCAGACTTCCGGCATTGCCAACGGCGATATGTGGAAATTCCTCGCCAGCGGCAAATTTGAGGTGGATGAGGCAACCAAACTGCAGGCGCAGCAGGATATTTCCGAGGACGGCTACTGGGGCGTAAAGCAGACCTCCGGCAGAATCCTTGACTTCGCAACAGCTTTGACAGGCGGCGATCCGAGCAAGATCGAAGATATGCGCGAAGCTTTCAAGAAGGGCTACAAGCAGGCTGAGAAGACTTGGGGCGGCGAGCTTCCCGAGATCTCCAAGAAGACATACGATGCTGTGATGGCGGGCTTTGACAAGATGGCTGAGGATGCAGCTGCGCAGAATAACGCTACGCAAAATGTTTTGGATCAAGCCGGTGCCGGACAGATCGCTTCCAACTAAATACGAAACAAATTCAAGAAAACACAAGGAATCGGGTGCAGGCCCGGTTCCTTTATTGCGTTATCACTAAAAAACACTTCCATAAATCAGCATTTTGTCAAGTAGTCCAATCCGCATAATTCAGATATACTATACGCGATAGCAATGAGTAGAGCGCAGACATTAAAATATGAGCGGCGGGAAGCTTGCTCACCGAAGCGCATGTTTTGATGAATGCATAGGGCGACAGCCCGCGAACTCGGAAAGCAAATAGCAAAATCATAAAGGAGAACCCACATGGTCGAATACGAAAAAATCAAAAAGATCCCCTACGGCGGGGACTACAACCCGGAACAGTGGCCGGAAGAGACATGGGAGGAGGACATGCGGCTTCTTAAGCTGGCGCACATTGACATTGTCACCCTGAATGTCTTTAGCTGGGCCAGCTTACAGTCAGGCGATGACGTTTACCACTTTGAAAAGCTGGATAAAATTATGGAGCTGGTGAAAAAGCACGGCATGAAAGTGTGTCTTGCCACTTCCACAGGGGCGCATCCGGCATGGATGGCGAGAAAGCATCCCGATATCCTGCGGGTGGAGGCAAACGGCATGAAGCGCAAATTCGGCAGCCGCCACAACTCCTGTCCCAACAGCCCCACTTATCAGAAATATGCCGCAGCGCTTGCTACCAAGCTTGCCAAGCGTTACGGAACATATGACAATCTGGTTGCATGGCACATTTCCAACGAGTACGGCGGGGAATGTTACTGCGAAAACTGTGAGAAAAAGTTCCGGGAATGGCTAATAGAAAAATACGGGACAATCGAGGAGGTAAACCGGGTCTGGGATACCGCCTTCTGGGGACATACTTTCTATGATTTTGACGAGATTGTCGCGCCCAATTACCTTTCTGAGCACTTTGGAAATGAGCGCAGTACATTTCAGGGTATCTCGCTGGACTACCGCCGCTTTAACTCGGAGAGCATTTTGAACGCTTTCCGCCTGGAGTACGACGCGATCCACGCCATTACCCCCGATGTACCCATCACCACAAACCTGATGGGTACTTACCAGCCTTTGGATTATCAGATGTGGGCAAAATACATGGACTTCGTGTCATGGGACAATTACCCCGCAAACGACACGCCTGTTTCGAGCGTTGCCCTGCGTCACGACCTGATGCGCGGCTTAAAGCAGGGGAAGCCCTTCGCTCTGATGGAACAGACACCTTCCGTTCAGAACTGGCAGCCCTTTAACATGCTGAAACGCCCCGGCGTGATGCGGCTTTGGAGCTATCAGGCGGTAGCGCACGGAGCGGACACCGTTATGTTCTTCCAGATGAAACGCAGTGTCGGCGCCTGTGAAAAATACCACGGCGCGGTGATCGACCATGCGGGGCATGAGAACACCCGCGTATTCCGTGAGACCGCGGAGCTTGGCGCGGAACTTGACCGCCTTGGAAATCAGACCCTCGGCGCAAGAAGCAATGCCAAAGCCGCCATTGTCTTCGACTGGGATAACTGGTGGGCTGTCTCATATTCTTCGGAACCAACTATCTATCTGGACTATTGCCGCGAAGTGGAACGCTATTACAAAGCCCTGTTTGACCTGCATATTCCCGTGGACATGATCGGCGTTGAGGACGACTTGTCAAAGTATGATCTGGTGATCGCGCCCGTGCTCTACATGGTAAAAACAGGGTATGACGAGAAGCTGCGCGCCTATGTGAAAAACGGCGGGCGTTTTCTGACCACCTTCTTCAGCGGCTATGTGGATGAACACGACCTCGTGACCGTCGGCGGCTACCCCGGAAAGCTGCGGGATATTCTCGGTATCTGGGTCGAAGAAGAGGACGCGCTGCCCGAGGATATGCACAACGCATTCCACTACGAGGGCAAAACCTATCCCGCCTTCATGCTCTGCGACCTGCTGCACACGGAGGGAGCGGAAACCCTCGCCACTTATGAAGAGGATTTCTACGCGGGTATGCCTGTGCTCACAAAAAACGCCTTCGGCAAAGGCCTCGGCTACTATGTGGCAACACAGTCAAGCGACGAATTTTACAAAAAGTATCTCGGGGAAATATGCCGGGAAGCCGGAATCGAACCGATTATGGATGCGCCGGCCGGCATAGAAGTGACTATGAGAGTCAACAAAAACGGCACCTTCGTTTTCATTCTCAATCACGGACAGGATGCATACATGACGGCTATGCCTTTTGCGGGCACTGACCTTCTGAAAGAAAAAAGCTACGAAAAAGGCGATACGCTCACGCTGGATGTGAAGGATGTGGCGATTATCAAGTTATTGACCTAAAAGACAGCTTCCATTTTCACAAAGCGATGCATTTACAGAAGCAAACAGGATTATTTGTTTCATTACAGAACTGTAAATTTATCTGAGCAAGCAGCGCTACAGCGCATTGATAACGCCCTGAATGCCCTGCTCCTCATAAACGGTTTTGTAATAAGCGACCTCGTTTCTGATCAACTCATCGATGACGCGCATACCGAGAAGCTCCACAGGCGCCTTGTCATCCGTCATAATACGGTTTCCCGCTTCATAGGGAAGCAGGTTTTCAGAAACGGTATCCATCATCACAAGGAGGCTTTCGTCCGCGACGGTCTCCTTGTGTTTTTGCAGATTCTCGATCATTTGCGGATTATCGGAGGCAAAAAGCTCCCGGTTGGTGGAGCCCTTCACGTCCACCGTGTAGACCTCGCCGAAAACGCTGCCGATCGTGTCGGAAAGATAGGCGTTGATGCTGTCTTCCCCACTGCCGCGCATGTTCATGTTGACCACCATCACGCCGTCTTTCGTCAAATGCTCCTTCACCAACGTAAAAAATTCCACGGAGGACATCTGGAAAGGAATCGTGATATCCTGATAGGCGTCCACCATAATCACGTCGTACTTGCCGTCGATCGCATTCAGATAAGCCCTGCCGTCGTAAGTGGTCACCGACACGTCCTCCGGCAGCTCAAAATAAGTCCGCGCCAGGTCCGTTATCTTCTCGTCGATCTCCACGCCCTCCACAGGCATGTCCCCAAAGTAGGCACGGCACTGGTGCGCGTAGGTGCCCGTCCCCATGCCGAGAATCAGCGTATTGCATTCCGCCGGATCATCCTTTCCCGTCATCAGCGGCGCCGCCATGGCATAGTCGTAATACATGCCCGTCAGCCCCTCGCCCTTCATCAAAATGGACTGCACCCCGAAAAGCACGTTTGTCGATAAAATGACGCTCCTGTCACTTTCTTTCACCTGCAGATAATTGTAGATGGACTCTCCTTCATAGGCCAGATTGCTTTCCCAGAAGGCAAATCTGTTCGTTGCCCCGAAAATTCATCATAGAATAAAGATGACCGCAGATGCCGCACTTTTCTTCCATCCGCTCCTTTTGCTGACAAAATAAATGATCCCGAGCCCCAGAAGAATCGCCGCAAAAATCAGAAATGTAATCGAAGTGCCCACCGCCGGAATTGAGATAAAAGTCGGCACAAACGTGCCGATAATACTGCCGATCGTGTTAAACGCGCCGAGAGTTCCCACGATACTGCCGCTGTCCGCAAGGCTCTGCATCGTGTATTTCGCAAGGGACGGCGTCACCGTTCCCAGCAGAAAGAGCGGAAACACAAAGATCACCATACACGCCGCAAAAGCCGCCCAGATCAGGAAATTCGTATTCACCGCAAAAATGAGCAGCGCGGAAATGCCCAGAATAATATATTTCCCCACCACCGGGATCAGCGCAATCCATACTCCCGCAATCAGAATCCGTGTGTAGAGCCTGTCCGGGTCGGGGTTTTTGTCCGCGCTCCTCCCGCCGTAAATGTTCCCTAACGCCATGGCGATCATAATCGTACCGATGATGATTGTCCACACGATCTGGGAGGAACTGAAATAAGGAGCAAGCAGCCTGCTCGCCCCCAGCTCCACCGCCATCACGGACATGCCGGCGAAAAATTCGGTCAGGTACAGAAAGATTCTATTCTTTAAAATCGGTGTTGTGTTCATGCTCAATTTATCCTTTTCCGTATTTTCATTCTGTAAGTCGCTGCCAAAGGGATGACACAATGACTATTCCTATCTAGTACATCGAATAATAATTAACCGGCCATATGACTTGCCTGAATTTCCATCTGCCGCATTGTCGTCAATCGACGCAGCCACCGCTACGCCTCACCGAAACGGGAGGATTGAAGTAAATTTATCTGTTGATTTTCTGCATTTTCTTTATAATCGACTGCCAATACATGCGGTCTTTCAAGACCCGGATTACCGTAATGGTGGAATCCTCCACGACAAAGAAGATTAAATATGTACTGTAAGGTTTGAAATAAATGCGCAATCCCTCAATTACATATCCCGCAGCTTCATAGCCTTTGGGAAAGGAATCCAGCTCCTTGATTGCCTTCTTTATCTTCTTTGAAAAGTTTTCCGCATATTCCCGATATTTGAATGTGTCGAGAATATACTTTTTGTTGACTTAATATCCGAGAGAGCATCTTTGGAAATAACGATTTTATATTTCTTTGGTTTTTCCGGCATTAAATTTTGTCAATTTCCTCCCATGCTTCATCAATTGTATAGACATCGCCTTTTTTCATGCTGTCTATTCCCTTGGAGAGTTCGTCATATAACGCGCCTATGGCTGCTTTTTCGGAATATTCAGTTTTAAGGATTTCCTGATTTCTGATTGCCTGTGCTGCAGGTGCCATAGTATCACTTCCTTTCGGCTGTTTTCATTGAATGTTCTTTTTCATTAATTATACGGTATTTAGTATTGGCTTATCAACAGATTTTTATTAAATTGTTCTCAAGACTGTGTGGCCCAGACTTTCATGGTTTTTGCTAAATGTTCCAAGTGATTTCGATGTTACCGTCTGCAATGCGAATGACTTTGATAAGCGTATCGACTACCGCCTGTCTGTCCTCAAAAGAGAGCGTTTCCCATGCTTTTACATGGTTGATTATCTGCTTTAGTCTGCCCTCTGTGTCGGTGACATTTGCCGTGACGATTTCTTTCTGCAAGGCTTTTCGTTCTGTGTCCAGTTCTGATATTTTTTCATCTATGTACTTCATCAGAACGCCGATTGCCCCGGACACTTTGGAGAGAAGAACTTCGATTTCTTCCTCAATCTGTGTCAGACGGTAGCCGTAGGGGATACGCCCGCCCATGTAAAAGCCGCGCTTGCACCTTGCATAATTCTGAAAAATCTCCATCATGTTTGCAAAATCAAAAATGGAACGGCTGATACGGTCGAGTTTGCAGACAATAACCCGTTTGATTTTTCACCGTGGGTTTCGTATCTGCAATACTCAAGCTGGCTTTCTACGGAAATACTGTCCTTATTCTCGATGTTTTTATGTAGGTCGGGGTTTTGCTGTTCGGCCCTATCTTTTTCCGTAAATTATAAATCATGTTGACAACGCTTGCATGGCTGCTATCGCTGTCCATGTTCCATACGGCTTCAAAAATTTGTGTCTGTGTAAGGACAATGCCGGGATTGGAAGCAAAGAATACAAGGGTATTATTTTTTCTTCCTGTTCATTAAGTGTCCGCAATAATATTTTTCCATTGTTACCACCTTCCGGTATGCGGTTGTCTTTCTAATTACATTTTATTGTTCTGTGATAAATAAAAAATGAAATAATGGCGGTAATAAATTCAGCCACCCAAAAAGCATTCCATACGCCGACTGCGCCAAAAAGTTTGCTAAACAAAAATGCGGACGGAATGGTAATGATAATATAACGGCATAGAGAAATAATTAATGACGGCATACCCTTTCCTAATCCCTCCAGCGCACCTGATGAAGTGACAGAAACAGCTGAAACAAGAAAGCCTGCGCTAATAACACGGAGTGCAATTTCCCCGGTATGAATTGTTTCCGGCACATGAGTAAACAGGTTTATTAGTTGACCGGGAATGAGCAAGCAAATAATAGTGCCTAAAACCATGATTACGCTACTCATGCAAAGAACAATATTATAAATTTCCTTAACACGTTTTTGTTCACCAGCTCCATAATTATAACCAATTAAAGGGCGCATTCCTTGAATGATACCATTAGCTGGAAGATATAGGAAAGTCTGCAATTTATAATAAATTCCTAAAACTAAAATATATACCTCTGAATATGAGGACAGAATGGAATTTAGCGCTGAAATTAAAACAGATGGCAAAGCCATATTTAAAGTTGCGGGTATACCAACAAAATACAGTTTGAAAGCTGTTTTTTTATCAAAAGTAAGAAATTGTCTGCTAATGCGAATACGAATAGGGCGCACAAAGTAGATAACTAA
>VSNH01000078.1 GCA_009774215.1 Lachnospiraceae bacterium
TCTTTGATAATTGAATCACTGCCAGATATTGAATTTTCAAGGTGCATAGCTAAAATCTATGTGCGAAGTTTGAGTTCTTAAATAAACATCAGGGAAGATATAACCTTATTTATTGTGTCATACCCCCGAATACTCTTTCTGCGAAGGTCGGGCAATGGTGTCAACAACAGCAGATACCATACATAGTGGATGTGGAAGATCTTTGGCCTGAAGCCATGAAAATGGTGGTAAAAATTCCCGTTTTGAATGATATTCTGTTTGGTCCCTATTGGAAAGACGCGGAAAAGACTTACTATTATGCTGATGGAGTTATAGGCACCTCCGATGAATATACATTAAGGGCATTTAAAAGGCGAAAGAAGAATATACCCTATACGACTGTTTATGTAGGAACAGATCTAGATATCTTTGATGAGGCTGTTCGAATATATAGCAATGAATTTTCTAAATCATCAAAAGAATTTCGTGTGACCTATGCTGGTTCCATTAGCGCAAGTTACGATATTAAAACTTTGATCGACGCAGCAAAGATACTTTGGGATTGCAACAGAAAAGATATTCGCTTCTGCATTCTGGGAACAGGCTCCTTAAAAGAGGACATGGAGCATTATGTGAACGCTCTAGGATGCGGAAATGTGAAATTCCTTGGCTATGTGGATTATCAGAAAATGGCAGCCTTTTTGGTACAGTCAGATGTGCTGGTTAATTCCTATGTCAAGAAGGCGCCTCAAAGTATCGTGACGAAGATCGGCGATTATCTTGCAGCGGGAAAACCAGTGATTAATACACTGTCCAGCACAGAGTTTATGGGAATGGTTGAGCAGGAGGGCTTTGGGGTAAACGTGGATGCAGAAAATAAGGAGAGGCTTGTAAAAGCCATCCTTGATCTATATGATGACGCGCCCCTGCGGGCGAAAATGTCACTTAATGCGAGACGATGTGCAGAGGAAAAGTTTGATAGGAAGAAAGCGTATGGGAAGATTTTGGAGATGATCGGGGAATTGATCGGATAAGAGGGAGACCGGCTTGGAAGAAGTAATCAGTGTAATCATTCCATGCTACAACGTGGAAAAATATATCGATCGGTGCATGGAGTCAGTGTTAAACCAAACTTATAGAGAACTGGAAATTATTCTAGTGGACGACGGATCAACGGATAGGACGGGAAATATCTGTGATCGGTATTCCCAAATAGACGCAAGGGTGAAAGTGATCCATAAAGAAAACAGAGGACTAAGTTCCGCAAGAAATGCCGGATTAGATATTTGTCAGGGAGACTATATTTTTTTTGTAGATTCTGATGATTGGATTACTATGGATGCCGTGCAGTATTTATATGATTTAAGGAAAAAATATAGCGCAGATTTTTCTATGGCGGCATATGTACGAACACGAGCATATGGAAAAAAAGACCGTCTTTGGCATGATTATGTGGAGTGTGAATTATCACAATCAGAATTTTTGTCAAAATTTTTTAAAATTGGTACGCAGGAAAATGTTCAGTTTGCTTGGGCAAAGCTATATAAAAGTGAGCTGTTTGATAATATCCGATATCCGACAGGCGTTGTATTTGAAGATGTACCAACCATGTTTCACATTGCTGTTTATTCGGAGAAAATAGCGTATTCCACTCATATTATTTATTATTATTACATTAATCCGGATAGTATTACAGAAGAAAAATTCAATGATAGAAAATTTGATTTAATAAAAGTGTGGGATATGGTCTGCGAAAGCGCCTGTCAAAATAGAAATGAGTGGATTTTGGCACAGGCAATAATAAATAGAAAGCGGGCAGATTTTGGGGTTCTTATGGAATTGGCAATTTCAAATATTACGCTTAAAGAAAAGCAAACATACCTTTTAAAGATAAACGGAAATATATCCGACCTTAAAAAGAATGCGGCAGATTTGTACAGATGTAAAATTCCCCTTTCAAGAAAAATTTTTATTGCCGCTTTTTCTATAAATTATCCGATTTGTTTGCGAATATTACATTGCATTTCATTATTAAAATATAAACTCCAAAAATGTGGCACGGAAATCTAAAATGAGGAATATTGATTCGTATATATTGTATATGTTCTCCTTCCTTATCTCTATTTTGGGAAGCTGGCAATATGACAAGAAAAAAAACAAGGTTATCAGTATATACGCCAAGACTTTATATTGTATTTTGATAACATTGCCCATTATTATATTACAGGGTCTGCGATATGCTGTCGGGACAGATTATTTTAGCTACCTTTCTTTGTATAAAGGTTTTGGGCAGGAAAATGCCCTTTTCTTACGCTGGTATCAGACAGAGCCTTTATTTGTTCTTTTTTGCAGGATAATTTATAAAATATCAAATGGTAATGATGCGGCATTCTTTCTTGCGGATGCCATTCTAATAAACTTTTTGCTGTTTTTGACGCTCGATTACTATAAAGACCAAATTAATTTACCGATTATGTATTTTTTCTATTATATGCTTTGTCTGCCCTATTTTCTTAATACTGAAAGGCAGGGGCTGGCTGTAATAATTACATGGTATGCCACAAAATATATACATGAAAACAAAATAATCAAATTTTTGATTTGTGTTTTAATCGCAGCCCTTTTTCATAATACGGCGATTATTGCGTTAGTTTTCTACTCTATTAAACTCTTTCAAGGAAAATACAAAAAATATACTAAAAAAATATTTATCGTTTTTATGATGTGTCTTCCGTTTACGTTAGAATTAATAATAAATTTTGCAAGTAGATATTTAAGTATCTTCCGAAAGTATAGAAAATTTCTTACAAATGATTTAGGTAAGATAAAACATATAAATATCAATTTATTGTACATGGCATTTATGATAATGATATTATTGTTTTTTATTAACATTATCAAAACATCCAGAGTAGATTATATCTGGATTTTGTTTTTATGGATTTCCCAGTTGATTTCTTATTTGCTAAATAACTACATAGAATGGGGATTTCGAATGTCATTTTATTTTGAATTTGGTATGATGTTTGCTTATAGCTTCGTATATACGAAAATTAGAAGCCGTATAAACAAAATTGCCCTACTTGCATTCCTTATGGTTACTCTCTTATTTTATTTTACATATAAATTTTATATTCAAGGAAATGGAGAGATATTCCCGTATCAGTTTATCATGCTGCATAGATAAAAGGCTTTCTAAACTTTTGAATATATGAACAAAACTGCGTTCAAAGGGCAAATGAACTTAATTAGAAGGAGAAACACACCACATGCACATAAAGACAATAATCCGTACGGGAATCATGTTCCTGTTTAAACTATGTCCGCTAAAGAAAAGGGTGTTTTTTTCATCGTTTGGAGGAAGGCAGAAATCCGATTCCCCACTACAGATTTATCGGTATATGAAAAGGAAATACCCGGAAACAGAAGTTATATTCCATTGGAAGCGGAGAAAAGGGGATCCGATCTATTTCATATGTTATAAAATAAAATTCTTGTTTTTGCAGGCAACTTCAAAGGTAGTTGTTGATAATCTTAGTGCCGGTAACATGTTTCCGGTAAATAAACGATACAGCAGAAGAACGGCAGAGGTTTGTAGCCGTTTATCTGGTAGAAGGAACCAGAAATATGTCACGACATGGCACGGAAGCCCGCTTAAAAGAATAGAAAGAGACATGAAAGGGAGCACAATATCTGACTGCATAATCCGCCAACCAATGTATGCGATTTTGGGAAATACCTATACCGCAGATATTTTGAGGCATATATGCTTTGGCAAAACGCAAGTAGAATTACTGGGCAGTGCCAGAAACGATCTTTTGGTAAACAGAACAAAAAAAAGTATCATAGCGCATAAGAAAAAACTAGGATTACCCCAGAACAAAATGGTTGCACTGTATGCACCGACCTTTCGCTCAAATACTGATATGACTGAGAAATATGTGAAACCTTCCGGCATTGAGCAAATAAGCTTGATTCAGTTTGATAAATTGTTTCGTGTCCTTGCTGAAAAATTCAACGGCGAATGGGTTTTTGTCTGCCGGTTTCATCATATGTCTGTGGACAAGGTGGACTGGGAACGCCTCGAAGCAGAATATTCAGGACAGTTTATTAATGGAAACCGTCATGCGGATATCGCGGAGTATCTTCTGTGTAGCGATATATTAATTACAGATTACAGTTCCTGTATGTTCGATTATGCCATCTTGAATAGGCCAATTTTTTTGCTCTGTCATGACCTGGAACATTACAGAAACGAGGAAAGAGGATTCTATATGGATATTAACTCGCTTCCTTTCCCTGTTGCGGAGAGTTTTGACGAACTGTGCAACCATATCAGGAACTTTGACAGTGATGTGTATCTTGAAAAGTTGGCTCAGATGAAACAGAAGATGGGATTCTGTGAAAACGGGGATGCAACGGCAAAAGCGGGAGATTTCATCTATAAACTATTGGAAGATACCTAAAAAAACGAACGGAGGGATTCATGCAAGGACTATACTAGGAAAGCAACATTTCCATATGATTATTAGACACAAAGCAGGCGCATATGTCTTTTAGGAGAGGCAAAATGGGCACAGTAAAAAAATTATATGCAGCGTATAGAAAATTTCCTATTCAGGTGAAAGCCTCTTTCTGGTTTCTTATCTGCGCTTTTTTACAGAAGGGCATTTCTGTTATAACGACGCCAATCTTTACAAGACTTTTGTCTGCATCAGAATATGGAAAATACAGCGTCTTTAATTCCTGGCTTGGAATTGTAGGAATATTCGTGTCACTAAACCTGACAGGCGGTGTATACCAACAAGGGCTTGTGAAATTTGAGGCGGAAGAAAAGCTATTTTCTTCTTCCCTCCAAGGTCTTTCAATGACGCTAACAGCGGCTTGCACGGTGGTATATCTTGTGTCTCGTGGCTTTTGGAACAAGCTGTTCTCTTTCTCTACAGTTCAGATGCTTGCCATGCTAATCATGATCTGGTCATCTGCGGCATTTGGTTTTTGGGCCGCCGAACAAAGACTGCACTACCGATACAGGGCTTTGGTGGCCGTAACAATCACCATATCGTTTGCAAAGCCTACCGCTGGGATCTTGCTCGTCGTCCATGCCAGAGACAGGGTGACGGCACTGCTCCTAGGACTTGCCCTAGTGGAGCTTATCGGATTTACCGGCTTGTTTTGGGCACAGATGCGACGTGGAAAGAAATTTTATTGCCGGAAGTTCTGGAACTACGCGATGCGGTTTAATTTGCCCCTGATTCCACACTATCTGTCGCAGACAATACTAAATAGTGCGGATCGGATTATGATAGAACGTATAACAGATGCGGAGCAAGCAGGGATTTACAGCCTTGCCTACTCGGTGTCATTGGTTATGACCCTTTTCAATACAGCTCTAATGCAGACGCTCAGCCCGTGGATTTATGAAAAAATTAAAAGGGAAAAAATAACCGATATCGCGCCGGCAGCATATAGCACACTCAGCCTAACGGCATTTGCCAATTTATTTTTAATAGCCTTTGCGCCGGAAGCTGTTGCGTTTTTTGCACCGTCTGAGTATTTTGAAGCAATATGGGTTATACCACCCGTTGCAATGAGCGTTTATTTCATGTACGGATATGATTTATTTGCCAAATTTGCTTTTTATTATGAAAAAACCAAATTTATTATGACGGCAAGCATGGTCGGAGCAATCCTAAACATTGTTTTGAACTATATGTTTATCAGATTTTTTGGATATCGAGCCGCCGGATATACTACGTTAATATGTTATATAGCCTATTTCTCCGGACACTATTTCTTTATGAACAGAGTGTGCGATGAATGCTGTGACGGGGTAAAGCCATATTCAGCCAGAATAATTATGCTGATTACCGTCTGCTTTATAACCGCAGGATTTGTGCTGATGTTCACATACAGGCATACGGCTATACGATATGCTGCCTTCCTAACCATTGCGACAATTGCCTTTTTTAAGAGAAAGGATTTATACATATTACAAAAAGAAATGGAAGTGAAAGATAATGGTACGTGACTTGATAATAGGATACACAGCAGGTGTCTATGATCTATTTCACATTGGACATCTGAATCTACTGAAAAATGCAAAAGGAATGTGCGACAAGCTAATAGTCGGCGTTACGACGGATGATCTAGTGACGTATAAAGGAAAACACGCCTTGATCCCATTTGAGGATCGCCTGGAGATTGTTAGAAGCATTAGGTATGTTGATGCAGTCGTACCGCAAAGCGATATGGATAAGCTCAAAATGTGTAAAAAAATCGGTGCGTCTGTCATGTTTGTGGGTGATGACTGGTATGGAACCGAAAAATGGGAGAAATATGAGGAAGAATTAAAACTGGAAGGGGTTAAAATCGTTTATTTCCCTTATACAAAAGGGATTTCCTCCACACTGATCAATCAGGCACTATTACAAGTGCGGGACAATCCGGAAACAGCGATAAGGAAAGAACACATGATTGCCAGAAAGGATTTATGATTATGTGCGGGATCAACGGATTTATAAGCAAAAGAAAAATAGAAGATGGTGAATATCGGATAAATAGTATGAATGACTCATTGATCCACAGAGGCCCGGATGCAGAAGGATACATAGAAATTGATGGCGGATATATGGGACAAAGGCGTCTATCCATCATAGATCAGGATTCGAGATCCAACCAGCCTATGTGGACAAATGAAAATGACGCGGCAATCGTTTATAATGGGGAGATATATAATTATAAAGAATTGAAGGAAGGTTTGTGTTACAAGTTCAAAACAAAGTCAGACACAGAAGTACTTTTAGCGGGAATAAAAGAATGTGGAATAGATTGGGTCAAAAAGTGTAATGGCATGTTTGCGTTTGCGTTTGCTGATATTAGAGAAAATAAAGTGATACTATGCAGGGACAGGCTAGGCATCAAACCTTTATATTATTATATAGATAAGGAAAAGCTGATTTTTTCTTCCGAAATAAAGGGTATATTAAACAGCGGCTTAATAGAGGCAAAATTTAATAATAATGCAATAGATGAGTATCTTGGAAACCGGCACGTCAGAGAACCATATACATTCTTTCAAGGCATTTATCAAGTCCCGGCTGGTCACTATTTGATAATTAACAGTGATTTAGAGATGAAAGCGATACGGTATTGGAATTTGCCAGATGAATTTAATATGGATTTAATATATGACGAAAATGAGATTTATGATCGGTTTAAGTGCGAGGTGGTGGATGCTATAAAGAGAAGAATGATTGCAGATGTACCGATAGGAACTTTTCTTAGCGGTGGAGTTGATTCCAGCATTATATCCGCTGTCTGTGCAAAGCAGAGCAACGAATCAATAAATACATATACGATAGGTTTCCCCGAAATAAATGAATTTTCATATGCGCAAATGGTCGCGCAACAATATCGGACAAATCATCATGAGCTTTTATTGAGCGCCAAAGATTACTTTGACAAATTAGAAGAATTGATTTCATATAAGGATGGACCACTAGGTGTTCCCAATGAGGTTCCGCTTGCAATCATGTCGAAAGAGTTAAAAAAAATAATCACAGTAGTCCTTTCCGGGGAGGGTGCGGATGAGTTGATGGGAGGATATGGGAAAATATACAGATCGCCGTTTGATTTTGAAAATATAGATTGCTGCCATCGAAAAGGCTTTTACGACTATTTCATCAATAAATACGAATATGTACCCAGAAAGATCAGAGACAGATATTTGTTTACAAGCCATTTTATCAGAGATGAGAAGGACGAAGAAATTAGGCAACAATTTGACGGACGGATTAATGAAGAAAATGTTTTTAGATTTTTCCATCAATATCATATTGCAGGGCTCTTACAAAGAGTAGACACTATGACAATGTATGCAGGCATAGAAGCCAGAGTGCCGTTTCTCGATCACACATTGATAGAATTTGTATATAAAGAAGTTCCCTACGAATTAAAGTTAAGATGGAATAGCGATAAAGTAAAGGAAAGGGCAAGAAAAAGCCCATCGTCTTTCTATAGCGAAAAATGGGATCAGCCTAAGTATCTGCTTAGAAGATTGGGATTGGAGCTGTTGCCGGAAGATGTCGTGAATAGAAAAAAAATGGGATTTCCAGTGCCTTTAAATATATGGTTTGAAGAATTGAAAGAGATGGGTATAAATCTTCTAAAGAATTCAGATTGGTTTGATTATACGCAATTGAAGAAGTTGTACGAAGATTGTAAGAAAAATATTCGTTCCGGACAGCTTCTGTGGATGTTCATCAATGTTGAGCTGTTTAGAAAAATGTATTTTGAAAAGAAATGGCGATATTAAAAAATTTATTTCGGATTCTAGCTCTTGATATGTGCAGTCTGCTGGTTCAGTGACTTGATCTTGCGCCGCCCATGTAAAAGCACATAGAATTCAAGGAGAAAAAGATGGATACCATACTGGAACTCGTTATTTTTCAGATAAAGGAAGCCTGCATGTATCTGCCGACCGCCTTTAGACTGGCGGCAACAGTCTGTTCTACTGCCGCGCTTGCAGGGTTATCCGTGTGTCTGACTTTTCACAAAAAGCTTACGGTGGCGTTTGTGTTTCGATTCATGCTCCGCCTCATATGGCTTTTTACCTTCGTGACCTACAGCTACTGCGTGCTCCAGCTTACCATTTTGTCACGCACGCCGGTGCCGCACTATGACCATATCGATTGGGTATTCCTTTCCAGATGGTTCGACAACAATGAGCAGAAGGCTTTTTACATCGCCAACATCGTCATGTTTTTCCCCCTCGGGATTCTCCTGCCCATGGCGGGAAAACCCATGCGGCATATTCTGATTGCAGCTCCCGTCGCTACGGCATGTAGCATCGGCATCGAAGCGGTACAGTTGAAATATCACCTTGGCGCGTGCCAGCTGGATGATGTCCTATTAAATTCCTTTGGATTTCTGATGGGTTTTCTGGTTTATCTGGCGTTGGCTGATGTATACGGACTCCTGTCTGCTATTGCCAAATTTCTGTACAGACATAGTAAGGAACTGTTAAAGAATTAATCTTCACATCTGACTTGTCTAAATCTTATATTAGGGGGGCTGTCATTTTGCCAGCCCCCCTTCCTATCTTTATCAATTTCTCCTTTTTAAACGCCCTCTTTTTACAGAGTATAACTATTCAGGTATTTCTCCTGCTCCGGCGTCAGCACATCGATCTCTTTGCCAAGGAAAGCAAGCTTTCTCTTCGCCACGTCCTTATCTACTTCTTCCGGCACGTCGATCAGCTTCTCGGTGAGCTCCCTGCCGTGCTCCACCAGATACTTCGCGGAGAGCGCCTGAATCGCAAAGCTCATATCCATAATCTCTGCGGGGTGTCCGTCGCCTGCTGCCAGATTCACGAGACGTCCTTCGGCAAGTACGAAGATCCACTGACCTGTCGGCAGCTTATAACCCATAATGTTCTTGCGCTGCTCTCTCGTCTCCACCGCGTTCGCTTTCAGCCATGCCATGTCGATCTCGCAATCAAAGTGACCCGCATTGCAGAGGATCGCTCCCTCTTTCATTTCCGCAAAATCTTCTTTGTCAATTACTTTATCGCAGCCTGTCACGGTGACAAAGAAGTCGCCTACCTTCGCCGCTTCCTTCATAGGCATCACGTCAAAACCGTCCATGACCGCCTCGATTGCCTTGATCGGGTCGATCTCTGTCACGATCACCCGCGCGCCCAGACCTTTCGCTCTCATCGCCGTGCCCTTGCCGCACCAGCCGTAGCCCGCTACAACAACGATCTTACCCGCCACGATCAGGTTGGTGGTTCTGTTAATGCCATCCCACACGGACTGGCCTGTGCCGTATCTGTTGTCAAAGAAATGCTTACATGCCGCATTGTTCACGCGCACCATGGGGAATTTCAGCTCGCCCGCATTGTTCATCGCCTCCAGACGGATGATGCCGGTGGTGGTTTCCTCACAGCCGCCGATAATGTTAGGAATCAAATGCTGCATCTGCGTGTGCACCATCGTCACCAGATCGCCGCCGTCGTCAATGATGATATTCGGCTCCGCCTCCAGTACGTGGCGAATGTGCGTCTCATACTCTTCCTGGGTCGCGCCGTACCAGGCGTGTACCTCAAGTCCGGCTTTTACAAGAGCCGCCGCCACGTCGTCCTGTGTGGACAGCGGGTTAGAGCCCGTCACATACATTTCCGCGCCGCCCGCCGCAAGCACCAGACAAAGATAAGCGGTCTTCGCCTCCAGATGTACGGACAGCGTCACCTTCTTGCCCGCAAAAGGCTTGCTCTCGGAAAATTCTTTTTCCAGTGTGCGGAGCAGGTCGCAGTTCCTTTTCACCCACTCGATCTTTCTCTCACCGGATTCGGCAAGATTAATGTCTCTGATTTCGCTACTCATGATAGTGTCCTCCTTCAAAATTAATCATCAGCCGAATTTTTATTATAGTGATGGTCGTCTGTCCTATCATCACTTATTGTTTTATGTTTACAAGACAGCCGATATTTATACGCTTGTCTCGAAAAACATCTCCTTATACCAGCACACCGTCTCCGTGTACGCCTGATAAATCGTGTTGGTATCCACGTTCAGCACAATAAGCTGTCTGCTGATTTCCTGCCAGTCCGCCGCCTCATAGTTCACCACAAAGGAATATATCCCTGCAAGTTCTCCCGTACCCCGGACAAGCGCATCCTCAATTTCCTTGGAGACGGTAACCATCTTAAGCGCATCTTCCATGGGCATATTCAAAATAATATTCAAAATAGAAAACAGGCCCATCAAAAAGACTTCCGCCGACTTCATGCCAAGCCCGAATACCGGGGCCAGACACTCCATAAATTTCGCGCGGAGCATGGACGTTCTCGCCACCTCGTTCGGTCTGTCCGCACAAAGTTCCTTTGTAATTACGGTATTGATCCACTTTTTCAACTCTCGCTGTCCGAGAATTGCCGCCGCGTGGCGGATAGAAGTTACCTGAGAATTGATCGCGATGTGGTTCACCATCTTAAGCAGCTCCACCACAAGCGCGGTATCGCGTCCGATGACATCCGCCGCCTTCGTCAGCTCAAAATCCGGCGCATTCACGATATTCATCAATTCCAGATAATTGATCTTCAGCGGAGAAACCTCATTCTCCCCCTTTGTAATCGGGATGCGGTAAAACTTACCCTCAAACCGATAAAAATCATCATCATCCTTCAGTCTGTCAAAAATGTCCTGACTGTCAATATTCCCGACGCAGATCTTGATCTGTGGATACTGCCTTTTGAAGTAGAGCTTGGCCTTGGCAAGATCCACCTCTTTCTGATCCAAAATAACATAATCCATCAGCTTAAGCAGCTCCCTGTTTTCCTCATACTGACTCATAGGAAGTTTTGACATCGCCAGCATATAGCCTTTTTCTTTCAGCTGTGAAAAACGCTTTCTGTATGCTTCGCTGTTCTCCACCTCGTTGTCAAACGCGAGTACAACCCTGCCGCGAAACTCATCGCACTTCGTTTCAAGATCTGAAAATACCGCAATATGGCTTACCGGAATCAGCACGACCGTTCCCGGCGATAATGTGTCTATGCCTATATTATGTACAATTTCCAGACCTTCGATTTCCGCCAGGCCATTTGGACTGCTTGAGCCGAAAATCGGCGGATTCAAGAGACTGTTCTCCCTCTGTGAAGCCAGCGCGTAAGCCGAGACCTTCATGTCCTTATCAAAATATGGTATCAATGTTGCCAGCATATCCGTTCCCCTCCCCAAAATACCTTTTTCTGCCAGGCAGTGCAAGCCCGCCGCTGTTATTCTGACGGATATGCACTGCTCGATGCTTATGTGTAGATTATAACAAAAAAATTCCTATAATTCTATAATTTTTAGTAAATTTTCTTATCTAATCCCATCCTGACGATGATATTCTGAATTTTACCATAGACAAGCTTTTCGTCCATGGTCAGAATTTTACGGCCCTCCATGGTAACCTGCCCGTTGATGATCACCGTGTCAACCTCTGAACCGTTGGCGGAATAGGACAGCCCGGCAATCAAATTGTTTCTGGGCGTGAGGGAAGGCGTATTCAAATCGAGCATCGCCAGATCCGCTTTCTTACCCACTTCAATGGAGCCAATCTCTTTCTCCAACCCGAGCGCCTTCGCGCCGTTGATGGTTGCTATACGGAAGCCTTCTTTTGCACTGACACACTGCGGCGTTTTTCCCGTGCCCTTGTGGATCAATGTCAGCAGACTCAGTTCGTGAAACATGTTCAGACAGTTATTGCTCGCCGCGCCGTCTGTGCCGAGGCACACATTGATTCCCGCGTCAAGCATTTTCGCAATGGGCGCAAAGCCGTTCCCCAGCTTCATGTTGCTGGCCGGATTGGTCACGACACTTACCTTTTTCCGCTTCAAAATAGCAATATCCTCATCTGTCACCTGCACACAGTGCGCCGCGATAGTCGGCACATCGAAAATACCGCATTTCTCCGCCAAAGCAATCGGCGTGCATCCATACTTTTCCTGAATCTGTGAAATTTCGCTCTCACTCTCCGACAGATGCACATGAATGCCCATATTTTCCTTTTTTGCCTCGGCCGCCACGATCTTTAAAAATTCGTCGTCACAAGTGTAAGGCGCATGCGGCCCCAGTTTAAAGGTGAGCCGGTCGCAGTCCTTTGCGGCGTCCCGCTCTTCGTAAGCCTGACGCAGACGGGACTGCCCCGCCTCATCGTTGCCGCTGCCCACGAGCCCACGGCAGATCACGGCGCGCATACCGGACTCCTTCACCGCACGGGTGGTCTGGTGAATATTCATCTGCATATCATTGAAACAGGTAGTGCCGCTTTTCATCATCTCGATGATCGCCAGATTTGCTCCCCAATAGGTGTCCTCGTCCGTCATCTGCTGCTCGATCGGATCAATCGTCCCGAAAAGCCAGTCCATAAAAGAAAGGTCGTCCGCCACATTCCGCATAAATGACATGTAGGAATGGGTATGGCAGTTAATCAGACCGGGAATCACCAATTTATCTTTTCCGTCGATCACCTTGTCGGCGGTAAAACCCGCCGGCTTGTCCCCAATTCCCGTTATCCTGTCCTCCTCAATATAGAGTGACGTCTCCCGAATTACATCTTCCGCGCCCTCAGGCAATATCACAAGCGCGTTCTCAATTAATATTCCCATAGCTACCCCTTTTCTACGCTGCTTCTATACTTACCTTCTTCCCTTATCCCATCATCATGCATTCCCATTTCGTCTGGCAGCACACAGAACATGAGGGAATGTTATCCTTAAATAATTTCTTTAACTATCTGTTACACATCCACTGTCCAGCAGATTTCAGTCAGATCATTGCCATATAATACTGCATTATTTATTGACAATATTTCTCTCTTCTCCCTCCAAAAATGCCTGTATGTTCTTCGCCACTTCATCCACCAGACGCTCTCTCGCCTCCGTACTCGCCCACGCCAGATGCGGCGTGATGATTAGCTTCGTACTGTCCTTGATCTCATTTAACGGATTGTCCCTGCTGATGGGCTCTTTTTCCAGCACGTCAAGCCCCGCCGCTGCAATCTGACCTTCCGTCAGCGCGTCATAGAGCGCCTGCGTGTCCACCACAGGGCCCCTTGCCACATTGACAAGAACGGCTGATTTCTTCATCTTGGAAAAAGCTTCTTTGTTAATAAGTCCTCTGGTCCGATCGCTCAAAGGACAGTGCAGGGACAAAATATCCGACTGAGAAAGCAGCGCGTCAAACTCTACCCGCTCATACTCCGTACATGTACTCTTACCGGAAGCGGAATAAAAGATTACCTTACAACCAAAAGCCCGCGCCACTTTCGCGACACCTCTGCCGATATTTCCCATACCCACGATGCCCCAGGTCTTCCCTTCCAACTCACTAAACGGTCTGTCGAAATTGGAAAATCGATCCTGCGCGCCATACTCGCCTGATTTCACATAATTGTCATAATGAACCAGCTTTTCCTCAAGCGCCAGCGCCAGAAGAAATGTGTGCTGCACCACCGCCGCCGTACTGTAATTCACTACATTCGCCACCTTAATGCCGCGGCTTTTGCAGTATGCCAAATCCACATTGTCAAAGCCTGTCGCAAACAGACAAATCAGTTTCACATTCGGCGCATCCTTAAGGGTATCCTCATTCATGGGCGCTTTGTTTGCGATGATAATGTCCGCGTCCCTCACCCGCTCCGCCGTATTTTCCGCCACCGTGTTCGGGTAATAAGTCACCTCCCCGAATTTTTCATAGCAGCTCACATCCACGTCCGTTCCCACGCTGTTGCGCTCCAAAACCACAAGCTTCATATCGCTCTCCTCTGAAATCTTATTTTTCCTAGACAATCTCATTAACTCACATAATTATCAAAATACCCCTGAATCAGAATCACCGGCGTACCCTTGTCGCCCGAGCCGCTTGTCAAGTCGCACAGGGATCCGATCAGATCAGTCAGCCGTCTCGGCGTTGTGCCCTGAGATGCCATATCTCCTACCAGATTGTCCCTCTTCTCCCTGATGCGGCCGGAGATCGCCTCCTTGAGCGCTTCGCCGGACAAGTCCTTAAAATCGTTATCCGCCAGATATTTCAATTTCACTTCATTGGGCGTGCCCTCCAGCCCCGGTGTGCTTGCCGGGGAAACGCAGGGGTCTGCAAGCTCCCAGATCTTTCCCACAGGATCTTTAAACGCACCGTCACCATAGACCATAACTTCCACATGTTTGCCGGTTCGGTCCAAAACAGCCTTCTGAATTTCCAGCACCAGATCAGTACACTCTCTCGGGAACAGCTTGATTGTGTCCTCGGTGGACTTGTTGGAACCAAGCAGACCGTATTTCTCGTTGCATCCGCTTCCGTTTACAGGCTGGTCGAGAATATCATCCAGGCCGGCCACAACTTCCGCACCCGCTTCCCTGAGAAGCCTCTTCGTGCGCGCCCTCGTGTGAATATCGCAGTTTATCACTTTTTTCGTATGCG
Organism: Lachnospiraceae bacterium; assembly: GCA_009774215.1. Taxonomy (GTDB): domain Bacteria; phylum Bacillota; class Clostridia; order Lachnospirales; family Lachnospiraceae; genus UBA3282. Next base: position 14,949 of record VSNH01000078.1, read on the forward strand.
GCAGAATGCTGCGGCAGTCGTTGGCAAAAATAATCTCCGCCTCCGCGCCCGCTTCTTTGATTAATTCTTCATAATACGCCACATAATCCACCCCGGTAAACGGATGCTTATTCTCTCCGAAAAGCTCACGGTATTTTTCCAGTGTCAGCACGTCGCTGTAAGGATTGATCCCCGCCTGATCCAACTGATCCAGCGAGACAAGCTCATTGCCCACTTCATCGCTGGGATAGCTGAGCATCAACACAACCTTCTTCGCCCCCATCGCGATTCCTCGTAAGCAGATCGCAAAGCGGTTTCTCGATAAAATCGGAAAAATAACGCCGATCGTCTCACCGCCGAGCTTTTCCCTCACATCCTGGGCAATCGCCTCCACCGATGCATAATTGCCCTGTGCCCTCGCCACGATAGACTCCGTCACCGCAATGACATCCCTGTCGCGAATCTCAAATCCCTCCGCCTCGGACGCCTCCATAACACTGTCCACAACAATCTTCGTCAAATCATCTCCCTGTCTGATGATCGGACATCGTATGCCCCTCGATACCGTTCCCACTTTTCTTTCCATCTGTTATTCCCTTCTCTCTTGCAATATGATTTCCCGCCGGACCGTAAACATACAGCCCGCCATCTTCTCTTATTTTTACAAAAAAGAGGGGAAAAATCAATAAATTACTGCAATAAAATATAAAAATCTCTTGACCCTCACGGTACGTCATAGTATACAGTGATCTTATCAGGAGCAGGAAATCATCTGAAATGGAGGAAAACATGAGAACGGTAAAGGAACTTTCAGACCTCACAGGTATCAGCGTGCGCACGCTTCACTACTACGACCAGATCGGGCTGCTTACACCCACGGCGAAAAGTGAGGCGGGATACCGGCTCTATGACGATAGAGCGCTGGAAACCTTACAGCAGATCTTGTTTTTCCGCGAATTTGACCTTCCTTTGAAGAGGATTAAATCCATCATGGACGACCCTGCCCTCGACCAAAAGCAGATATTACAAATGCAACGGGATATGCTGGTGGCGCAAAAAGAACGCACAGAGCGTCTGATTGCCGGTATAGACGATATTTTGAAAGGAGAGAACAAAATGGATTTTGCAATTTTCAACAGAACGGAAATAGAGGAAATGTTTGACACCATGTACGCGCAGATGCCGGAGAATATCCGTCAGATTGCCATTGACGAGTTTGGAGGCGCAGAAAAATGGCGGGCGCACTATATCGAAGCGCTGTCGTCGGAACAGATGCAGAAGTCTTATGCAAAGGTCATCGAATGGTACGGCGGAAAGGAGGCTTATCTGGACGTCTCTAAGCATCCAATGAGCAAAGAAGCCGTGGAAAGCTATCAGCGCAGAGTCGACACAATCCTGCACAAACTTGCCGAAAAACGAAGCTGTCCTACAGATTCCTTCGAGGTCAGGGAAATCGTAGGAGAATATGGTTTCGTGATGAAGCAGGCGGCAGGCATTAAAAAGGAGCAGGATTTTATGCTCGCCCACGCGCAATTTTACCGCCAAGAGCCCATGCAGTCCAAGCTGGATAAGGAATACGGCGATGGAACTGCGGCGTTTTTTGCGGACGCGATTGAAGGGTTTTATCGGAAGTCAGAATAAAAATACTACCTGTGTAACTGCTCTTTCCAGCCGGCGCCATCGCACAGATTTTGGCGTCGGCTTTCATTCTTTCCTGTATCTGGTTATCTTTCTCCAATTTGCCGGAAATCCCATTTTTTCATGTACAATTTGTCATTGATTATCCTTTTGGGTGGAGCGGGGGCGATTGCAATCCTATAAATATCCGCGGCTTCCCCTTCGCAGGAAAAGCTCCGCTCATAAGCGCCGCCGTTTTTCCGTATGACTTTCACAGACGCAGCGTTTTCCTTTTCGACAGAAATATGAAGTTCTTTCATTCCCGCCTCTTTTGCTGTCTTTAAAAGCTGACTTAACATCTCTGACGCATACCCCTTTTTCCTTTCGGAAGGACGCACGCTGTAACCGCAATTCCCCAGATCCTTCAAAAAGTCATTCAGCGTATGCCTCAGATCTTTGTTTCCGGCGTTCCTGCCGGCGATGTTTCTAAACGCTTTTAGAGTGTGCGTAGG
>VSNH01000079.1 GCA_009774215.1 Lachnospiraceae bacterium
GGATATTGTGGATGTAGATCAGACGACAGAGTCTGATCTTATGCGGAAATATTTGGGACTGTCATAGACTTGTTTTGGAGGGACATTTATGGAAGAACAGAAAAGAGCGAAGTCGAAGGTTTTTAAAGTGCTCACATCGCAGCCGTTTATTCTCTTTGTATTTATTATTCTGGTGGCTGTTGTGACCAATTCCATCAACAGTAAGTTTCTTACATGGGGAACGATCAACAGTATTCTGGGACAGGCAGCCGGGCTTGGCCTTGTGTCTGCGGGAGCGACGGTTCTTGTGATATCCGGTCATTTTGATATTTCCACGGGAAGAATGCTGGGGCTTGCCATGTGCGCCATGGCGATTATGCTCAACGGCGGTATGCATCCGGTATTGGTATCGGTTCTGGGCATATTGATCTGTGTCGCCTGCTCTGTGTTTAACGGGGCTGTGTCAATTGCCTTTCAGGCGCCGTCCTTTGTGGTGACACTGGCGACCCAAAATATTTATTACAGCATTGCGTTGCTTTTGACAAACGGCTATATGCAGACACTGTACGGGAAATACAGGACGCTGGCATCCTTTCGGATTTTTGGCGTGTTTCCGCTGATCTACCTCATTTTGATTCTGGGGTTTGTGAGTATCCACGTGATTTTGAAGCATACAAGAACCGGGCGTCATGTCTATGCCATCGGAACCAATGAGCGCGCCGCCTATATTTCCGGCGTGAATATTAAGCTCAGCAAGCTTAAGTGTTTTGTGATCAGCGGAATTCTGGTGGGAGTTGCGAGTATGCTGATGCTGTCAAGGATTAATGCGGCGCAGGCTACCACGGGATACGGTATGGAGACGGAGGCGATCGGCGCGGTAGTGATAGGCGGCTCCTCGATCAATGGCGGGAAAGGCGGCGTGGTGGGGACTTTCATGGGAGTGATTCTTTTGAGCATGATGTCAACCGCAATCAATATGCTCCACATTAATACGTTTTACGATACATGGTATATGGCATTGTGATTCTGCTGGCGCTGGGCACTACGGCGGTGCGCGGTTATACGGTAGGGAAGAGCGGCGGCTTTTGATGCGGGGCGGCACATAGTGTGAGAAGAACTTCTAGCCACTCACAGCAGAGGCTGTTTCGTGGAGAAGTTCTAGGAGTTGCCTTGCAACTCCGTCTCACGCAGGAGAATGCCTGAAATACGGCATTCTCCGCATAAATTTGAGATTCCGCTGAAGCAGAATGGAGATTAGTATGAAAAGCCCGCGGAAACGGAGGAAAATATGTTTCACATAGGAATGACACAGTGGATTGTCGGTGATGAGCCGCTTGCGGTAAGCTGCGAGCGTCTGAAACGCTGCGGTTACAACGGCATTGAATTTGCGGCGGAGCCCTACCGCATGGATGCGGGGGAATGCAGAAGTCTGCTGGAAAAGTACGGATTGGACTGCCGCTCCCTCTGCGGCATCTTTGATGAGAGCAGGGATTTGACGGCGGATGGCGAGGCGGGAGAGAGGGCGGTCCAGTACATCAGGGACAGCGTGGATTTTGCGGCGGGAGTCGGGGCGAAGATTATGATTGTCGTACCGTCCCCGGTAGGCAGATGCGTGAAACCGGAAGGGTTGTCCATGGAAAGGCTGACGGAAAATGCCGTCGGCAATGTGAGAAAAGCGGCGGATTATGCCCTGGAAAAAGGGGTGACGCTGGCGGTCGAAGCCATCAACCGGTATGAGACCTATTTTGTAAACACCATTGCAAAGGGGCTGGACTTTGTGAAAAGGGTAAACCACCCTGCTGTCGGCATGATGGCGGACCTGTTTCACATGAATATAGAAGAGGCAGGTCTTGTGGACAGCCTGTATAGGATGCGGGACGAGCTGGTACATGTGCATATCGCGGATAACACGCGGGAAGCAGCAGGAATGGGGCACATTGACTTTAAGGAAGTGCTCCGCGCATTGCAGAGAATCGGCTATGAAGGCTCCCTGACCATGGAATTTATGTACCGCCTGTCTGATCCTTACAGCGCGGCGGGAATCAGCACACAGACAGGCAGGATGGACAGATATGCAAAACAGGCAATCGACTATATCAGGATGACGGAGGAGAGCATTCAAAATTTTGAAAGCGAGGAGGAAGTACGGTGATAAATATTGGCATAATAGGGTGCGGCAAGATTGCGCAGGTCAGGCATATTCCGGAATATGAGGCGAATGAGAACGCCAGAATCTGCGGGTTTTATGACATCAATCAGGAACGGGCAGGGGAGCTTGCGAAAAAGTATCAGGCAAAGGTTTATGACTCTTATGAGGAACTGCTGGCGGATGATACCATTGATGCGGTGTCGGTGTGCGCGGCTAACAGTGTACACGCAGCCATCACCATAGCGGCATTGGAGGCAGGAAAACATGTGCTTTGCGAAAAACCTATGGCGATGGCATTGACGGACTGCGAAGCGATGGTGAGAGCTGCGAGACAGAATGACAGGATTTTGATGATTGACCAGAACCAGAGACTTGCCGGTGCGCACAGGGAGGCAAAGCGGATGATAGACGCGGGGGAAATAGGGGATATCCTTGCTTTCCGTACCACTTTCGGGCACGGCGGGCCGGAGACTTGGAGCATAGACCCCGGGAAAAGCACATGGTTTTTTGATAAGGACAAAGCGGTCATGGGAGTCATGGCGGATCTTGGCATCCATAAGACGGATTTGATCCAGTTTTTGACATCACAGAAAATTGTGGAGGTTACGGCGCGGCTGGTGACGCTTCACAAAAAGGACGGAGCGGGGGAGCTGATCGGCGTGGATGACAACGCGTTTTGTATTTACCGGTTGTCCGGCGGCGCGACGGGAACCATGACTGCGTCGTGGACCCATTATGGGGCGGAGGATAATTCTACGGTTCTCTACGGGACAAAGGGAATGATGAAAATATATGACGATCCGGTACATAGCATTGTGGTCATGAAGGAAGACGGCACCCGGAAAGAATATGATGCGGAGGCAATGCAGACGAACGATAACCAGACAAACTCGGGCGTTATTGATTTGTTTATAGAATGTCAGGAAAGCGGGAGAGAGCCGGAAATTTCCGGGGAGTCTGTTTTGCAGGCAATGCGGGCTGTGTTCGGAAGCGTCGAGTCCTCGCAAAAGGGGCGTACAGTTACTGTAAACGGGGAAGATCAGGAAGGCACGGGCGAAGCCTGAGACCTGCACATGGAGGCGTATATGAAAATAGGATTTATTACTTCTATTCTGGAGGATTATGCATATGAAGAAATGATAGACACCGCGTCCGCGCTCGGATTTGCGTGCGTGGAGGCGGCGTGTTGGCCGGCGGGCGGCGCTGAGCGGCGCTATGCGGGGGTGTCCCATATTGATGTGGGGCGCGTGATAGAGGATGAGTCGTACAGGAAACATATACTTTCCTATGCGAAGGAGAGAAATATCGAGATATCCGCCCTTGCCTATTATCCAAATACCATGGATGGAGATTTGAAAAAGCGAAAGGAAAATATCTGCCATCTGAAAAAAGTCATCAGGGCGTCTGCTCTTCTGGAAATTTATATGACCACGACGTTTATCGGGAGGGATCAGCATAAAACCATAGAGGAGAATCTGGCGCTGTTTGATGAGGTTTGGCCGGACATCATAAAGTATGCGGAGGAAAATCGGGTTAAAATAGGGATAGAAAACTGTCCTATGCTATTTGGGGCTGACCAGTGGCCGGGCGGGCAGAACCTGATGACCACGCCGGTGATCTGGAGAGAACTGTTTGGGCGGATAGAAAGCGATTATTTTGGATTAAATTATGATCCCAGTCATTTTGTCTGGCAGGGCATGGATTATATTCAGCCGATTTATGAATTCAGGGATAAGCTGTTTCACGTTCATTTTAAGGACATTAAAATAAGGAAAGATAAGCTGGCGGCGTGTGGAATCATGGCCTATCCACTGGACTTTATGCAGCCGAAGATACCGGGTCTTGGCGATATAGACTGGGGGGCGTTTGTGTCGGCGCTTACGGATATCGGGTATGACGGATATGCGTGTATTGAAGTGGAGGACAGAGCCTTTGAGGGCAGCAGGGAAAAAGTCAGGAAATCTTTGTCGCAGTCTAAGCGGTATTTAGAGCAGTTCGTATGAGAGGTGCAATCGAGCAGGGAAGATTCCTCTTCCCCTGCTCGCCGCGCGGCCCGCATGCTGCGAAACAGCAAACTTCCATATGCGGGCCAGCGCATGAACAAGAGGCGGGTGCAAAAGCATCCGCCTCACATAACGTCATATCATAATAAGATCGTACCGCGCTCCCTACGCCATCTTGTTCACTGCAAGGGCCATGCGGGAAACTTTTCTGGCAGAGGTATTCTTATGGTATACGCCTTTCTTGGTAGCCTTGTCGATCGCGGAAGTTGCGGCAAGCAGCGCGCTCTGTGCGGCAGCCTTATCCTTCGCCTCGATGGCAGCGTACACTTTCTTGATCGCTGTCTTAACGCCGGACTTGATGGATTTGTTTCTCTCAGCCTTCGTCCTGTTTACCAGAATTCTCTTTTTTGCAGATTTGATATTAGCCATAACATCCTCCATTTCAAAACATCAATACTTTATTTTCTTCTTTATATATTGGACAGAGACACACGCATATTATTTTAGATTATGGAAAAGGGGATGTCAATACATATTTTGTTTATTTCTGCAAAAAATAGAAATCAAAATGGGCAGGCGAAAGATTGGCGCATAAACTATAATAGCTGCAAAAGAAAAGTAAGCGGCTGCGAAGCCAGAAAGGAATGGAAATTGCTATGGATAGCTGGTCAAATGTCAGGACGGACTTGGCGTTGGAAGCCAGAGAAAGTGTTGGGGAAGAAGAGTCCGGGCTTCATGGAGTGAAAGTGGAAGAGCACTATGACGAGGAGAGCGACGTGCATATTACCCGGGTGGTTATAGAGACGAAAAACGGGGCTAAGGCGCTGGGAAAACCCATGGGAACCTATATTACGCTGGAGGCGCCCGCCATGACGGAGCCGGAGGAGGACTATCATCAGGAGATATCCGGCATTCTGGCCGAGCAGCTTCGGGGGATTCTTCCCAACCCGGATCAGGAACAGTCGATTCTGGTGGTGGGGCTTGGAAACCGGGAGGTCACGGCGGATTCCCTCGGGCCGAACGTGGTGGATAATCTCTTTGTCAACAGGCATATTGTACTGGAATACGGCAAGGTGGCTTACAACCGGACGAAGATGCATCTGGTGAGCAGCCTGGTGCCGGGCGTTATGGCGAAGACGGGCATGGAATCCGCGGAGATCATCAAGGGTGTGATCGGAGAGACGAAGCCGGATCTGGTGATCGTGATTGACGCGCTGGCGGCCCGCTCCACCAAGCGTTTAAACCGCACCATCCAGATCACGAACACGGGCATTCATCCCGGCTCCGGCGTGGGAAACCACAGAAACGCCATCACGGAAGAGACGCTTCATATTCCGGTACTGGCGCTGGGTGTGCCGACGGTGGTGGACGCGGCCACGATTGTGGGCGACGCTATGGGAGAGCGGCCCGCCACGCTCAAGGAACTTAACAACATGTATGTGACCACAAAGGATGTGGATCAGCAGATCCGTCAGATCAGCCACATTATCTGCGACGGGATCAACGGTGCGCTGAATCTCTGACAGGGAGAGAAAGCGTGAAATAAACTATTCGGTACAGGCCGAAGCATTTACGCATGAACCTGCATTCGCCGTGCATATATCTTTAGTATGTACAAGAATAGAAAATGGGTGAAATATATTTTAATAGCGGTTGTTATTATATCGGTCGGGTTTGGATGTGCGGAGCTTTGGCGGGGGCGTGAGAAGAAAACGGAGGCTTCCGCTTTCCATGGGATTGTGGAGGAGCTGGTGATGGAGCCTTACCTGCCCGGCATACGCAGGATGAGCGAGGCCAACCATATGCCGTCGGGGGACGGCTTTTTGAGGAAGGCCCTGCTGGCCCAATATCCGGGACTGCTCTATGCGCTGGAGAACGGGACGGAGAGCGTGACGGAAAGCGATTACGCCAGACTGCCGCTGCCGGAGGGCAGCGATGAGGATTACAAGGGGCTGCCGGAGGAAGCGCTTGAGTACGGTGATGACGCCATGCATCTGGAAAAGAATCTGGAGTCGGCTCTCTTAAAAGAAAACGAGCGCTATTTATCTGCGGAACAGGAAGAAGAACCGGAACCGGAGACGGATGATGGCGAGGAAGAACAGTCTTTTGCGCGGGCGGAGGAGAAAAGCTACCGCTACCGTTTTGAGGAATTATCTTCCTATGAGGAACTGATTAAGGCGTTTTATGCGGTGGACAGCACCACCGTTGCGGGGGAAGGGCTTCTGCGGGCGGAGACGTTTTTGGAAAAGGATATGCGGATTCAGGGGGATGCGGACGCGCCCCAGATTTTGCTTTATCACACCCATTCCAAGGAGAGCTTTGCGGATTCCGTGCCGGGTGACGAGAACGGAGGGATCGTGGGGGCGGGAGAGTATCTGGCGCAGCTTTTGCGGGAGGAATATGGGTACAATGTGATACATGATACAGGATGCTACGACGAGGACAGGGCCTACGCCTACAACAATTCGCTGCCTGCCATTGAGACTATTTTGCAGGAGAACCCTTCCATTGAGGCGGTGATCGACCTGCACCGCGATGAAATGCCTGCGGACAGGCGTCTGGTGATGGAACTGCAGGGACGGCCCACCGCACAATTCATGTTCTTTAACGGTCTGTGCCGCACGAAAAAGGGGGAGATCGCGCAGCTGGAAAATCCCTATCTGGCGGACAATCTGGCGCTGTCCTTCCAGATGCAGGCGGCCTGTAATGAGTATTATCCCGGGATCGCCCGCAGAATCTACCTGAAAGCTTACCGCTATAATATGCACCTCTGTCCGAAATCCCTGCTGATTGAGCTGGGCGCGCAGAACAATACGGAGGAGGAAATACATAACGCATGTGATGTTTTGGCCCATGTGCTGGATCTTGTTTTCGGCGGCAGGGAGCCGGAGCGGGGAGAGGATACGGGAGAGGAGGCGCCTGAGGGGGATTGATGTGGACATTCGGGTGAGGATTTGATATACTGTGTTAGGCAATTGTGAAACTCCTCACAATGCTATATTAATTGTACAAATAGGATCACCATAAGCAGACCCTTGGAAAGTGTTTCAGCCCTTTGGATTGAAACTGTCAGCGCTTAACGAGGTATTTTCGCGTTTGGCGCTGTTACGGCCGTAACGGAGCGAAAGCACATCTGTGCCGGTTATGCTGTTTGTGCAATTTCGGCTGCCAGAAAGGAGTTTCGCAGTTTCTAGGGAGGAAACCGCAATGGATCAGAGCAGAATCAGAAATTTTTGTATCGTCGCCCACATTGACCACGGCAAGTCCACACTGGCGGACCGGATCATCGAGCAGACCGGGCTTCTGACAAGCCGTGAGATGCAGGCGCAGATACTGGATAATATGGATTTGGAGCGTGAGAGGGGCATTACCATCAAGGCTCAGACCGTGCGCATCGTCTATCAGGCGAAGGACGGCAACGAGTATATTTTCAACCTGATCGACACGCCCGGACATGTGGACTTTAATTACGAGGTGAGCCGCTCTCTGGCGGCCTGCGACGGGGCAATCCTCGTGGTGGACGCGGCTCAGGGCATTGAGGCGCAGACGCTGGCGAATGTATATCTGGCGCTGGATCACGATCTGGACGTGTTCCCCGTGATCAACAAGATCGATCTGCCGAGCGCGGAGCCGGAGCGTGTAAAGAACGAGATTGAGGATGTGATCGGCATCGAGGCGCAGGACGCGCCTCTTATTTCCGCCAAGAACGGCGTCGGCATCGAGGATGTGCTTGAGGCGATTGTGGAGAAGATTCCCGCCCCCGGCGGCAGCCCCGACAATCCGCTGCAGGCGCTGATCTTTGATTCCGTGTACGATTCCTACAAAGGTGTGATCGTGTTCTGCCGTATCAAGGAAGGCAGGGTAAAGAAGGGGACGAAGATTAAGATGATGGCCACGGGAGCCACCGCGGAGGTGGTGGAGGTAGGATATTTTGGCGCTGGGCAGTTTATTCCCTGCGACGAGCTGGCAGCGGGGATGGTGGGGTACCTCACCGCCTCCATCAAGAACGTGAAGGACACCGCCGTGGGCGATACGGTGACGGATGTGGACAACCCGTGTGCAGAGCCGCTTCCCGGTTACAAGAAGGTCAATTCCATGGTCTACTGCGGCATGTATCCGGCGGACGGGGCGAAGTACCCGGATCTGCGTGACGCGCTGGAAAAGCTGAAGCTCAACGACGCTTCTCTAAACTATGAGCCGGAGACTTCCATCGCGCTGGGCTTCGGGTTCCGCTGTGGCTTTTTGGGGCTGCTTCATTTGGAGATCATACAGGAGCGGCTGGAGCGGGAGTACAATCTGGATCTGGTGACCACCGCGCCGGGCGTTATTTACAGAGTATATAAGACAAACGGGGAGATGATCGAGCTGACGAACCCCTCCAATCTGCCCGACCCTTCCGAGATCGACTACATGGAAGAGCCGGTGGTCAGCGCGGAGATTATGGTGACGACAGAGTTTATCGGCCCGATCATGCAGCTCTGTCAGGAGCGGAGAGGCCGCTATATCAGCACCGAGTACATTGAGTCGTCCCGTGCGCTTCTAAAATACGACCTGCCTTTAAATGAAATTATCTACGACTTTTTCGACGCTTTGAAATCCAGATCGCGCGGATACGCTTCTTTTGACTATGAGTTGAAGGGGTACGAGCAGTCGAAGCTGGTGAAGCTGGATATTCTGATCAACCACGACGAGGTGGACGCGCTCTCCTTTATTGTTCATGCGGACAGCGCCTACGAGCGCGGCAGGAAGATGTGCGAGAAGCTGAAGGACGAGATTCCGAGACACCTCTTCGAGATTCCCATTCAGGCGGCGGTGGGCGGCAAGATCATCGCCAGAGAGACGGTGAAGGCGATGCGCAAGGACGTCCTCGCCAAGTGTTACGGCGGTGATATCACCCGAAAGAAAAAGCTGCTTGAGAAGCAGAAAGAGGGAAAGAAGCGGATGCGTCAGGTGGGCAATGTGGAGATACCGCAGAGCGCCTTTATGAGCGTGCTGAAGCTGGATGATAACTAAAAGGAATGGATGTGGACGGATAAAACGAAAGTGTCGGATGGGAGGCGGGATGAGAGATTTAAGTATCTATATCCACATACCGTTCTGCGTAAGGAAATGTCTGTACTGCGACTTCCTTTCCGCTCCGGTATGCGACGGCCAAATAGAGAATTATGTAAACTTGATGCTGCGAGAAATAAAAGAACAGTCGGTATTTTATGGAGATCACAGAGTGATCTCCATCTTTCTTGGCGGGGGCACACCGTCCTTGCTTCCGACGCGGGAGACGGGGCGGATTCTGGAACAGATCAGGAATGGATTCGCGGTGGCGGAGGACGTGGAGATCACCATAGAGTGCAATCCCGGCACGGTGACTGCGGAGAAGCTGGAAAATTACATAACGTGTGGTATTAATCGCCTGAGCATCGGTCTGCAGTCCACGGATGATGAGGAGCTGGCGCGCATCGGGAGAATCCACGGCTATAGCGATTTCCGGAGGACATACACGATGGCTAGGGAGGCAGGCTTCCACAACATCAATATTGACCTGATGGCGGGATTGCCGGGTCAGAGCATAGCTTCATACAGAAAAACGCTGGAGCGGGTCGTCGCGCATTCGCCTGAGCATATATCCGCATACAGTCTGATTCTGGAGGAAGGGACTCTGCTTTATGTAAACCGCAAGGCGTATACATTTCCGGACGAGGAGACGGATCGGGAGATGTACGAGCTGACCGGGCGGTTTCTGGGGGAGGCCGGCTTTCACCGCTACGAGATATCCAACTATGCGGCAGAGGGGCGGGAGTGCCGCCACAATAAAGTGTACTGGCGCAGGGGCGATTACGTGGGCTTCGGCCTGGGGGCGTCATCCATGGTGGGGAATGTGAGGTGGAAGAATCCGGATGAACATGCGGAATACGCGGCCTGCGTGGAAAAGATGGAGAGCGATGGACAGAGAGAGGCGGCGCGTATTTCGATGCGGCAGGGGGCGCAGGGCACGCAGGGCACAGGGACGGGGGCAGACCGGGCGGTGCGTATCGCGGAGGCAGAGACAAACCCGGCGATGCGCATGAAAAAGGAAGGAGCGTGGAACAGAATGTTTGCGGAAAGCCTGCGGAACACGGGACGCTGCGAGGTACAGCCGCTCACCCCGCAGGAACAGATGGAGGAATTTATGTTTCTGGGACTGCGGTTGACGGAGGGGGTGGATCTGGAAGAATTTTGGCAGTATTTCGGAAAAAACGCGGATGAGATTTACGGAAAACAGATGAGAACTTTTGTGGAACAGGGCCTGATGGAGCGGGAAGGGCCGCGGCTTAAGCTTACGCCGCGCGGCATAGACGTGAGCAATGCGGTATTCGCGGGATTTTTGCTCTGAGTGACAAGGCAGGGGAACGCGGTATTGAATTTCCCCTGTTATGCCTGTATAATATATAGTAACGATTTGTCTGGTTCAGAACCAGCCTCGAAAACACTGTGTGTTTTCGAGGTATTTGGCTCTCGCCAAATAAATTGCCCTGAAAATACGCTTCTGAATGCAAGCATTCGTCGCGTCTTTCCAGTGCAATTTGCCTGGTTCTGAGTGGATATAAATTGGGACAGATGGAAAGGCACTTGGGAAGCCGCCGGGTCATAGAATAGAGTAAATGGACTTTGGAGGCTCCTTTTGAAAACATTCAGCCAGCCACTTTCTGCGAAGGATGAGGCCGTTTATCTGGGGCGGCTTAAAACAGGAAGCGAAAGAGAGCGCGGGGAGGCCAAAGGGATTCTGGTGGAGCGGAATTTACGTCTGGTGGCGCATATCGCCAAGAAATACCAGAACGTGGACGAGGACATGGAAGATCTGATATCCATCGGCACCATCGGATTGATTAAGGCGATAGATTCCTTTGACGCGGGGAAAGGGAAGCTCAGTACCTATGCGTCGCGTTGTATAGACAATGAGCTGTTGATGCTTCTTCGGGCGAAGAAAAAGACTTCCAGAGAAGTATCTTTGTACGAACCCATCGGTACGGACAGGGAGGGCAACGAGATCAGCCTGCTTGACGTGATCGAACAGGATCAGGTGGACGTGATCGACAGGATGGAAGTGGAGGATAAGCTGCAAAGGCTGAAAGGGTTGATTACCGACAGACTCTCGGACAGAGAGCGGGAGATCATTCTGATGCGGTATGGTCTTTTGAGTGGGCAGGAGATTACGCAGCGGGAGATCGGCCACAGGCTTGGCATTTCCAGAAGCTATGTGTCCAGAATTGAAAAAAGAGCGCTGGAGAAGCTGAGGGAGGGCTATGAATCCTGCGGAATAGCATGAAAAAGGCGTGGGGCAGAGGCCGGGCGCGGCACGGCGCGAACGTGAAGGCAGAGACGGAAATGGAGGAAATGGGACAATGCGTTTTATAAAGAGCGAGGATTTAAAGACCGGAATGAGATTGGCGCGTCCTATCTACAATAAAAACGGCGTTTTGCTGTATGAGAGAAATTCCAAGCTGACAGTACAGGGAATCAACAGCGTAAAAAATTTCGGACTGCTGGGGATTTTTATTCTGGAGCCCGCGGAGCCCGTGCCGCCCATGACGAGGGCGGACGTGGAGTTCGAGCGGTTCCAGACCATGTGCGTGTTTTCGATCCGGGAGGAGCTGGATGCGATTGCCGAGACCGGACGGGCGCAGAGAACCCAGACGATTGCTTCCAACATAATCAAGAACTACGGACATATGGATGCCAGAATTAATTTCCTGCAGAATTTGCGGAGTAAGGAGGACTACATATATAAGCATTCTTTGAATGTGGCGATTCTCTGCGCAATGATAACGAATGTTATAAATTTGAAGGTGGAGGAGCAGATGGAGACGGTGGAGGCCGCGCTCGTCCATGATATTGGAAAGATCATGCGCTTTGAGGATGAGGCTGCCGCGGGGGGCACGCTGATTGATATGACGATGGAAATCCGGGAAGAGAGAGGACACGCCCTTCTGGAAACAGCCTTTTCCACGAAACCTAACATCAAACGGATCTGTTCCCAGGCGTATAAGATGCTGACAAGCATGAAAACGGGAGAGGATATTTCCTCGATCCGGCTTGTGAACGGGGCGCGGGTGCTGGCGGTGGCGGAGACTTACGACAGGATGACTGCCATGAAAATGGACGAGGAGCCGGCGTCTGAGGTGGAAGCGTTGAAATTCCTCTTGGATAATCCCAAAGTATACCACAGCAAAGTGGTGGAGGCGCTGATCCGGTCTGTCAATATTCTGGTGCCAGGTGTCAGTGTGGAGCTGAATACAGGGGAAAAAGCGCTTGTTCTTACGGCGAATGAGGCGGACATACTAAGACCTGTAATCCTGATGTTCCGCGATAACAGCGTGATTGATCTGGCGGACATGGATCTGTATGAGGATCTGGAGATCAAGGATATTATGCGGACATTGGATAACCGTCATGTGATGGATCTGGACTTGCTGAAGAGGAACGGGATAGAGGTGGAAGAAGAGGAATATCTGGAGGTTGTGGTTCCGTAGGAACTGCTAAAATACGATAAGAGGGGGAAATCGGAAATGCCGACGATACAGGAGATTATGCAGACGGCGAACGATGCCGGGGCATCGGATGTACATATTACGGTGGGAATACCGCCAAAGATGCGGGTCAACGGAAACCTGATAGCTATGGATTATCCGAAGATGATGCCGCAGGACACGCTGTCGGTCGCTTATTCCATTATGAATGATGTGCAGCGGGAACGCTTTGACGAGCGGGGCGAGTATGATATGTCCTTCTCGATTCCGGAACTGGGGAGATACCGTGTCAACGTCTATAAGCAGAGAGGTTCTGCCGCGTTGGCGCTGCGTCTGGTGGGCACACAGGTTCCCGCGCCGGAGAAGCTGGGCGTGCCGATGTCCGTGATCAACCTTTATGAGCGTAAACGCGGACTGATCCTTGTGACGGGTCCTACGGGAAGCGGTAAGTCCACCACGCTGGCGGCCATCATTGACAAGATCAATAACAACAGGGATGCCCATGTCATTACGCTGGAAGATCCCATCGAGTATCTGCACCAGCATAAGTGCGCCATGGTAAACCAGAGGGAGATCGGGCTGGATTCCCAGAGCTATGCCAATGCGCTGCGGGCGGCGCTGCGCGAAGACCCGGACGTGATTTTGGTCGGTGAGATGCGTGATTTTGAGACTATAAGCGTCGCGATCACGGCGGCGGAGACCGGGCATCTTGTGCTTTCTACCCTGCATACCATCGGTGCGGCAAGTACCGTGGATCGTGTGATCGACGTATTTCCGCCCCATCAGCAGCAGCAGATCAGAGTACAGCTTGCAAACGTTCTGGAGGCCGTGATTTCCCAGCAGCTTATCCCCACAATGGATGGAGAGGGCAGAGTGGCGGCGTTCGAGGTGATGCACGCCAACCACGCGGTCAGAAATCTGATTCGCGAAGGAAAGTCCCATCAGCTTGCGTCCGTCATGCAGACCAACCGTAAGCTGGGTATGATTACCATGGACGATGCGATTATACAATTGTTTTACGAGGGAAAAATCGACAGGGAGATGGCGATACAGTTTGCCCAGGATCCGGACGGGATGCAGAATAAGGTGATGTAGACGCTGCCGCGCGAAACGGTGCTGACAGGGAGGGAATTATGGACAATAAGAGAAAAAAACTGCGCCTTGGAGACGTGCTTGTACAAAACGGCGTTATCACGGAGGAAGATCTGCAGAGAGGCTTAGAGCGGCAGAAGGGCAGCGGCCGTAAGCTGGGTGAGACGCTGGTGGACGAGGGGATTGCCACTGAGGAGAACATTGCCAGGGCGCTGAGCAATCAGTTCCACTACGACATGGTGGATCTGCAGAACACCGAGATTCCGCAGGAGATTCTGGATCTTGTGCCTGCGAACGTCTTAAAGAAGCACAGGGCGATTCCCTTCGAGTATTCGCCGGATAATATGAACGTGCTCCGGGTGGCCATGTCCGATCCCATGGACATCGGGGCGATGGATGATATTAACATCATCACGAACCTGCAGGTGGAACCTGTGGTAGCCACCATGGGCAGCGTTATGCTGGCGATAGACCGCTATTACGGGCAGGCGGAGGTAAATTCCGCGCTGGAGGAGTATACCAGAGAAAAAGAGAGCCAAGTGATCGAACAGGAGGATATGTACAGCGAGGATGTCAACAACTCCCCCATTGTGCAGCTGGTTAAGGGCATGATCGATCAGGCTGTCAGACAGCGCGCCTCCGATATTCATATTGAGCCGATGGAAAAGCAGGTGCGGATCCGTTACCGTATCGACGGCGCGCTCTACGAGAAGTCGGTTTACAGCATCAGGCTCCTGCCTGCGATTGTGGCGCGTGTCAAGATCATCGGCGGCATGGACATTTCCGAGAAGAGAAAACCGCAGGACGGCCGTATCACACAGATCGTGGACAGAAAGGAATTTGATATCCGTGTTTCCATTCTGCCGACGGTTTACGGGGAAAAGATCGTTATGCGTCTTACCTCAAAGAACGCCTTGACGAAGGAGAAGAGCCAGCTCGGCTTAAAGCCTGACGAACTGAAGAAATTTGATCATATCTTACAGCATCCGCATGGGATCCTGCTTGTGACAGGTCCTACGGGAAGCGGTAAGTCTACCACCCTGTACACGGCCCTCAGTGAGTTGAATAAAGAAGACGTGAACATCATCACCGTAGAGGATCCGGTGGAGGCCAATATCGACGGCATCAACCAGGTGCAGGTTAACACGAAGGCGAATCTGACCTTTGCGTCCGCCCTGCGCTCGATTCTGCGTCAGGACCCGGATATCATTATGATCGGTGAGATCCGTGATCAGGAGACTGCATCCATCGCCGTGCAGGCATCCATCACGGGCCATCTGGTGGTTTCGACCCTGCACACCAACTCCGCTGCCAGCACCATCACCCGTCTGGCGGATATGGGCATCGAGCCATACCTGATCGCGGATTCCACGATCGGCGTTATCGCCCAGAGACTTGTGCGAAGACTCTGCCCTGAGTGTAAACGGCAGAAAAAGGCGGACGCGGAGGAGCTGGAGCTTCTGCAGATGGAGCCGGACGCGGACGTGACGATTTACGAGCCCTGCGGCTGCTCCAGATGTGACGGCACCGGGTTTAAAGGACGTATCGGTGTCTATGAGATTATGGAGGTAAGCCAGTCCCTGAAATCCATTATCAGTAAGGGCGGAACTGCGGAGGATATCAAGGAGAAGGCGTTGGAGGAGGGAATGAATACTCTGCGCATGAGCGCCACGAAATACGTGTTGGAAGGGATTACTTCCGTACAGGAAATGATGAGGGTATCCTTTGACTTGTAGATATGCGTAAATAAAAACATGCGATATTCGGAAAAACGTTAAGATTTTTTACAAAAAAACTTGACAAAACATGTCGAACAAGATATTCTAATAACAAAGCAGCCGGTCGTCATGACGTATGAGGCCGGCTGTCTCTATAGGTGGGCATTGTGTCCGCATCAGGTATTCTGGCAGATTCTGCCATAATTTCACAGACACAGGCAGAGTTTGCGGGAGGGGAAACAGAAAAGGGAAGTCCCAATGGCTCTGCATACAAGAGGAGAGACGGATGGGACAAAAGGATTTGGCAGCCAAACAGTTTGAGCACAGTCCGGAAGTATTTGCGGATATTATCAACGCACTGGTTTTTGAGGGAGAGCAGGTGGTTTTGCCGAAGGATTTACAGCCTGCGCCTACGGAGTCATTGTATCCGGCGGCGAATGGCATATTGCGCAATCAGTATAACGACGTGAGTAAGTATGAAATGCGGAATGGCAGGATTGTGATACAGTATACGTTGGAGAACCAGGCCCGGCCGGATTATAAGATACTGCTTCGCAAAGCCGGATATGAAGGGGCCATTTACAGACGGCAGTATGAGGAAAAAGATACCTTTCCGGCAATTACGCTTGTACTGTATTGGGGGAATGCACCATGGCATTCCGGCTCTGATTTATATAGGTTTTTTCGAAGGAAAAAGATTCACCGTATGGCAAGAAAGTACATAGATAATATCTGTCTGCATATGTATTCGATGAGAACTCTGCCTCTGGAAATACGACAGAGATTTCAGAGTGATATGAGAGTGGTGGTTGATTATCTGGCGGAGGGAAAGGAATACGAGCCGACAGAACAGGAGATCGTGGATGTGGATGGAACGCTGCGTATGTTGCACGCGCTGACGGGAGAGACGGATTTTATAAAGAATATCAAAGGGCTGCAGGAAAGGCAGAGGAGAGGGGGCAGAGTTACCATGTGTGAAGTGGTGGATAAATTTGTGCAGAGAGGAAGGGAACAGGGAATAAAGGAAGGAATAAGAGAAGGTATGAAAGAAGGGCTGGAGAAAGGTATGTGGGAAGAAAAAATTCGCGGGGCATCAGCGTTCGTGAAAGAATCCGTACTACAGAAACAGTCCAAAGAGTATATTAAAGGCATGTTACAGACTTGTTTTCAGTTAAAAGAGGAGGAGGCAGACATGCTGTACCGGGAAGGATATGAGAGAGAACATGGAACAAAAATACCCGCTTTTACATAGTGTCTGCTGATTAAGCGAATATCTGCATACTCCAACGTTTGTATCCATTCCCATATTGGAACAAATATA
>VSNH01000008.1 GCA_009774215.1 Lachnospiraceae bacterium
TTGTATCGTTCGATACTCTTCTGAAAATTTTCTTTTGGAATCTTTTCAGGGTTGCATTACTGTTTATTTGTCAAGGTACAATATTTTGCTGCGTCACGAAGAATACGAAGTATTCTTCAGAAGTGAATCCCGTAGGAATTTACTTCGACGCTAACGGAGATGGAGGGATTTGAACCCTCGCGCCGCTATTAACGACCTGCACCCTTTCCAGGGGTGTCCCTTCAGCCATCTTGGGTACATCTCCATACATAGCTAAATACATATAATCATATATACCAAATCGAAAAAGATTCGGTCGGAGAGGGTTCTCCAGCGGAGAGGGTGGGATTCGAACCCACGCGCCCTTGCGGACAAACGGTTTTCAAGACCGCCTCGTTATGACCACTTCGATACCTCTCCGTGTTCGCTTTGCACCCAATTTTGGTCGAGCGCAAAAACTATTCTAGCAAAGATAAACTGCCATGTCAACCCGTTTTTTTATTTTTTTCACCCTTTTTTTTCAGCTTGTCACCAGCTCTTTTTCAGTTCCATATTCCAGTCCAATTCGTAGGGACTGTCATTGGAATTTTTGAGCATTTCATAATAGCTGCGCCGCTCCTTTGTCGGAGAATCCTCCGTTATTTCCGGATCGCCCTGCCAAAACTGATATCCCATCATGTAAGCGTCCATCATCTCATCCCACGAATCATACATCTTCTGTAAGCGCAGCGAGTTTTCAAGGGACGCGTCCATCGCCTCTTCATAGTCCATAAAGCCGCACAGATAGAAATCCGCATACAACTGGTTCACTCGGCAAAAATCCCACGCCGCAATATACTCTGCCCCGATTCCCCTATGATACATGTAGTAAGCCACCGCATACCGCCCGGGCACATCCCCGAGATCAATGTCTGTCCGCTCTCCGGTTACGATTTTGGTCAATTCTTCCGCAAAGCGCATCTCACTCAATTCCAAAAGTCCCCACGCTTCCAAATCATCCATGCACTCCTGACATTTGGCGCGATGGCCGCCTCCGAGCAGCTTATTCACCGCCTCGATACCGGATTTCCGATCCCACACGTTCCAGCTGGAATAGAGCAGATACTCCGCCTTATCCGCATTCTCCTCCGTGGGTTCCATTCCGCCTACCCACCGCCAGTCGCAGCCGTTTGTGTAGGCCAGGCAGGCATAGGTTGCATTAAACCACAGCACTGTTTCAGGCAGCTCGGGAGCCTCTGCCATCTCGGGCACATTGCCGCTCTCCCGCAATAAATCCGCCATGGTAGCGGGACTGTTTTCTGCACCGTCCGCCCCCGCTTCCTGCGCCCCGGCAGTGTCTGCTCTCGCCGCGCCTATCTCCTCAGTCCCGCCAGCGCCTTTTTCGGCCACCTCTGCGGCGTCCCTTCCATCCTCCGCTATTCCTGCCGGCCTCTCCATTTGTCCACAGCCTGCGAGGATAGCAGCCAACATGATCCCGGCCATCCAACCGGCCACGCGGCGCGTACGATCTGCGACGCACTTTTTTACACCTTTATCATCATACTTCATAAAATATATCCGTTCCTTTCGCTCCGCCCCGGCACAAATCATTATGCAGACGAATTCTCATTCTCGACGTTCTCTGCTCACCCCTCATTATAATACGCCGACAAATCAATGCCATACGCCGTTTCCAGCTCCTTAAGCAACGTGTTGGTGGACGCGTCAAACGCATTGTCCCGCAGCGTGATATCACAGGTAAGGACATAGTTCTCCCCAATGACAATCCGACAGTTGACGCTCACTTCCTTATAATATTCTTCCGTTATCCAATCAGGCGTCTCATAGTCAACCACATAATACCATGCCTTGTCAAAGCCTGACATCTCCATAACCGCACTCTTATGGACATTTCGATTCTCCACATCCTCGTCGTTCAGCTTCCGCTCATACAGCCTGTCCGCGCCCTCCTTGAGCAGCGGCACATAGTCGCCCGTACCCGTGGGGATGCCGCTGATATTCACGGAGACCCCATGCATGGAAGCGCTGACATAGGTTTCCCTCACTGCAGTCGTATATCCCATCGGCGCCATCACCGGGCACTGAATCTCCCCGTCCTTAAAGGACATCGTAGTCTGCCCCAGATACCGGTAGCCGTCTACCTTCGTGAGCGCAGCTTCTCCCGCCTCCGGCTCATACACATCCTGTGCCTCCACCTGCCGCTCCGCATCTGCCTGCACCCATTCTCCGCTTGGCATTATGCTCTCCAGGCCAATTCCATAGCACTGTCCGATCTCCGCAAGAATCTTCTCAGTAAACTCATCCGTCTGCAGCTCGGTAATCTCCGCTTCCCAGAGCACGCCCACTCCCGCCTTTGGAATGTCCAGATAATAAAGCTTTTTCACCTCATAGGCCGTCCCGTAGAAATCCTCGCTCTTTGCGGAGACAGTCACATATCTGTCCGCACCGTTTTTTATAACCTCGCCAAGCCGCACATCGGAATACTGCCCGCCGCTCTCCCAATCCGCCTTCTGCCCTTTCAGGCTTTCATTCAGCATAAAATAGGGAAGTTCTTCGTCTCCGCCACCGAACACCGACGCAAAAAACTGATGCCGTGATCAATATAGCTTAAAAATCCGTCGCTGTTTTCACTTCCCTCAGGCGCATAAACCTCATAGGACGAACCGTCGCCGTATACATCTTCAACCATATATTTCTTCATATACTGCAAAGCCGCCGCATCCTCGTCGGAAATCAGCTCGCCTTTTCCATCGTTTGTGACAATCGGTTCTTGGCTCTTCTCCTCCGCGTCGGTCTGATTCTCGTCCTGCGCCGCCGCAGAAGCCGCCTCACCGCCCTGATCCTCTGTGTCTGAAACCTCTCCTCCCAAAGCCGTCTCGTCGCTCTGTCCCTCTGCAGCAGGCACATTTCCACTCTGCTCTCCGTTGGCAGCCGCATTGCCGCAGCCCGCCAACGCCAACGCAGTCAGCATCATAGCCATAACCGTCTTCCAAATGTTTTTCAACTTCTCTTCTCCGTTTCTCCACACACGTATTTCCGCATTTTTACTTTCAGCGGTTTCAAATTGTTAACGCTTTATGATAGAAACCACACCGCTAACACGGCCTGCCGTCCAAAAGCGTCTCCGCCACCGCCATATCCTCCGGTGTGGTGACCTTGATATTTGTGTAATCCCCCTCCACCAGCCTGACCTTGCAGTCCGTAAAGGTTTCCACCACCATCGCGTCATCCGTAATGGAAATTCCTTCCCGCAAAAGCCGCTCCTTCTCCTGCATCAGTTTTTTGTAAGCAAATATAATCAGGGCCGCGTCGAAAACCTGTGGTGTCTGCACCTGCCACATGAAATTTCTATCCGGCGTCTGCCTGGCAAAACCGCTCTCATCCACAATCTTGATCGTATCCTTCACGGGCATTCCCGCAACACAGGCATGATCCTGCGCAACCGCCTCATAGCAGCGTTCCAAAATATCTTCTGTCAAAAAAGGCCTTGCTCCGTCCTGAATAAAAATGTAACCGTCCTCATCAGACGCTCCCGGTTTTTCGCCGCCCTGCCCGCTGCTGCCCGCGGCCGCCTGCAGACCGTTGTACACGGAATCGTATCGTTCCTTTCCGCCGGCTACAACGGCCGCCACCTTAGAAAAGCCGTACTTGGCCACAATTTCTTCTTTTACATAAGAAATATCCTCCGCACCGGTGACCAAAATGCAGTCATCAATCACAGAGGATTCTTCTACCGCATGTAATGCGTACCATATAAGCGGCCTGCCCCGCAGAAGCATGTACTGCTTCGCCACGCCGCTTTTCATGCGGCTGCCGCGCCCCGCCGCCAGAACGATGGCGGTACATCGCTTTTTCCCCATATTCCCCACTCTCCCATATTGTTAACGACCTTCATGTCTGGGAGAATGCAAAGAGCGCATTCTCCCAGACATGAAGGTCTGCTTAGGCTGCGTACTTTGCCGTCTTAGCTGAACTTCATGTCTTGTCCTAACTTCAAATTCGGCACCGCGTTCAAATCATATCCGTGCCGCACACCCTTCACATACTCGTAATAGCCCGCCGCACCGATCATCGCCGCATTGTCCGTGCAAAGAACGGGCGAGGGGCTGTAAAACACCACACCGCGCTCCTCACAGGCCTTTGTAAGCGCCTCCCTGAGCGCTGAGTTGGATGCCACGCCGCCGGCAATAGCAAACTTCTTTATGCCGCAGGACTCCACCGCGTGCATGGAATGCTCTGTGAGCACGTCCACCACCGCTTTCTGAAAGGAGGCCGCCACATCGGCCTGACAGTACGGCTCTCTCTTCATCTCACAAGAATTGAGATAATTCAAAACCGCGGACTTCAAGCCGCTGAAACTGAAATCGTAATCGGAATCCCATACCTTCGCCCTTGGAAAAGCGATAGCGTTCGGATTCCCCTCCTTAGATACCTTGTCGATCTTCGGTCCGCCGGGATAACCCAGGCCGATCGCGCGCGCCACTTTGTCAAAGGCTTCTCCCGCCGCGTCGTCCCTCGTGCGTCCCAAAATTTCATATTCTCCGTAATCCTTCACCACCACAAGGTGAGAATGTCCGCCCGACACGACCAGACAGACAAAGGGCGGCTCCAACTCTTTATTCTCTATGTAATTGGCGCTGATATGTCCTTCTATGTGGTGCACGCCGATCAGCGGAATCCCTGACGCAAAACTGACCGCTTTCGCCGCGGACACCCCTACCAAAAGCGCCCCTACAAGACCCGGCCCGTAAGTGACCGCGATGGCATCCATGTCGGAAAGCCCTTTCCCCGCCTGCGAAAGCGCCTCGGCCATCACCTGATTGATCTTCTCAATATGTTTGCGTGAGGCAATCTCCGGCACCACGCCCCCGTAGAGCGTGTGCAGGGCAATCTGGGAGGATATCACATTCGATAAAACTTCCCTGCCGTTTTCCACCACCGCCGCCGCCGTCTCGTCGCAGGAGGTCTCCACAGCCAGAATCGTCGCGGTCTCCCCGTTATTTTTCATCTTTTCCTCCATGCCGGAGCTTTTTTGCGAAGGCAAGCGTCGAGAATTTCAAAGTTTTCCGAAGGAATACTTTTATTCTCGACTGCGAATCCGAGTTTGTGGCTCCGGCACAAACTCGCGGCTGCATAAATTGCTCTTCAGAGAATTTATGCAACCTTTCCTCCATTCCGAGGCAGTTTCATCCCACCTTTAGTCATCCACAAGCTCCCAGCCGAGAATCTTCCAGTGCTTATCCGCATCCTGTCTGAGCACAAACCGTTCCTGTGACGGCACGCGGCCGCCGCCCTGCTTTTTCAGATAGAACGTGCAATATAATCTGGCGCAGGAGTATTCACCCTGCTCAAAGTATTCCACATCGGTGCTGGCGGAAACTTCATAGCTTGCAATCGTAATCTGATCGCCCTTCATCTCCGCAATGTCGTTGCGCAGATCTTCCATGTACTGCTCTTGCGTCTTGTTCGCCACAAGCTCCGTATCGTAAAGCATCTGAATCTTACCCGCAAGCTTCACAAGCTCCTCGTCGGAATAAGTTTCGTTGTAGAAGCATTCCGTGATTTCCGCATAATATTTCACCACTTCCTTGGGCGTGGGCGGATAATTATGCTCCAGATCCCGCATCAGGACACTCTGTACCACGGTGGCCACAATCGTCTCCTCGACCTCCTGCCGTTTTGCCCGGTGACCCAAATAGTAGTAATAAACCAGAATGAGGGCCGCAAGAACAACCACTATAATTACCGTCTTCGCAACCTTTGAATTTTTCATTTTCTCCTCCTGCGTTTCTTCTCTTTTTATATTTATCGGCTCATTCCACCCGGCTTGAAAGTATCCGACGCAATCAATCTTCCCTGAACATCAAATCCATGCTTCTGCCGTCCTTCGCAGCCAACGCGGCCGGAAAGATTTTCCGCACTTCCTCCATATATTCCTCCGGCCGTACCAGAGAAGGGCTGTAATGTGTCAGCCACATTTCCTGCACCCCGGCCAGCTTTGCAATCTCCGCCGCCTCATAAAATGTCATGTGCTTGTATTCCTTCGCCTTCTTCGCCTTCTCCGGCTCTCCATACATGCCCTCGCAAATAAACAGATCCGACCCGGCTGCATGTTCTACAATGCAGTCCGTGGGCCTCGTATCCGTACAATAGGTGACCTTTAACCCTCTTCTGGGCGCCCCAAGCACCATATCCGGAGTAAAGTAATAGCCGTCTTCGTCTATTATCTCACCTTTTTGCAGGGGATTCCAGTAATTTCTTGGAATATTCAGAGACTGTGCTTTTTCCACATCAAATTTGCCGGCACGGTCAATCACAATGCTGTAACCGTAGCAGGGTACGTTGTGGTTGACTCGGAATGACTCTATCCGAAATCCGCTGAACGGAAAAACCTGCTCCAGTTCCGTGATCTCAAGGCAGATCACCTCAAAAGGCAGCTCCGGCGCAATCACCCGCAAGGAATTGACTATTCCGGGCAACCCGCGCGGACCAATCAAAAGCAGCGGCTCCGTGCGCTCTGCATTGCCCATAGTGAGCAGCATTCCCGGAAGACCGCTGATGTGATCCGCATGAAAGTGAGTGAAGCAGATCACATCAATCGGTTTCGGGCTCCAGCCCTTTTCCTTCATCGCAATCTGGGTTCCCTCCCCACAATCAATCAATATACTTTTCCCGTTGTACCTCGCCATCAGCGAAGTAAGCCATCTGTGCGGCAAAGGCATCATCCCGCCCGTGCCGAGTAAACAAACCTCTAACATATGCGCTCCCACTGTTACAATGCACACCGCACCGGACTTCAATCCGTTTACGACTGTTTTGATGTGAATTGCAACCTCTTTCTTTCAAGATAACATGGGCAGCCTACAAAAGTTCCTTCCTCTCACGTCTTTCCACCGGTACGGCAAATCCGGCGGTCAGCTTCTCATAACACGCCTCACACAAATCGAAGCTGTCGCTTTCTCCGTCCTTTTCACCGAAGAAACCGAAGTCGTGATCCACATGGATGCACTCTTCCTTCAAAATGCCATTTTCAACCAACAAATTTTTGCGGCAGGCATTGCAGACTACCTTGGTCAATGTTCTGTCTTCTTTATATTCACGCATGACAATCCTCCCTTAAAAGCTTTCAAATCTGCTGTATTTATTCTAACAGACAAAAGCCGTACTGCCAGTGGTAATTGTTCCATGCGCTGCCTATCTCTTCCACATAATCATAGCATCTTCCGCGGGTTTTTCATAGAAGTTCGGACGGATTCCCTCAGAAACAAAACCCAGCTTTTCATACAGGCCGATGGCCGCCGTATTGCTGACCCGCACCTCCAGGGTATAGGCATTTAAGCCGGCCCGGCAGCCTTCCTCCATCAGATACGCCAGCAGCTTTGCTGCCACCCCCCGTCTTCTGGCTTCCGGAGCCACCACCACATTGGTGATATTGCCCTCTCCTGCGATCAGCAACAGCCCGCAGCCGCCGAGCAGCCGTCCATCCTCCTCCGCCACAAAGTACGCGGTATCCTCCTTTTCGATCATCTGTAAGAAGGAGTCCGCCGACCACGGCATAGAGAAGGTCTCCTCCTCCAGACGGCTGATAAAAGGCACATCCTCCGCCCGCATCCTACGACATACAATCATAGAGGCTCACCCCGCTCCTTCTCTTTCCGCTCCCGCTCCGCCTGCGAAAGCCGCAGATACTCCGGTACAAAAGCCGCTCCCTCCACCATCCTGCCCTGCTCATAATAAAGCCGTCCGAGTGCAGCGACGGCCGCCGCCGACTGTCTGGCCCGGTGCAGAGGCGCAGCCGTGTAGGGCACACGCATGAGCTGCTCCATCCGCTCCCGAAAGACGGGCACGCCGTCTCCCAGAAATATGACGCTTCTGTCAAGTTGATTCAAAGCCTCCGCGGCCTCATCAAAAGACACGGCGCACTGTTCCCGGATAACGCGCATGTCATATACAAATCGACCGGCCCTGTCAGGAACAAATTCATAAATGCCCGTATATACCTGATTCCTTCTGGCATCCATAATCGGGCACACCAGATCCTTCGCGCCGTACATCTGATACGCCAGACCGTCCACCGTCGGCACGGAAACAATGGGTTTTTCAAGGGCAAACGCCAGCCCCTTGGCCGTTGCCGAACCAATTCGCAGCCCCGTAAACGATCCCGGTCCCGCCGCCACCGCGATGGCATCCACCGTGGAAAGATCCAGCTCCACCATCCTGACAATCTCCTGAAGCATGGGCAGGAGTGTCTGAGAATGCGTCTTCTTGTACTGCACGGTGTACTCCGCGATTAAATTGTCATCCTCCGCCAGCGCCACAGAGGCCACCAGCCCGGAGCTGTCAAGTGCCAAAATTTTCAATTTCCCGCCCTGTCTTCCCTTCCGCAGAATAAGTTCTCCGCACTTTCCTGTCACATCTCCATACAAAATCCCCACAGAAGCCTTTTCCTATCGTTCTATGGTAATCTGCCGATAGTCAAAGCCTTCCGCCAGATTCTTTTCAATTGTAATACGGATGCAGTCCTTTGGCAGAATCTCCCGGATCAGCTCCGCCCACTCGATCAGGCAGACACCCTCCCCGTAGAAACAGTCCTCGCAGCCGATCTCCTCCATCTCCTCCACGTCCCCGATGCGGTACACATCGAAATGATGCAGAGGCAGCCTGCCATCCTCATAGCTTTGCAGGATCGTAAAGGTGGGGCTGTTCACCGGCTCCATTATGCCGAGTCCCGCCGCGAAACCCTGCGTAAATACCGTCTTGCCCACGCCCAGATCCCCTGCCAGCGCATAAATCTCCCCCGGAGCCGCCTTCTCCCCGAGAGCTTTCCCGTACGCAAATGTGTCCGCCGCGCTGTAACTCTCAACCGTTTCTTTCATACCAGCCTACCTCCATACGGAATCTTCCATCTGTGCAGAAAATGCCGTTTTCAGACATTCCCCTGTGTAATGCAGGGTTACAAGGCAGCTTTCGGAAGTTCCGGGCCAGCTATGTCGACTTCGAGATGCAAGCCTCTGCTGCCGCATATTAGAACTTCTTCCTGCGTTGTTATCCTCGTATCTTCACTTTCTTCGGCGGCATGTGAGTGGAAATGATCTCGATCGTCTTCATCTTCCCGTCGCCCAAATCCTTCTTCGGAAAAATGCAGGCATTCACCGCCGTGGTGTAAACCACAATGCTTTTCGGCGTGGAAACGGCCTTTACCATACCGTCCCATGCCATCTGCTCCGTAACGCCGTCCTGCGATACCTGTATGCCCTCGTCCGAAAGCTTATAGTGCAGGGGCTTCTGAAAGGCCGGATTGGATTTTGCCTGCGTGGCCGCCCGCAGAAAGAGCGTCCAGGGCAGATACAGCAGAATCACCAGCGCGATAATGAGGATCAGCGGCTGTCTGTTCGCCATAAAAAGAAACAGCATCAGCACACCTACAAGCGTCCCCATCAGTCCGGGCAGACGCGAGTAAGTGTGCTGCAGCATATAATCATATAAAATATTGGGTGTTATTTTAACATCAAATTCGATTTCCATACTGAGATTTATTATACTAAAATTTAGACAAAGTGCAAGTGAAATTGTTTTGCGAAAAACCTCCTGCGAAAAACTTCCATTCTCCTTCACTTTTTATAGTAATATAAATTGCTCTCGCCCCTTTACTCATGTCTCAGCGCCTCAATCGGGCTAAGCTTCGCCGCTTTTCTCGCGGGATAAATACCGAAGAAGATACCCACACCCGAGGAGAACGCCGCCGCGATGATCACCGTGGATACATTGATCTGCGCCGCAAAACCCATGGCGCCGCAGACTGCCCTTGCGCCGAGCGCACCAAGTAAAATACCAATCAGACCGCCGATCAGGGTGATAATACCCGCCTCCGCCAAAAACTGTAAGAGAATGGACTTTGTTCTCGCCCCAAGCGACTTGCGGATACCGATCTCCCGCGTCCGCTCCGTCACAGACACAAGCATGATATTCATAACGCCGATACCGCCGACAAGAAGCGAAATCGCCGCCACAAAGGAAATAAACAGCGTGAGCATACTGAGAATCTGATCGTACTGAGCCGAATAATCCGCAAAGCTCTCCATCATAATCTTGTTTTCTCCCCGCACATTATAGCGATTTTCCAGAAGATTGATGGTGTCCGCCGCCACCTGCGTCACATATTCTGAGCTCTCCGCCACCACATAGAGCTGGCTAAATTCGCCGATCCACAGCCCATAGCCGGACGCCATGGCTGATAGCGGCATCTCCACCTGTAAATAACCGCTGCCGCTCATAGCGGAAATAAGACCGGCCGGCGTATCCTGTCTGATACCCACGATCCGCAGATCCTGACTCACATCCCATAGGGTAAGTTCGAAGCTCATGCCTACCACATCCGTTGTTCCAAACAGCGACCTTGCCGCGCTCTCCGTGATGACGCAGACCATGCTTGCCGCATCGCACTCACTCTGGGAAAAATATCTGCCCCTGACAATCGGCTCGCTGCCGATTGCATACTGCAGCGCCGTATTTCCGCCGTTAAGAACCGCCATAAAGTCTGATCCTTTGCGTCCTCTTGCCGTTGCGCCATAGTAGCCATACTGCGCCGTTGCACCTTTCACATGCTGCACCTTTTCCTTGATCAGCGCAAAGTCTTCCTCCGTAAACTTCACGTCATTGCCTTCCTCATTATCATTGGTGTAAATGGCAATCAGACCGCCTCCCATGTTTTCCAGCTCCTCGTTGACAGAGCTTCGCACTCCGTTACCGATAGAGATAATCATAATGACGGAAGCGATACCGATGATAATACCCAGCATGGTGAGGGCGGAGCGCCCTTTATTCGTCTTGATGTTCATCAAGGCGATTTTTATGTATTCCCATATCTGTCCCATTTTGTTCCCTGTCCTTTATTTTCTATCATGCGGAAAATGTCATTTTGGGGGCATTCTCCTATGCGAAACTGAGCGCTTCCAAGTCGGCTCTGCTGACTTTGCTCCCCGTCCTATGGCGAGAGGTCCTTAGAAGTGCTTTTCGCATTTCTCACGCTATGGCATCGGCATCGCCGTGACCGCCGTGCCCTCCTCAAATTCCATCCCGTTCGCCACAATGACATTATCGCCCTCCGAAAGTCCATCCTTCACCTCGCTCATACTGTCGGACGCAATCCCTGCGGTAATGCGCTTCTTCGCCACCACGCCGTTTTCTTCCACATACACGAAATCGCCTTCACGATCGCTGTTAATCACTTCAATGGGCACCGTGATAACGCCCTCCGCCTTCGCCATGTGGACATAAACCTTAGCCTCCACGCCCAGGAAGATGTTCTCATCCGGATTATCTATGTTGACATCCACGCCAACCACCATAGCGCCGCTGTTATTCTGGGTAGCCATACCGTCAATCTTGCTCACCGTGCCCTCGTAGGTCTTACCCGCAATGTCCACGTCCGCCTTCTGACCCACTGCAATCTTTTCCAGATCATACTTGGAGACACTGAGTCTCACAAACACTTTCTCCGTGCTCTCTATGGTCACCAGCTTTCCGCTCTCCGTGGGCGGCTGTCCGGCAACCGCCTCCAGCTCCGTCACCACACCGCCGAAATCGGCCTTCAACCCGTTCTCCACCTCGGCGATAGCGTCCAGCTTCTCCTGATTGGTCAGTTTCTCAAGGGCGGTATCCGCTTCCAGCTTCGCCCTGCCGCCCGCGTCCAGAACTCCGTTTTCAGAGGATTCCTTCTGTGATTTCATCTCAGATTTGTATTCTTTGTAGGAAGCAATCAGTTCCTCTACATCCTTCGCCTGTCTCTGCAGTTCTCTGACCTCTTTATTGTTCTGCTCCTCATAGCCATTGTACTGCGCCTGCTGCTGCAGATTGAGCAAAACCTCTTCGTCATAGGCAATCTCCGCCTTGGCCGCCTCGTCTTTCTCCTTCTTCTCCGAGTCGTCGGAATCAATCCTCTGCTCCGCCTCCCAGGCGTGCCGCTCCTCCATGCGCTGCTTCTCATCCTGAATCTTTTTCTCCTGCTCCAAAATGGATGCCTGCAGGGCCGCCCCGTTATAATTCCAGCCAGCCTTCTTCTCCTCTATCTTCTTATTCAGCTCATCCAGCAGCTTTTCGTTGTCCGCGATCTGCTGTTCCAGCACCGCCAGATTGGTCGTTGCCTCGGACAGATCCGCTATGTACTCGTTATTCTTGTGCACAGAACTCTCATAGCCGCCCTCGTTGGAGGCCATCTTATACTCCGCTTCCTGCTTTGCCTCGGACAGCGCTTTCTCGTCAAAGGTAAGCATCACGTCGCCCTTTTTCACCGTGTCGCCGGTGCTCACATTTACCATACCCACCTTCACGGATACGGGCGCGAAGTAGGTCAGCGTCTCGTTGCTCTTCACCGTGCCGCCAGTGCTCAGAATCTGCTCCACATCCCCCACGGAAGCCGCCACGGTAGTCACCATCGGCGCCGTGTTTTTCGCCACAAGGGAATTTCTCACAAAAAAAGCCACAACGAGCGCAGCCAGCACACCGGCAATCACCCTTCGGCGTATCTTTTTCTTCTTCTCCTTATCCATGGGAGTCTTTTCCTTCTTCGGCGTCATTTCCGTGATCTCTGTGTTTTCCGCCGCATTTTCTGCCTTATTCTTCGCCTTCCGAAACATTCTCATAGTCCTCCTCTATTTTGCCGTCCATAATTTTAATAACCCGTTTCGCCCGGGCTGCAATCTCATCATCATGGGTAATCAGAATCACCGTCCTGCCCTCCTCATGAAGCCCCCTCAGAATATCCATGATCTCTTTGGTGGAATTGGAATCCAGATTTCCCGTCGGTTCGTCCGCCAGAATGATGGGCGGCGCCTGCGCGATCGCTCTGGCTATGGCCACTCTCTGCTGCTGTCCGCCGGACATTTCCGAGGGCTTGTGTGTCTTACGTTTGGAAAGCCCTACCTTGTCAAGCGCCTTCTCCGACAGCTCCACCCGTTCCTTCTTGCCCACGCCCCGATAAATCAATGGCAGCTCCACGTTCTCCACCGCCGTCAGGCTGGGAATCAGGTTAAAGCCCTGAAAGACGAAGCCGATCTCCTGATTGCGGATGTCGGAAAGCTCGTCGTCCGACATGCTGCCCACGTTATGCCCATGCAGAAAATAGCTGCCGCTCGTTGGCACGTCCAGACAGCCGAGCATGTTCATCAGCGTGGACTTCCCCGAGCCGGAATGGCCGATAATCGCCACGAACTCGCCCTCCCCGATAGTCAGGCTCACATGATCCAGAGCCTTCACTTCATTTTCCCCGGGATTGTAGACCTTGCAGATATCCCGGATTTCCACCAATGTCCCCATGATACTACGTTCCTTTCCTTCCTTTTTATGTATATGCTAAGCCGTACAAGTTTCTCTATGTTATAACGAAACAGAGCCGCTTTTTGATTCAATTTTTTCACATTTTTTATCTTAGCAGTGTTTTCTTAAAAGAAGCACACCAAAATCTTAAATCATTCTTAAAATGTCCGTCCTACCATTATCTCGCAGTGCAGAGAATGCTGCTTATCAGGCATTCTCCCATGTAAGACTTAGTACCTCCAAGTCAGCTGTGCCGGCTTTGCGATGCAGCCTCTGCTGCTGAGCATTAGAAGTATTTCTCATATTATTTTACACTATGAATCTTACAAAAATCTTACATCAACCTTACAAAAAAAGAAATACTACTTCTCCGCAGAAAAGTAGTATTTTTGCATTTTCTTTCAATCTTATGGCTGTCGTCCGATATTTATGGTATGATAAGAATATAAAAGTCATACGTAAGACCATAGGGAGGTGGAACAGTATGCCAACAAACGAAAAAGAAATCAATTGCCAGCTTTTTGACCAGCTTTCCATCTTGGAAAGAATCGAAGCCGTTACGGATGATGAAAAGGCGCTGAAGCAGATTGCCATTGAAAAACGGCAAATCATGCGAAAGCTTTATCAGGAGCTCCCCAAAGCAGAATAACGGCTATACAGAGAAGATAACCTGTTACACATAAAAAAGAGGATGCTCACGCGGCATCCTCCTTTTGTTTTTTTCACGCATTGCCGGAATTGGAAATCTCGCCCGCCCGTCTCTCCATCACCGGATTGGCATTTTTCAAAATCGGACTTAGAGGCTTGTAAATCAGCATCGTAACCCCCGAAGCCGCCACACTCTTTACGATATTCATGGGCGCTACCGCAAAAATCACGAAGCTCGTTATGTTGTGGATATTACCGTTGATCTCCGCACCCGCCGCGATGATCGCTTCCAGAGGCATCCCGAACAGCTTGGAGAAGGCGGGAAGCAGATAAACGCCGTTGAATGCCGAGCCGAACACCGTCATAATCACGGAGCCCGCCACACATGCCGCTATGGCTCTTTTCTTTGTTTTTTTAAACATGTATAGGATCGACGCGGGCAGAACCAGACTGCAGCCGATTACAAAGTTTGCAAGGTCGCCCACAAAGGCTGTGCTGGTACCCTTAATCACAAGTTTTAAGAGAATCTTGCAAAACTCGATCATCACACCTGCCACCGGACCGAACGCAAAGGCTCCCACCAGTGCGGGAATCTCTGAGAAATCCAACTGATAAAACCCCGGCGCCAAAAAAGGCACAGGGAAATCCAACATGTGCAGGATCACCGCCAACGCCGAGAAAAGGCCAATCATGGTAATCTTTCTGGTGGTGAGGATTCTGTCTGTCACCCCGTTTTTCTTCTGTACCGCCTTTTCCGTGCCGTAGGCGATGAAAAACAGCGCTGCCGCCACACCCACGCAGACAAGCACAAAAATCACATTGTCCGCAATACTCTGTAATAATCCGTTACCCATTTTTCTTTTCCTCACTTTCCGAAGCGTTTCCGCTCCATAAAATTTTGAGGAAAGTTCTTCTGACTCCGCCTGTGCGGGCGTATGCGGTTCTGTGCAATCGGGCAGAGAAGAGCCATCTTCCCTGCTCGCGCGTCGGGCACCCGTCA
Source organism: Lachnospiraceae bacterium (assembly GCA_009774215.1). GTDB lineage: Bacteria > Bacillota > Clostridia > Lachnospirales > Lachnospiraceae > UBA3282. The sequence goes on from VSNH01000008.1 coordinate 14,942, forward strand.
ACTTCTGCTGACATATTTCCTCTGGGCGCCCGTGCGCATAAAAGAAACCCCCGAAGTCAAAACTCCGGGGGAATACTCGCTAAACACATACCACGAATGTGGCACAGGTTCTCGTCCGATAAACATGACATCTCTGTCACCTTATCCTTCTTCTCTCATCCAGACTATACTGTCGGTCTTGGAATTTCACCAAGTCAGCCGCCGATCCTCACGCGGGCAAACGTTTGAACCGTAACGGGTCGCGGACTATAACCGCCGGTAGGGAATTGCACCCTGCCCCGAAGAACTTTTCTCTTATTTTGTTTACGTGTACTAGAATACCATGGAAATACACGAAAATCAAGTTGTATTTTTGCTCGTTCATCCCTTCTGAACTATTCAGCGATATCCGCGTACATGAAGTACCAGTAGCCGTATGCGGAATGCCACATGCCGGTAATCTTGCTGCTCTGTAACCAGAAGTCGTTGTAGTAAGCAACGGGAATGCAGGCTGCCTCGTTCATGAGGATATCCTCCGCCTTGTGAAGCGCTGCAGAACGCTCTGCTGCGTCCAGCGTGGTTCTGGAAGTATTCATAGCCGCGTCGTACTCTGCGTTGTTGAACTTACCGTCGTTGTTGCCGTTGCTGGAGTAAAGCAGATCCAGCATGTTGGAGGGATCGCTGTAGTCGCCTACCCAGCCGTTACGGGAAGCGTCGTAGTCGCCGTTACGTCTCATGGGAGTGAAGCTTGCCCACTCTACGATATCTACCTGAAGCTGAACGCCGATTTCCGCCCATGCCTGCTGCAGATACTCAGCCACTACTTTGTGGTAGCCCGCGTCGTTGGTAGAGTACGTGATTGCCGGGAAGCCCTCGCCGCCGGGATAACCTGCCTCCTCCAGAAGCCGCTTCGCCTCTTCCACGTTCGCCTCGTGATTCGTCGTGTCAATATAAGGCTGACCGCCGTTTGCATTGTCGATGAACTGAGAACCGTCCGTATCAATCCAGCCGGGACCCATGAAGTTGCTTGCAGGAGAATAGGTGCCCTGCATCAGCGTATTTGCCACATACTCACGGTCGATGGCAAGGCTCAGCGCCTTACGCACCTTCGGATCGTTGAAGGGCTCTCTCTGTGTGTTCAGACTCAGGTAGTAGGTTCCGATGATCGGATCTACATAAAACTCCTCGTTGCCTTCTAAGGAAGGAATCTCCTCGGTAGGAACATCCTTGATGAAGAGCACTTCGCCTGTCTGATATGCGCTGTAGGACGCGTTGGGGTCTTCGATCAGGTTGAACTTGATGCCGTCTAATTTAATCGCGTCCGCATTCCAGTAGTTGGGGTTCTTTGTGCACATGATATAAGAACCGGGCACCCAATCGGAAATATAGAAGCATCCGTTGGTAATATAGGTGTCAGCATTTACTGCCCAACCATCGCCGTTGGCATCGATGGTTGCCTGCTGTACCGGGCTTAAGGTAGCGAAAGCTGCCAGAGAGCCGAAGTAAGGGCAGGGCTGGGAGAGATGCACCACGAAAGTGGAATCATCCGTCGCCTCCACGCCGAGAGCCTCCAGATTGCCGCCGATCGCGTCCGCATAACCCTCAACCATACCGAGAACCGTCTCCGCATAGGGCGCTGCTACCATGGGGTCACAGACTCTACGCCAGCTGTATACGAAATCGTTTGCCGTGAGAGCGGAGCCGTCGGACCATTTCAGACCATCCCTTAAATGGAAGGTCCATGTCAGGCCGTCCTCGGACGTCTCCCAGGATTCAGCCTGGCCGGGAGCCAGCTTGCCGTCCTGATCCACCGTCAAAAGGCACTCGAAGGTGTGTAAAATCATGTTACCGCCATCCACTGCGCTGTTTAACGCCGGGTCGATGGTCTCGGGGTTTGGGCCGATCTGTACGGACAGGATCTTCCCTTCGCCGGAAGCTGCGGGCGCAGCGCTATCATCAGCGCCGGCGTCTTCCGCGGGAGCCTCCCCCCCATCTGTGGTTTCTGCCGCCGCATCGCCGGAATCAGCCGCCGGGGTGGTCGTGTCCGAACCGCCGCCGCATGCCGTCACGCTGACAACCATAGCCGCCGCCAGCATAAGCGCGATTACTTTCTTTTTCATAATCATTCCTCCTCTTCTTAAATCAATTTACTTTTTCACCTAACAGGTTTACCACATCTAATTGCACTTGTCAATATGATGACACGCGCAAAAATGGCCGTTTTCCACTTCTTTCCACGCAGGAACCTCCGCCGCGCACCTCTCATCCGCATAAGGACAGCGGGTGCGGAAGGTACATCCGGACGGCGGATTTAAGGGGCTTGGCACGTCCCCTTCCAGCACGATTCGTCGGCTTTCTCTCGCCTGTTTCGGATCCGCCACGGGAATGGCCGAAATCAGACTCTGCGTGTACGGGTGCAGGGGCCGATCCACCAGCGTATAGCTGTCCGTCAGCTCCACCATCCTGCCCAGATACATCACGCCGATGCGGTTGGAAATATGTTTCACCGCTGACAAATCGTGGGCGATAAACAGATAGGTCAGCCCCATCTGCTCCTGTAAATCCTCAAACATGTTGATGACCTGCGCCTGAATCGACACGTCCAGCGCCGAGATCGGCTCGTCGCAGACGATGAACTCGGGATGCACCGCCAGCGCCCTGGCAATGCCCACACGCTGTCTCTGTCCGCCGGAAAACTCATGGGGATAACGATTCGCGTGTTCGGAGTTTAATCCCACCCGCTCTAAAATGTGTATGATCTGATCGTAGCGGTCCTTCTTACTCTCCGCCAGCTTGTGCACGTCAATGGCCTCCCCCACGATATCGCCCACCGTCATACGGGGATCAAGGCTTGCGTAAGGATCCTGGAACACGATCTGCATCCGCTTTCTGTAGGGGAGCATGTTCGCGTACTGCTTCTTTTCCACATCAAAAATCACATCGCCGTCAAAGGTGAATTTCCCGCCAGTGGGATCGTAGAGCCGCAGCATGGTGCGCCCCGTGGTGGTCTTGCCGCAGCCGGACTCTCCCACCAGACCGAGCGTTTCCCCTTTCTCCACATAGAAGGAGACGTCGTCCACCGCCCTGACGAATTTTTTATTCTTTCCGAAACCTCCCGCCGGAAAATACTGGCGCAGGTGTTCCACCTCAATCAAATGCTTACTCATGGGACGCTCCTTTCTCCATCTCTTCCTTCTGGTTCAGCCAGCACTGGGTATAATGCACGTCGCCGAATGTGGTGACCGGCGGCATCTCGCGCAGACAAATCTGCATCGCCGCGTCGCAGCGGGGAGCGAAAGGACATCCCGCAGGCGGATTCAACATATCCACCGGCGTTCCCTCGATGGGTACCAGTCTCTCATGCTCCTTCGTGTCCAGTCTCGGAATGGAGCGGATCAATCCCTTCGTATACTCGTGCTTCGGATGATAGAAGATGTCGTCCGTGGCGCCGTACTCAATGATTCTGCCCGCATACATGACCGCGATGCGCTCGCACATGCTTGCCACCACGCCCAGATCATGAGTAATCATAATGATCGCCATACCCAGCTTATCCTTGAGCTCCATCATCAGCTCCAGAATCTGCGCCTGAATCGTCACGTCCAGCGCCGTGGTCGGCTCGTCCGCAATCAGAAGCTTCGGCTCACAGGCGAGCGCGATGGCAATCATCACACGCTGCCGCATACCGCCCGAAAGCTCATGGGGATACTGTTTCAAGCGCTTTTCCGGCTCGTTGATGCCCACCAGCTCCAGAAGTTCTCTGGCGCGTTCCTTCGCCTGCTGCTTCGTCTTGTCCGTGTGGAGCCTGATTACCTCGGTAATCTGATTACCGATCGTGTAGACCGGATTCAGGCTGGTCATCGGATCCTGAAAGATAATGGAAATCTCATTCCCACGAAATTTTCGTATTTCTTTCTCGGTCATCTTCTCTACCTGATGCCCGTTAAAGTGCAGTTCGCCGCCGAGGAGTTTCCCCGGGTGGGCAGTAAGCCCCATAAGGCTGTAAGCCGTCACCGACTTGCCGGAGCCGCTCTCTCCCACGATTCCTAAAACTTCGCCCTCCTTCAGACGGATAGAAACATCATTTAACGCCTTAACCTCTCCGGCGGGTGTGAAGAAAGAAAGCCGCTCATTTTTGACATCTACCAGATATTCTCCCATTTCAAATAAGTATTCTCCTTTCAAAATCTCTGCGGAGAATGCCGCATTTTGGCATTCTCCAGTGCGAGACTTAGAAATTCTCCACGAAACAGCCCTTGCTGTGAGTGGCTGGAATTTCTTCTCGCACGCTAGTGCTCCATTTACCAATTAACTATCCTTTTTTGCTTGCCAGCATTCCCTTCTACTGCGTTGTTTTCGGTCAACGATGCCACCGCATCGCCTCCCTCAAACGCCTTGTATAAAGGAAATTCTGGACTTCGCAAAAAGTGTATGCAATTGGAAAATGGCGCACTAGTTTTTCAGCTTCGGGTCAAAGGCGTCTCTGAGCCCGTCACCAAACAGGTTAAAGCTTAAGATAATCAGACTGATCAGCAGCGCCGGGATAAACAGCAGATACGGATAAGTGTTCATGCCGTTTAGCGCGTCGCTTGCGAGGCTTCCCAGAGAGGGCAGCGGCACCGCAACGCCCAAGCCTAAGAAACTCAAGAAACTCTCCGTAAAGATGGAGGACGGAATCTGCAAAGTCGTCGTCACGATCAGGGTGCCGATACAGTTGGTCAGCAGATGCTTCTTGATGATCCTGCCGTTTCCAACGCCTAAAGCTCTGGCCGCCGTGACATACTCGCTCTCTTTTAACATGAGCACCTGACTTCTGACCATTCTCGCCATGCCCACCCAGTAGAGCAGGGCAAACACCACGAAGATACTGATCAGATTCTCACCCACGATATTGAGCCAGTGAAAACCCGGCTTGGTAGCCAGATTGTTCAGCGGCGCCTTCAAAGACATAGACAAAAGAACGATGAGAAGGATATCCGGAATCGTATAAATGATATCCACAATACGCATCATCACCAGATCCACCCAGCCGCCGAAAAAAGCGGCAATAGAACCGTAAGCGGAACCGATAATCAAGATAATACACGTCGCGACAAGACCCACAAGCAGGGATATGCGGCTGCCCATCATCACGCGGATAGCATAGTCACGCCCCATCTTGTCCGTGCCGAAAACATGAGGGAACACTTTCTCGCCCGCATCGATCCGCGCCTGTTCCTCCGCCGAATACTCCATGGGCGCAAGGCTGTTCGCCCCCTTGATCTGCTCCTTGTAAGTATATGGATAAAAGCCGGGAACGATAAAGGAAAAAATCATTACCACAATAATCACAAACAGGGAAACCATAGCCACCTTATTTTTTCTGAGACGGCGCATACCGTCCTTCCAGAAACTTACACTCTCACGCATGATGACCTGACTCTGTTTTTCTTCCTCCGTAGCCGGCAGGAAATCTTCCGGCTTGAGTTTTAACTGAAAACTTAAGGGATTCTCTTTCATGTTTCGCGTACCTTTCTATAAAATTTCCACTATACGGAGAATGCCTCCTTTTCGGCATTCTCCTTCGCGAGATTTAGTGCTTCTTGGCGTCACGTCCAAAGGCGGGACGTCTATTAGAAGCACTTCTCGCGCCGTTATTTCAGTTTGATTCTCGGATCAACCAGTTTATAGACGATATCCACCACCACATTCATCACGATGACAAGGGTCGCCAGGAAGATCGTCGTCCCCATAATCAGCGTGTAGTCGCGCCCGTTGATGGCCTTGATAAATTCTCCGCCGAGTCCCGGGATGACGAAGATCTTTTCCACCACGAAGCTTCCCGTGATGGTGTAAGCAAGCATGGGTCCCACATAGGTGACCACCGGCAGAATCGCGTTTCTAAGCGCGTGCTTGAACAGTATCTTTCCTCCCGCCAGTCCTTTCGCTCTCGCCGTGCGCATGTAATCCTGCCCCAGCACATCCAGCATGGAGGAACGCATCAGACGCATAATATAAGCCGTGGGATAGAAGGAAAGGGCGATTACCGGCATCACATAGTGCTTCGCGCTCTCCAGACCCATCGTCGGCAGAAGACCCATCTTCACGCCGAGGAAATACATGAGCAGCGTACAGATTACGAAACTCGGCACCGCGATGCCGCAGGTCGAAATCACGCTGATCACGCTGTCCGTCGGCTTCCCCCGCTTCAAAGCGGCAATGCTGCCGAGCGGAATGCCCAGAATCAGCGCCACGAAAACGGATATGCCGCCGACCCTCGCGGACACGGGAAATTTCATGGCGATGATGGACATCACGGTACGTCCCCTCTGCTTCAGGCTGTCACCGAAATCCCCGTGCAGCGCCCCCGTCATATAATTCACGTAACGCTGGAACATGGGTTTGTCCAGCCCGTACTTCGCCTCCAGAGCCGCCTGCGCCTGAGGGCTGATCGCCTTCTCCGACAAAAACGGTCCGCCCGGCACCAGATTCATCAGGAAGAAGGTGAGTGTGGCAACCGCCCAGATCGTAACGACCGCCAGCAAAATTCTCTTCACAATGTACTTAAACATGGCAAAACTCCTTTTCTTACACTCTTGCTACCGCTCACTTCCACGCCAAGTAACATATCCCCTTCTCGGATTCAGAGTGAACTGTAACTTTTCCTAAATTTGCACCTTATCGCATGCGTTTCGGCTGCTTTATTTACTGCGCCTCTTTTCAGCAGCCTCCTGACCGATTTTCATCGTCAGCCCGATTCGCTTCTTCGGCACGTCCACGGTGAGCACCTGCACATCTACGATATCGCCCACGCTGACTGCCTCCAGCGGGTGCTTGATATAGCGATCCGTTATCTGTGAGATATGTACCAGACCGTCCTGATGCACGCCGATATCCACGAAGACGCCGAAGTCAATCACGTTTCTGACCGTCCCCTTTAAGATCATGCCGGGCTTTAAGTCCTTCATATCCAGCACGTCACTGCGAAGAATCGGCGCGGGCATGTCGTCTCTGGGGTCGCGGGCCGGTTTTTCCAGCTCCGTCAAAATGTCCACCAGTGTGATTTCTCCGATTCCCAGCTCCTCGGCAAGCTTCTTCTTATCCTTGACCTTCTTTGCCAGATTGCTCACCGTTGCCTGTCCGGAACTGCCGGAGTCGGCGCCTGTGACATCCGTGTCACTTTCTCCCGCCGCCATATCCATGCCGCCCAGAGCCGCCGCCAGCGCTTTCCCCATAGCCGTGTCGGTATTGCGGATCACGGGCTTCTTCGGGCGGGGTTTTTTCTCCTTCGCGGGAGCCGCTTTCTTCGCCCCCGCCTTTTTCTGCGCAGCCTTGATATCCTCCATGGTAAGCCCCAGTTTCTCCATCAGCTTTTTTGCCGCCTCGTAAGATTCCGGGTGGACACTTGTCGCGTCTAACGGATTGTCGCCGTCCGCGATCCGCATAAAGCCGGCGCACTGTTCATACGCCTTCGGTCCCAATTTCGCTACCTTCAAAAGCTGTTTTCTGTTTGTGAAGCGTCCGTTTGTCTCCCGGTAATCCACTATGTTTCTGGCGATCACTTTGGTCACGCCCGAGACATACTCGAGCAGGGAAGCGGACGCGGTATTCAAGTCCACGCCAACGCGGTTCACGCTGTCCTCCACGACGCCGCCCAACGCTTCGCTCAGCTTCTTCTGATTCATGTCGTGCTGGTACTGTCCGACGCCGATGGACTTGGGGTCGATCTTCACAAGCTCAGCCAGCGGATCCTGTAACCTTCTGGCGATGGATGCCGCACTTCTCTGCCCCACGTCAAACTCCGGGAACTCCTCCGTGGCAAGTTTGCTGGCGGAGTAAACGGAAGCGCCCGCCTCGTTCACGATCACGTACTGCACCGGCACGTCCAGCTCCTTAATCAGCTCTACAATCACCTGCTCGGACTCTCTGGACGCCGTACCGTTCCCCACGGAAATCAGAGAGACATTATATTTTTTAATCAGCCTTGTCAGCTCGGCTTTTGCCTGCTCCACCTTATTCTGGGGCGCAGTGGGATAAATCACTTTCGTGTCGAGCACCTTTCCCGTCTCGTCCACGACCGCCAGCTTACAGCCCGTGCGGAAAGCCGGATCCCAGCCGAGTACCACCTTCCCTTTGATGGGCGGCTGCAGCAAAAGCTGCTCCAGATTTTTCCCGAATACGGAAATCGCGCCGTCCTCCGCCTTCTCGGTAAGATCGTTTCTGATCTCCCGCTCGATGGCCGGAGCGATCAGTCTGTCATAACTGTCAGCGATTACTTCCTCCAGAATCGGAGATGTGACAGAATTGTCATTTATAATTGTCTTCGTCCGAAGGAACTGCAGAATCCTCTCCATTGGCGCTTCAATTTTCACCGTCAGGAACTTCTCATTCTCACCCCTGTTGATCGCCAACACCCGGTGCCCTGCCACTTTGCCGACAGGTTCTTCATACTGATAATACATCTCGTAAACGCTTTCCGCCTTTTCGTCCCTGGCGGCGGTTACGAGCTTTCCTTCCTTCATGGTCATGTCGCGGATATAGATGCGGTAATCCGCCTCGTCGGAAATCTGCTCCGCGATAATATCCTTCGCGCCCTGCAGAGCCTCCGCCGCCGTCTTCACGGCTTTCGCCTCATCCTCATCCTCACGGATATACTTCGCCGCTTCCTGCTCGATCGGCGCCGTCGTCTCCTGCGCGAGAATAAATGCCGCAAGGGGCTCCAGTCCCTTCTCCTTCGCCACACTCGCGCGGGTCTTCCTCTTCGGGCGGTAAGGGCGGTAAAGATCCTCCACCACCACCATGGTCTGCGCCGCCTCAATGCGCTCGCGAAGCTCGTCGGTCAACTTTCCCTGCTCCTCGATGCTGCCTAGAACCTGCGCCTTTTTCTCCTCCAGGTTGCGCAGATAGATAAGGCGCTCATGGAGGTCTCTCAAAACCTCGTCATTTAAGGAGCCTGTCATTTCCTTCCGGTAACGGGCGATAAAAGGAATCGTGTTGCCCTCGTCGATCAGAGAAACCGCCGCCTCCACCTGCCATTTTTCTACCTGTAACTCTTCTTTCAACTTTAAAATAATGTCCATAGTAACCTCTTCTTTATCGCTTCATCATAATAAAGTATACGTGCATTCTTGTGCCTAACGTTTTTATTATACAGGATAAATATGAAATCCGCCACAGGAAATGCATCCCTAAACAGGGAAATTTCAAGAAAAAAGCATAAGCACGCAGAAATTATGGTTTTTTTCGGAAAAATATGCTAAACTAAAGGAAATCATCAACCAATAACGAAAACGAGGCAAAACATGGACTATCAGCCAAACAACCCGCAGGGCAGCCCCGGCGGCGGTTACAATCCTAACAACCATAATCCGTATGGAGGCGGCCCTTACAACAACAACGGCCCCTACAATAATAATCCCTACGGCGCTCCTTTACAGCCGTCCTCCCAAAAAGCAAAAGGTGAAAATATGGCTTCCGCCTCTCTGGTTCTTGGCATTATCACATTGGGAAGCCTATTGCTTTTGCGGCTTTCCGTGCCCTTTCTTCTGGGCGGCGTCGGCATTATTCTGGCGATTCTCTCCAAAGGCGGCGCAAGGAAAATGATCGGCAAGGCGACGGCAGGCCTGATCTGCTGTATTACCGCTCTGGCACTGGACATAGCGTTCTGTGTCTTTGCCGTATGGCTGGTGTTTTCTCTTCCCAAGCTCTCCCCGAGTTTGACTGAGGAGGTCAACAAAATTTGTGAAGAGCAGTACGGCGTCTCCTACGATGAAATGATGGAAGAAATTTACGATATGTGGGATATGGAAAATTGAAGTAAAACCAAAATTTAACCGATATATTAATAGAAAGAATGATTTATGCTGTTTCATTTTCCTAATAGATAAAAAGAAAGGCAGGGCGATCCTATGACAATTTCTCCGATTATGGGAACTTCCTATTATAATCCTTATGGTGCGTATAACACATATGCCGGGCCTTCGGCTTCCGCTTCTTACAGGCAGGGACAGCCCACCGCCGCCGGGCAGGTGCAAACTTCCGGCTCCGATGCTGCTGCACGCGGACAATCTGCAAATGCCGAACAGGCTGCCGCCCTGGGGATGCCCGGCGCTTCGGAGCCCTCCGAGGACGGCCGCGTTATCATCCGCAATCCCGGAGAGTCCACCGAGAAACAGGCGGGCAAAAAATCTTCACCCGCGGAGTGCGAGACCTGTAAGAACCGCAAATATCAGGACGGTTCCGACGAGAGCGACGTCTCCTTCAAGGCGGCGGCGCACATAGATCCGAAAGCGGCGGGGGCGAGAGTCAGAGGCCACGAGCAGGAGCACGTCAGCAACGCTTATCAAAAAGCGGCAAAAAATAACGGCAAAGTAGTTTCCTGCAATGTGTCCATCCACACGGACATCTGTCCTGAATGCGGCCGTACCTATGTATCCGGCGGCACCACCGCCACCCAGATCAGATACCGCAACGAGGAAAATCCTTATCAGAAGGAATTGAAGTCCTCCGACGCCGCCAATAAATACCGCGGTATGAACTTTGACGAGGCAGTCTGACAGGATTCCCCCTGCAAACTTTATGCCATGGCATATACCGGACATCTTTAGAAAGGTTGACATAACATTAAATGAATCATTTTAAATCTTCTGCAGAATTGAAAGCCAGCGCCAGAGAACACCTGCTCGGGCATTACGGCACGGTCATCGGCGCTTTTCTGATTGTAGCCGCAATTACGAGCGCAGTCACCCTCGCCGTAAGTCTGATTGTGGATATCAACACAATACCGGGCACGGTTATCTACTATGCGATTATGTTTCTGGTTTCCGTGCTGACCGGACTGTTTTCTTCGGGCAGCGCCTATCTTTACCTGAAACTGATCTGCGGACGCCCGGTTTCCGTGGGCGATCTGTTTTACGGCTTCCAGCTCTGCCCCGACAAGGCCATCATCATACAGGCATGGATCACATTGATCACCTACCTGTCGAGCCTGCCTCAGATTATTTTAAACTGTTTGATACTGGCTAATATTACAAATACGGACAAAATACTGCGGTATATGCTGCCGTACGCCCTTTCCATGATTCTGTCGGGAGTGGTTTCCGTCATGCTGAGTCTCTTTTACGCCCAGACCTATTTCCTGCTCCACGATTTTCCGCAGTACACGGCAAAGGAGCTGCTGCAAAAAAGCCGACGCCTCATGGTACACCACAAGGGTCGGCTCTTCTATCTGTATGTGAGTTTTCTCCCGCTCATGCTTCTCGGGCTGCTGTCCTGCGGGCTTGCCATGCTGTGGATCATCCCCTATATGGCTGCCACCGAGGCTGAGTTCTTTCTGGATCTGATTCAGCACAATACTAACTGTTAATCCACTTCAAATACGCATTGATAAACGGATCAATCGCCCCATCCATCACCGCGTCCACATTGCCGGACTCCTCGTTTGTCCGGTGGTCTTTCACCATGGTGTAAGGCTGCATCACATAGGAGCGGATTTGGTTGCCCCAGCCGATTTCCTTCACATCGCCGCGGATATCCGACAGCTTCTCCGCATTTTCCTCCTGCTTCAGCATATAGAGCTTCGCTTTTAACATCTGCATCGCCTTGTCCTTGTTCTGGAACTGGCTTCGCTCGTTCTGGCAGGTCACCACGATTCCCGTCGGGAAATGGGTGATACGGATCGCCGAGGAAGTCTTGTTGATATGCTGTCCGCCCGCGCCGCTGCTTCGGTACGTGTCGATACGGATATCCTCGTCCTTCACCTCAATATCCACATCCTCCTCAATGTCCGGCATCACGTCGAGGGACACAAAGGAAGTCTGCCGCTTACCCTGCGCGTTGAAAGGCGAAATCCGCACAAGCCTGTGCACGCCTTTCTCTGATTTCAGATAGCCGTAAGCGTTCTCGCCGTTGATCTGGAAAGTCACGGACTTAATGCCCGCCTCGTCGCCGTCCAAATAGTCGATCACTTCCAGCGAATAGCCCTTGCGCTCCGCCCAGCGCGTATACATGCGGTAGAGCATACTGCACCAGTCGCAGCTCTCCGTGCCGCCCGCCCCGGCATTCAATTTCAGAATCGCATTGTTTTTGTCATACTCGCCCGAAAGAAGCGTGCTGATTCTGATATTCTCAAATGTTTCCTTAAAGGAAGCAAGCTCCTCCTCGATATCGGGAATGATCGCCGGATCGTTGTCCTCATAGCCCAGCTCAATCAGCTCCAGAATGTCATTATACTGGCCGGAAAGACCGTTCATCGTCTCCACGATATCCTTCAGTCCCTTGGACTCCCGCATTTTTTGATTTGATTTCTCCGGGTCGTCCCAGAAGTCCGGCGCCTGCATCTCCATGTCAAGCTCCTCGATCCGCTTTACTTTATCCGCTAAGTTAAAGTGAATCCCTCACTTCCGCTAAGGGGCTTTCGTATGCTAAAAGCTCCGATTTCATATTGTCTAATTCTACCACTTAACGTCACCTTCTTTCTTATACCTTTTATAGATGTCTCTTTCATTTACAGGAAGTTTATCAATAAACCTTTTGGCTTTCTTTTTAATAATAATCTGGTACATCAAGCAAGCCCCCACTCTTTCAAGCATTCTTCAAGCGATATTCCTTCCTTTTCTTCATCCGGTGCATTTTCATAGTTTTCTGCCATCCTCTGACAAAAGATATCATCTGCCCCTTCGTCCGCTGCCCTCTTCTCCTACTTCCGCCCGCAGCACTGCTTATACTTCTTCCCGCTTCCGCAAGGGCAGGGATCGTTGGGATAAACCTTCGCCTCCGCGCGCTTCACGGGACCCTTCTGCACGGTATCGTCCTTGTTGGTGCCGGTTACCTTGGCCACCTGCTCTCTCTCCACCTTCTGCTCGATGCGCACGCGGAAGAGCAGGCGCACGGTCTCTTCCTTGATGTTCTGCGTCATCTCATCGAACATCTCGTAACCGTTCAACTTGTACTCCACCAGCGGATCTTTCTGTCCGTAAGCCTGCAAACCCGCACCCTGACGGAGCTGATCCATATCGTCGATGTGATCCATCCACTTTCTGTCTATCACTTTAAGGAGAATCACGCGCTCGATCTCACGGATCGCCTCGGGCTCCGGGAATTCCGCCTCCTTGCTCTCGTAGAGCTTCACGGCCTCCTCTTTCAACTGCTGTTTCAGGCTGTTTTTCTTAGGCTTAAGCACCCTCGACGCATCCAACGGCTTTAACGGCACCGTGGGAATCAGCAGGGTATTCAACTCATTGTAATCCCAGTCCTCAAAATCGGAGTCGTCACCGATGCAGATATCCACGCAGTTTTCAACGATATCCGTGATCATCTTGTAGATCGCGTCCCTCATGCTCTCGCCGTCCAGGACGCGGCGTCTCTCTTCATATATGATCTCTCTCTGCTCGTTCATCACCTGATCGTACTCAAGCAGGCTCTTTCTGATACCGAAGTTGTTGTTCTCTATTTTCTTCTGCGCCGTCTCAATCGCCTTAGTCAGCGCGCTGTGCTCAATCTCCTGCCCTTCCGGGATGCCAAGCGCGTTAAACATAGTAATCATGCGGTCGGAACCGAACAGCCTCATCAGATCGTCTTCCAACGAGATAAAGAACTTTGATTCGCCGGGATCACCCTGACGACCGCTTCGACCACGCAGCTGGTTGTCAATACGTCTGGACTCATGCCGCTCCGTGCCGATGATCATAAGACCGCCCGCCGCTCTCGCCTCCTCGTCCAGCTTGATATCCGTACCACGGCCCGCCATGTTGGTGGCGATGGTAACTGCGCCGTGAATGCCGGCGTCCGCCACGATCTCCGCCTCCAGCTCGTGGAACTTGGCGTTCAGCACCTTATGCTCCAAACCGTTTCTCTTAAAGATGGCGGAAAGCTCTTCCGAAGCGTCGATATTGATCGTGCCCACCAGAACGGGCTGTCCCTTGGCGTGCGCCTCCTGTACCGCATGAAGAATAGCCTTGAGTTTTTCTTTTCTTGTTTTATAGACAGCGTCCTGCTGATCGATACGTGCCACAGGCTTATTCGTGGGGATCGCTACCACATCCATGCCGTAAATGTCACGGAACTCCTTTTCCTCCGTGAGCGCCGTACCTGTCATGCCCGCTTTTTTCTCAAATTTATTAAAGAAATTCTGGAAGGTAATGTTGGCGAGCGTCTTGCTCTCCCGCTTCACCTTCACATGCTCCTTCGCCTCAATCGCCTGATGCAGACCGTCGGAATAACGCCGCCCCGGCATGATACGCCCTGTAAATTCATCCACGATCATAACCTGATCGTCGGTCACCACGTAATCCTGATCGCGGAACATCAGGTTGTGCGCCCGCAGAGCCAGTATGATATTATGCTGAATTTCCAAATTTTCCGGATCCGCCAGGTTCTCAATCTGGAAGAAGCGCTCCACCTTGGAAACGCCCTGTGCAGTCAGGTTCACCACCTTGTCCTTCTCGTTCACGATGAAGTCTCCGGTCTCCTCCCGCTCCACGCCCATGATGGCATCCATCTTGGAAAGCTCTTCCATGTCCTCGCCGCGGGTAAGCTGTTTCGCCAGAATGTCGCACGCCTCGTAAAGTTTCGTGGATTTGCCGCTCTGCCCGGATATAATCAGCGGGGTTCTCGCCTCGTCGATCAGCACCGAGTCCACCTCGTCGATGATGGCGTAATGGAGATCTCTGAGCACAAGCTGTTCCTTGTAGATCACCATATTGTCGCGCAGATAATCGAAACCCAGCTCGTTGTTGGTCACATAGGTAATGTCGCAGTTGTATGCCTCCCGGCGCTCCTCGGATTTCATATCATTTAAAACGCATCCCACTTTCAGACCAAGGAACTCATGCACCTGTCCCATCCACTCCGCGTCACGCTTCGCCAGATAGTCGTTGACCGTGACAACATGCACGCCCTTCCCCTCCAGCGCGTTCAGATAAGCCGGCAGAAGACAAGTCTGGGTTTTACCTTCACCGGTTCTCATCTCCGCGATACGTCCCTGATGCAGAACAATGCCGCCGATCAGCTGCACCCTGTAGTGCTCCGTGTTAAGAACCCTTCTGGCCGCCTCACGGACAAGCGCATACGCCTCCGGCAAAAGGTCATCCAAAGTCTCCCCATTGGTAAGTCTTTTTTTGAACTCTTTCGTCTTGTCGCGCATCTGTTCATCCGTCATTTCCATCATCTCAGGCCGCATACCCTCAATTTTGTCCACCAGACCGTTAATGCGCTTGATCTCCCGCTCACTGTGCGTTCCGAATATTTTTTGTACCACGCTCATAGTCTTCTCATTCCATGTGTCTCTTGGCCGACACACGCCTTTCTCTCATAAAATCCCCGCCATAGCAAAACACTAAACTATATTTTACCAGATACAATGGGCAAATTCAAGCAAAACGGAGGAGCCCGTTTTCTTGCCCCTCCGCCGCCTCGCATTCCATGAAGGCAAAATTTTTCAATCGCTGCAATCCAGCCTTCCCGGTCACGCTCAATATACCTTCAATTCTTCCTCGCCGCGCAGGATACGCAGTCCGCCCTGTACCAGAGCCATCAACTCATCCTCGCCGGGATATACGGTCATGGGAGCAATCCATTCTGCCTTCTCCTTAAGACCCGCAACTACCACCTTATCGTAAGCGATGCCGCCGGTTACAATGATCTGATCCACCTTGCCCTGCAGTACACATGCCATAGCGCCGATATCTT
Source organism: Lachnospiraceae bacterium (assembly GCA_009774215.1). Taxonomy (GTDB): domain Bacteria; phylum Bacillota; class Clostridia; order Lachnospirales; family Lachnospiraceae; genus UBA3282. The sequence goes on from VSNH01000008.1 coordinate 30,587, forward strand.
TTGCCACCTGTGTGATAAACGCCTCTCTGACTTCTTCGGCCTTCTTATCGCCGCCCTGCACCATTTTCTCTACGTCGCGCATATCATTGGTGCCACAGTAAGCGTTGAAGCCGCCGCCGCCCACAAATTTCTTGTAAACTTCTTTCTCCGTATATTTCCCGGAAAAACACATTTTTATAAGTGCGCCGCTGGGTACCGCGCCCGCTCTCTCAGGAGAAAATGCGCCGTCTCCGTCAAGGGCGTTGAACACATCCACCACGCAGCCCTTCTTGTGCGCGCCCACCGACACGCCGCCGCCCATATGCACCACAACCAGATTGAGGGAATCGTAAGCCTTGCCCTGCTCTTTCGCGTAACGCTTCGCCACCGCCTTCTGGTTCAGCGCATGGAACACACTGGTTCTTGGCAGCTCCGGCACGCCGGAGTATCTGGAAACAGGCTCCAGCTCGTCAACAACCACGGGATCAACGATATAAGAAGGAACGCCGATGGAATCCCCGATCTCTCTCGCCAGAATGCCGCCCAGATTGGATGCATGCGGTCCCTGCACGCCAATCTTCAAGTCCTCTAACAGATCGTCGGTCACCGCATAGGTACCGCCCGGAATCGGTTTTAACATACCGCCGCGGCCCACTACCATATTCAGAGATTTGATATCAAATTCTTTCTCTTTTAACAGATCTTCAATAATTTTTCTGCGAAAATCCTTCTGATCTACAATCTTTTCATACTGCGCAATCTCCTCCGTAGAATGTCGCAAAGTCTCCTCAAATAAGAGAGTTTCATCCTCAAATACACCGATCTTTGTGGATGTGGAACCGGGATTGATAATTAAACTTTTGATAGCCATAGTTTCCTCCTTTATTTTCTGAATCGTTCGGCTCACGCCCATTCACGAAACCGCATCATCGCGTTGCTGCGCAACTCCTTTTGCTCATAGTACGGGCGTTCCCTCAGAGTATCATCTTCCGTTCAAACTCGTGCAGGCACGGTTTGCCCGAAAGACTCACTCCGGCTGAACTGTTACACTAATTCATCTTTGCCATCGCGCTGGCCATAACCGCGCCAAGCGCCAGCGAATTTACCTTGGTCTCACAGTCGTCGGAACGGGATGTCAGAATAACCGGAGCCTTCGTGCCCGTCAGAATGTTGCCGTTCTTCACCTTTGCCGTGTGTACCAGACACTTGTAAACAAGGTTGCCTGCATGAATGTCAGGGAAAAGCAGTACGTCCGCGTCACCCACGATCTTTCTGCCCTCCGCGCCCTTATGCTTCGCCGCCTCAGGGTCGATTGCCAAATCCAGAGAGAGAGGACCGTCCACAACGCAGCCTTTGATCTTGCCTTCCTCGCACATCTTCGTCAGCTCCTCAGCCTCCACCGTGACTGGCATCTTGGGATTCACCACCTCAACCGCCGCAAGGGGCGCTACCTTCGGATTCGGAATGCCGCAGGCGTGACACACATCCACCGTATTTTCGATGATATGTACCTTATCCTCCAGCGCGGGATAAGTCATAAAAGCAACGTCCGTCAGGAACAGGAGATGATCCACTCCCTCCACCTCAAACACGCACACGTGAGAGAGCGCCTTGCCCGTTCTCAAGCCCACCTCTTTGTCCAGCACGCTTTTTAAGAAGGACTTCGTGTCAATCAGCCCCTTCATGTACATATCAGCCCTGCCCTCGTGCACCAGACTGACCGCCTTCAGAGCCGCCTCGTAATTGTCCTTCTCGTCAATGATCTCGAAGCCGTTTAAGTCCACCTTGTCAGCCTCCGCCACCTCTCTGATCTTGTCAGCGTCGCCCACAAGGATCGCCTCCGCGATGCCCCTCTCCTTCGCCGCAGCCACAGCCTCGAGAACCGCGCTGTCCTGAGCCACCGCTACCGCTACCTTCTTCATCTCACACTCGGAAACCTTTGATAACAGATCCTCAAAACTCTTACTCATTGTCCCTTTTCCACTCCTTTGTTTTTATTATCTTTATTTGCATTTGCGAATTCTTTTCCCTCGCAAATCCACGCTATCTCAACGTCTAAATTTTACCATGACTGCTTTAAAAAAGCAATTTCCTTCCGTGTGTCCGCATATCTTAGTGATGGAACAGCCGTATCCCCGTAAAACACATCGTCATCCCGTACTTATCGCACACCTCGATCACGTTGTCGTCCCGCACCGACCCGCCGGGCTGCGCCACGTACTGCACGCCGCTTCGGTGGGCGCGCTCGATATTGTCCCCAAACGGGAAGAACGCATCAGAACCAAGCGCCACGCCCTTCATCTGATCCAGCCACGCGCGCTTCCGTTCCGCCGTAAACACCTCCGGCTTCACCTTGAATATCTTCTGCCATGCACCGTCCGCCAGCACATCCATATAATCCTCCCCGATGTAAAGATCAATGGAATTATCCCTGTCCGCCCGGCCGATGCCGTCCACAAACTGCAAGTCGAGCACCATGGGAGACTGCCGTAGGAACCAGTTGTCCGCCTTCGTGCCCGCAAGCCTCGTGCAATGGATTCTGGACTGCTGCCCGGCGCCGATGCCGATTGCCTGCCCGTCCTTCACATAGCAGACGGAATTGGACTGCGTGTATTTCAGGGTAATCATGGCAATCGCCAGATCAATCTTCGCCTGCTTCGGCAGGTTCTTTTCCTTCGTCACAATATTATCGAAAAACGCGTCGTCGATTTTCAACTCGTTCCTGCCCTGTTCAAAGCTGATACCGTACACCTGCTTCACCTCAGTCGGCGCGGGCACATAGCTCTCGTCGATCTGAATCACATTGTAGGCGCCTTTCTTCTTCGCTTTCAGCATCTCCAGCGCCTCCGGCTCGTAGCCCGGTGCAATCACACCGTCGGAAACCTCTCTCTTAATCAGCCTCGCCGTATCCACGTCGCACACATCGGAGAGAGCGATAAAATCGCCAAAGGAACTCATGCGATCCGCGCCCCGCGCTCTGGCATAGGCGCAGGCAAGCGGAGACAACTCTCCCAGATCGTCCACCCAATAAATCTTCGCCAAAGTCTCCCCTAGGGGATGACCTACTGCCGCTCCTGCCGGCGACACATGTTTAAAGGAAGTCGCCGCCGGAAGCCCCGTCGCCTTCTTCAATTCACTGACCAGCTGCCAGCCGTTAAAAGCATCCAAAAAATTGATGTATCCCGGTCTGCCGTTCAACACCTGAATCGGCAGCTCGCTCCCATCCGCCATAAAAATGCGGGACGGCTTCTGATTTGGGTTACAGCCATATTTCAGTTCCAGTTCGTTCATCGTTTCCGTATTCTCCTATCGTCTGTTTTCTTTTTACCGACTTTACATCCTTGTTTTTATTCGGTTTCTCTGTTCCCTGTCATTTCCATGCGTCATCCGTTCAATGACCTGCCCCGGAGCCCATCATGGCTCTGCATTTACTGATTCTTATTCACAATCCTCGTCTCATATTTGCCCGTAGCAATCTCGATGTACCGCACAAACAGCGACACCTTGTTGTCCTCGTTCAGATTCTCCCAGACCATCTTCGTAAACTCGTCGATACCGTCCTCAATGCCCACAAGCGTCGGCTCTCCCTCAAAGCTGGGCAGCGGATTGCCGTCCCCCATATAGGTATGGATAAACCGACCCTCACCGGCCTTCGGATTCTCGTACGCGAAGGTGTAACGGTTACATGAGGACGGATCACCGTTATTACTCTTTAAAATAGACATGGCATAATTGTAGCCGCCGTTCTCCAGATGCATGATTCCCGAGATGCGGGGCGTATAGTTGGGCGCATCCGGCTCAAATTTCCTCGTGCGCAGCGCCTGCTCGAAGGTCTGCTGCCTGTCCATCAGCTCGTAGATCGTGTCCGTCTGATCTCCGTTTGTGACAATGGTTTTATTGCCAAGCACCCGCACAGGCGCATAGATAATCAGGCTGGGATCCTCCAGTTTGGAGGGATCAAACGCCTGCGTGCGTATCCCCTCGCCATCCGCCACAAACACCCGGTTCCTGCTGTTGCTGCTGCGTCCCATAATAAAATATGCCGTCACCGCATACGCGCCGTCCGCCGACTTCCCGATCACAATTCCCCGCCCCGGGTAGGCATTCCCGGCGAGCTCCTGCGCTAAATTTTTCTTTTCCATTTATTCTTTCCTCTCCACGTCATTTCATTGGGGAGAATACCGTTTTCAGGCATTCTCCTGCGTGAGACGGAGTTGCAACGCAACTCCTAGAACTTCTCCGCGAAACAGCCTCTGCTGTGAGTGGTTAGAAGTTCTTCTCAATCCAGCCTCCATGTCACAGCCTCTGCTGTGACTCAAATCCGTGCGGAGAATGCCGCATTTCAGGCATTCTCCTGCGTGAGACGGAGTTGCAACGCAACTCCTAGAACTTCTCCACGAAACAGCCTCTGCTGTGAGTGGTTAGAAGTTCTTCTCAATCCAGCCTCCATGTCACAACTCTGCTGTGACTCAAATCCGTGCGGAGAATGCCGCATTTCAGGCATTCTCCTGCGTGAGACGGAGTTGCAACGCAACTCCTAGAACTTCTCCACGAAACAGCCTCTGCTGTGAGTGGTTAGAAGTTCTTCTCACGCTATTCATCGACGGAATAATTCGGCGCCTCTTTCGTGATATGAATATCATGCGGGTGGCTCTCCTTCAAGGATGCCGCCGAAATCTTCACAAACTGACCGTTCTGCTTTAACTCCTCAATCGTCCTGGTTCCACAGTACCCCATGCCGGAGCGTAAGCCCCCCATAAGCTGGAACACCGTGTCCTCCACGCTTCCCTTGTAAGCCACACGGCCCTCCACGCCCTCCGGCACCAGCTTCTTGGCATCGGTCTGGAAATAGCGGTCCTTGCTGCCGTTCTCCATGGCGGCGATGGAGCCCATGCCGCGGTATACCTTATATTTTCTTCCCTGATAAAGCTCGTAAGTACCCGGGCTCTCCTCGCAGCCCGCAAACATGCTGCCCATCATGCAGACATCGCCGCCCGCCGCGATCGCCTTCGTCATGTCGCCTGAGTATTTGATGCCGCCGTCGGCAATAATCGGCACGCCGAGCTCCTTCGCCGCCTCATAAGCGTGCATAATCGCCGTAATCTGCGGCACGCCGATACCTGCCACCACGCGCGTCGTGCAGATGGAACCGGGGCCGATCCCCACTTTCACCGCATCGGCGCCCGCCTCAATCAGCGCCTTCGTGCCCGCTCCCGTGGCAACATTGCCTGCAATCACCTGCAAATCCGGATACTTCTCCTTAATCATCCGCAGACATTTCAGCACATTCTCGGAATGACCGTGAGCGGAATCCAGCACCACCACATCCACCTTGGCCGCGATCAGCTCCTTCACCCGATCCAGTACATTAGCCGTAATGCCCACCCCGGCGCCACAGAGAAGTCTTCCCTGGCTGTCCTTTGCGGAGAGCGGATACTTGATCGTCTTTTCAATATCCTTTATGGTAATGAGTCCCACCAGATTATAGTCATCGTCCACAATAGGCAGTTTTTCCTTACGCGCCTTCGCAAGAATCTCTTTCGCCTGATCTAAGTTGATGCCTGCCTTAGCGGTAATCAGATTCTGGGAAGTCATAGACTCTTTAATTTTTTTCTTGAAATCTGTCTCGAATTTTAAATCGCGATTGGTAATGATACCGACCAGCTTACGCCCTTCCGTAATCGGAACTCCGGAAATCCTGAATTTCGCCATCAGCGCGTCAGCGTCAGCCAGCGTGTGCTCCGGCGTCAGAGAAAAAGGATCTGTGATAACGCCGTTTTCGGAACGCTTCACCTTATCTACTTCCTCGGCCTGCGCCTCAATAGACATGTTCTTATGAATGATACCGATGCCTCCCTGCCTGGCCATGGCAATCGCCATCCTGTGCTCGGTCACCGTGTCCATCCCCGCACTCATCATGGGAATGTTCAGCCGAATTTTCTTTGTAAGGTTCGTTGTCAAGTCCACCTGATTCGGAATCACCTGAGAGTAGCTCGGCACTAAGAGCACATCGTCAAAAGTAATTCCTTCGCCAATAATCTGACCCATCTTCTCTCCTCCTGTGTTTGTTGTGTTGACGCATTATAGGTATCTAATCGAGCAGAGAAGATTCATCTTCCCTACTCGCCGCGCCCCCATGCGCTGCTTTAGCGGCATAATTCCTCTGCATGGGGCTGCGCATATACAAAAACTGCCAGCCCTTCAACTGACAGTATTGCTTTCCATACTTTATTCTGCTAATCCGTAAAAACCTTACGGGGCGCAATGCTCTGAATCGCCTTAACCATCTCCGCGTTCGGCTCCAGAATAATCTTCGTGTCGCCATTCCAGATCATCATATAACGCTGCTCCGGCTGCGCAGCGATGCCCGAGCTGTAATCAACCGTCTTCATCTGGCGGTTTTTGTAAGAGTCCAGTCTGTGAGAATTGAGGGGTGCAAAAATCTCCATCTGCTCCAGAGAATAATTGCCCGCCTTCTTTCTGCGGGTTTTTGCCAGAACTTTATCAACGCTCAGTTCCTTATCGAGATACAGATACTCATACTCGATCTCCGCGTTCATATGCGCAAAATACGCGCAGCCGCCCAGCACAATCGCAATCAGCATTCCCACCACAAAGGGCGTCAGGAATCCGATCAGCCCGAAAACCACCGTTAGCATAATGAGCAGCATCTTTAAAAAACGCATCATTACGGACGGCTTTCTCGCCACCAGATATTCCACATATGTTTCGCTCATACAACAACCTCCGTCATCAAAATAAACGCCACCTGTCGTTTAGAAGGACTTTTCCGCCTGTCCCATGAAAATATAAAAATATCATATAACAAATTGGAGAAAGTTGCAAGGTCAAACTAGGGAAAAAGGCTGCCGCAGTTCCATGCCGCAGCAGCCCAAAATATCCTTCTCACATCCAAAATGTCATACCCGATTTACGTCAACAGCTGCAGTGCGAGCTGCGTGTTCTGCTGCGCTGCGTTCCATGCAGATATGTTATGCTGAATCAATATTGACATCGCTTCTCCTCCCCCACGTATTTTGGAGATCAGAGCGGTATCATTATACAAATTTCCTCTTTTGGGCAAGGTGATATAATCATATTTGCGGAAATAGTTCCCACAAAAATTTCACATAACCACCATGACCTTCCCATACTCTTCCTTTTTATCCCGCATCACCGCAAGTCCCCGATCCAGTTCCTCCAAGGGAAGTCTGTGTGTGATCATCTGTGCCGGCGCAACCCGCCCGTTTCCCAGCCTGTCCAGCACATAGTGCCAGTCGTCCTCCGGGGAATGCGTGAAAGAAGAATTCCATGTGCCGAACACCGTCAGCTGGCTGCGCAGAATCTTCCAGTACACTGCCTTCTCCAGCGTCATGTCCGAGGCCGGATTGCCAACCAGCATAATCCGTCCGCCCGGTCCGGTCATCCCGACCGCCTGCGCCACCGTCTCATTTCTCCCGACACACTCAAAAAACACGTCCGCGCCGCTTCCGTCTGTCCGCTCAAGCAGCCATTCTTCCGCATCCTGCGACCTGCCGTCGCAGAAAGAAGTCTCCGGCAGACCGAGCTTCACCGCCATCCGCTTCTGAAAGTCTTTATTTCCTATAGCCAATATGTTTTTATGCCCTGCTTCCAGCAGGAACATGAGCAGAAAGAGCCCGATCGTTCCCAAGCCGCAGATCACGATACGCTCTTCCGGCAAAGGCGCGATTTTTCTCATGGCGTGAACCGCCACCGCCATCGGCTCAAACATCGCCGCCTCCTCAATGCCTACGCCCTCCGGCAGCGCAATCAGATTCTTTTCCGGCACCGCCACATACTCCGCAAACCCACCGTCCCTGCGGGAGCCGAGATAACTGTAATGACGGCACATTTCGTACTGCTTTCTTTGGCACGGCAGACACTCTCCGCACGGAATCAAAGGAAACACGCCGACCCGTTTCCCCTGCCAGCCTGTGTCCACAGCCGCGCCCACCGCCTCCACCTGTCCGGCAAACTCATGCCCCGGTATCAGTGGATAGGAGTAAGTCCCCGTATAGAAAACCCGCGGGATATCGGAACCGCAGACGCCCACCGCCTTCACTGCGAGCAGGACTTCTTTCTCTCCTATTACGGGAGTGTTTGTTTCCTCAAACCGCAGATCATTTATACCGTGCAGCACCCATGCTTTCATGTCCGTTGTCCTTCCTTTCCACTACAAAAACCGCCGCGCAGCGACGGCAGTCCTCTCATATCCCGGCATCAAAAGAACCGAGCATCTCCCGAAACCGCTCCAAGTCACCCTTCGTCGTGATCTTAAAATTCCCCTCATCTCCCGGGATCATGGCAATATCCATCCCCGCCATCACGGCAGGCTCCGTGGAACCGTTGATCTTAAGGATCCTCTCCGGCAAAAGCGCCCTGTTCGCCTCCAGATATTTTCCGAAGAGGAACGCCTCCGGCGCCTGTCCCGCGAAAATCCGGCTGCGCTCCAAAAGCGATGTAATCCGCGCTCCATCCTCGCTGACATACACCGTATCCTTCATAGGCAGTACGGGCAGCGCGCCCTCGTGCGCAGCCGCCGCTTCCAGACATGCCGTAATCAACGACGCCGAAAGAAGCGGTCTTGCCGCGTCATGGATCAGCACGTAGTCGGAATCCGCCACGTAGTTTCCGATATCCGTCAGTCCGTTCAGAATCGAAAGCTGCCGGTTTTTCCCCGGCGCGGAAAAGCCGCGGAATTTGCCGATCCCACGGTCTTTTTTCTCTAAAGCAGCGCCGTTGTCCTCCTCACGCCGCATGTTCTCCATACAGTTCAAAATCGTCTCCCGCCATGCCTCGTCCGCCACGATCTGCACCGCATCGATGCCTTCATGGGCGAGCAATCTTTCCAAACAATAAGAAATAATCGGTCTGCCGTTCACCTCTATGTATTGTTTCGGCGTTTCCACGCCCATCCTTGTCCCTGTTCCGCCGGACAAAAGCAATGCTGTCACCATTTGTACACCCCCCATGGCAGCCCGTCCCTTTAGAACTGCAGCTCCCTGATCTTTCGCAATGTTTCCCCATAAGGCGCATCCTTGCCAAAGAGAAGGGTCGTGCCGAGTACGAAGCCCTTTACCCCTCTCGGCGCATAGTTGATGATCTTATCCGCCCCGCAGGCGCCGTCCCAATAGATTTCAAAATTCGTATCATCCTTGAGCGCCAGAAGCCTTGTGATCTTCTTCCCCACATAGGGCAGATACATCTGCCCCGCATTGCCCGGGTTCACTGCCATCACCAGGACTTTCTTCACAATCACCAGCATCTCCATCACCGTTTCAATGCTGGTGCCCGGATTGATGGCAATCCCCGGCGTCATCCCCGCATTGATAATCTTCTGCAGTGTGGTGGACGGATGATATTCCGCCTCCGGATGGATGTACACCGTGTCGCCCTTGCGCAGCCTTTCCAAAAAAATATGTATGTTATTGTTCGGGTGTTCAATCATGAGATGCACATCCAGCGGTTTCTTCGTCGCTGACGCTATGAATGACATATCATTTAAAGACATGGCAAAATTCGGCACATACCTGCCGTCCATGATATCTATATGGAAAGAATCGATACCGCCGTCTTCTAAATCACGTACTTCCTTTTCCAGATTGCCGTAATTTGCGCACATCATGGATGCTGTTAATTCGAAATCCATGGGGTTCCTCCAAGTGTTTCTACTATATTAGACTATAAGTAGTAACAGTATATCACATGGAGGAGAAAATCTCAAATGCTATAAACCTTTTCGAACTCTTCCGAGGTTCTTCGGTTTGCCTCTTTCATCGTTTGATCCAGCCATCCGCCGTTAAAATGATGAATGCCGTATGTATTTCCCGTTTTTTCAATTCTTCCCGACATATAATCATACGGATGAAATACTTCATACGGATAAATATTGATATCCAATACCCGCTGCTTTTTCCCATTCATTTGATAACCAAACTTTTGAAAAGTACGGGTGTCATAATATCCGCAGGTATTTTTATTGCAGTTCCCCATTCTGTCAACAAATGTTAAATTTTCCCTCGCCTTCAGCAATTCCTCAATCGCTTTGTTCCCTTTTACAGCGCCGCTTCCCCCGCCAAAATTGATTGTTTGCCACTTTTCCACGCAACAAAAAGCATTTTGATACAGCAAATCGTCAATATTCCGAACAAGTTCGACATCAGTATCAAAATATATGCCTCCAAACCGATATAAAATATCCAATCTGGCATAATCCGGAATAAATCCAAACATGCGCTGCTCATATGCCTGTTTCATGTATTCGTTTTTTTCGATATCATAATTCGTTTCGTCCCAGCGTCGTATCTCATACTCAGGACAATACTTTTGCCAACTGTCCATACAGTATTTTAATGTATCCGGAATCGGCTTTCCGCCCAGCCACATATAATGTATGATTTTCGGAATTATACGGTTCTGCGTCTCTCTATGTGTAAAAATTTCCTGCCCCGGCTTAAAGCTTGCAATGCACATCACGGGAACAATATGACATACCGTGTTTTTTAAATTTTCAATCCCTTCCAGCTGCGAAAGAATATCTGAAAACCGGCTTACTGCGATAAGCACAACTATACCGTTCCCATCTGACTGCTTCAATTGATCGGCATGATAGACATCGTAATTTCTTTGCTTGACTGAAACCTTTTCTCCACATTTACTCAAATCATTATCCACGTAAAATAATATCCGGTTCTCCAGACCGTATTCTTCCAATATCGCCGGCGTTGTTACCGTCCCGATCATGCCGGCTCCGAAAATAATTATCTTTTTTTCACTTTCCCTGAGCAGAGAAGCCATTTGACTAAATGAGCCATTTTTTAGAATCATACGCTTTTTCATCCTCCAGCCAGCTCAGCATTTCCCTGATACTCTCAGGAAACGCATACGCTGGCACGAAACCGGTTTCTGCCTGAAACGGCGAAACATCCAGCCATTCCCTTTGCATCGGCAAGTCGTGTGTGTCAATTGCCCCATACTGCATATGAGCCGACGGATTCACCATATCCTTTACCGTCTCTAAATACTCCCTCAGCATCCGAGGCGTGCCGCTCCCGATAAAATATGTGTCTCCATCCAAATTTTTTTCACCCATGAGATACAGTGCATGTGCCAAATCCCTTACATCTATCACGTCAAACAACCCCTCAGCCAATCCATACTGAGGCGCCTCATTATTACGCAATTTCTGTATCGTATTCGCAATAATCTGCTCTTTCTTGTTAAATATACCTACGGGATGATAAAACCGACACTCCAAAACGGGTATACCGATTCTGTTTCCCACGGTTCCCGCCATCTCACCTGCATACTCTTTAGCCAAAAGATAATAAGCGGAAGCAGACGGCGTACTTTGCTTCAAAATAGCATCACACTGTTTCTCGCAAACGGTTCCCGAGATTATCATTTTCCCGCACCGCATTTCCCGTGCCGTTTCCACGCAATCACAGGTCCACCGGACATTGTCCAACTGTGTCCTGTAACTTCCCCTTGCACTCCCCGACGCTCCTTTCCACGCCAAATGATAGAAAGCATCAAACTCTCTCTCCGCACACAGCTCCGGCAGCTGCCGTATCTGTTCCAGTCCGCACGCAGCGACATGCACATGATCCAGTTTTTTAATCTGATCTATGTCCTTATTGTCCGGCCTGCATAATGCCAATACTTCTACTCCCTTCTCCCTCAGCTCCCGAAGCAGATGATAACCGATGAAGCCCGTGACTCCCGTTATTATTACCTTTTTCATCAGAACACTTCCGTTTCCGGAATAAAGGTTATGAACTTGCAGCCCCATTCACGCGTGTATTCCAACAGCTGCGAAAATTCTTCTTTGAGGTTCCACGCAAGAAATACAATGTAATCCGGTCTCTCCTCCCGTATTTTTTCAGGACTCACGATCGGCAGTCGTGTCCCCGGCAGATACAAGCCCTGCTTTTCCGTGCTGGAATCTGCCACAAAATCTATGTATTCCTTTCCAATTCCACAATAGTTGAGAAACGTATTCCCCTTTGCCGCTGCACCAAATGCAGCTATCTTCTTCCCCTCCTCCTTTAGCTTGATAAGCAGTTTGCAGCTGTCCCGCTTTATTTTTGCAACCCTGCCCGCGAACGCCTGATATGTCTCCATGTTTTCAAAGCCATACTCCTTTTCCTCCTCAATTATCCTCTCCACATCGGAAGAAACCGCATAATCCGCATTCGTCAACGGCGTGGCATAAATTCTCAGCGACCCGCCATGTGTTGTCAATTCTTCCACATCATATATTTTCATGCCGTGCTTTTCGAACACCTTACATGCCGTCATCAAGGAGAAATAGGAAAAATGCTCCTGATAAATCGTGTCAAACTGATTTAGCCGAATCAGCTGCAACAGATGAGGAAACTCCATTGTTACCGTTCCAGATTCTTTTAATGCAATGCGAATACCCTCTACAAAACTGTTAATATCCGGAACATGTGCCAACACATTATTACCGATGATAAGATCCGCCTTTCCATGCCTTTCACAAATTTGTTTTGCTGTGTCCGCACTCCAAAAATCGACCTTGACGTCTATCCCTTTTTCCTGTGCCTTCCTGGCAACATTTTCTGCGGGTTCCACACCGCAGACCGGGATATGATATGGCTGAAAATACTGCAACAGATATCCGTCGTTACATGCAATCTCATACACTTGGCTTCGTTCATCCAGCTGAAGCCGCCCTACAATCATATCCACATATTTTTTGCAATGTGCAAGCCAGCTCTTTGAAAAGGAACTAAAATATTTATAATTCGTAAAAATCTGTTCCGGCGCCTTGTATTCCATTACCTGTGCCAGAAAACATTCTTCACACACCATCACGTGAAGCGGATAAAAATATTGACCAAAATCAATGTTTTCCTCACCTATGTATTCGTTTGATATTGGTGACAGTCCCAAATCTGCCAACGTATGCTTTAACTCTTTTCCGCAAAATCTGCAATGTTTGTTTTCCATAGCTTCCCATCCTCATCTTTCTATTGAATTAAAATGTTCTAACAGTTAATGAACGGCAGCTCCTTATCTTTTTGAGATATAACCAGCCCTTCCGTCAGCGGCCATTCTATTCCAAATGCAGCATCATCATACCGATAGCCCGCCGCTGCCTCGGGCGCATAAAACTCTGACATTAAATAAAGCAGCTGACAATTCTCTTCCAACGTTACATAGCCGTGTGCGCACCCCTTGGGAATAAAAAGCATGTTTCCGTTATCCTCTGACAATTCGCAGGCGCAGTATTTTAAATAAGTAGGCGAACTCTCTCTGACATCCACGCAGACGTCATATATCACTCCCCTTGTACATGAAACCACCTTGTCTTCCGCATGGGTTCCTTTTTGAAAATGCAGCCCCCGCAGCGTCCCTTTCTGCTTGTTGACACACAGGTTCATCTGCCTGATTTCCATCTGAATACCGGCAGCCTGAAACTCTTTTTCACAATAAAATCTTGCAAAATATCCCCGTTCATCCCTGTTTGGTTCCCTCTTGACCAAAAAGGCACCCTCAATCGCTAATTCGTTGATAATCATGCCTGTCCTCCCTGATCCATAAATTCGTGAATCTGCCTTTCCATGCATAAAGGGACGCTGCCATCCGCCATGCAGACTTTATACCAAGCAACGGTTTTTTCAATCGTTTGTCCGATTCCCCACACAGGCTTCCAGCCAAGTATCTTCTTTGCCTTACCACAATCCAAGTAGAGATAGTTTGCCTCGTGGGGCGCATTCTCCTCACGCTGAACCGTCCATTCCGCGCCGTCTCCCCATTCGCGGCAGAACATTTCTACAATTTCACCCGTTTTCACATTGTCCGCGTGATCCGGTCCGATATTATATGCTCCTATATAAGAGGCATCCTCGTACTGTCTATGGGCAAGCAGCAGATAGGCGCACAGCGGATCAAGCACATGCTGATAAGGTCTGACCGATTCCGGATTCCTCACAATAATTTTTTTCTTTTTACAGACAGCACGATAGCAATCGGGAATGATGCGGTCTTTTGAAAAATCGCCTCCGCCCAATACATTTCCTGCTCTGCATGTAGATACGGCTATATTCGCGTCTCCGAAAAAGGATCTGACATAAGACCCCGTAACGAGCTCGGAACACGACTTCGAATTAGAATAGGGATCATATCCGTCCAGCACGTCACCCTCTACATATCCTCTCAGGCTTTCCATATTCCGGTACACTTTATCTGTTGTCACATTCACGACCGAACGCACACTGCCGCACAGTCTTACCGCTTCCATCACATTTACCGTTCCCATCACGTTTATGTCATAGGTATCCACAGGGTTTTTGTAGCTTTCGCGTACAATCGGCTGCGCTGCCATATGTATCACAATATCCGGCTGAAACTGTATGATTGATTTCTCCAGGCGCTCCCTATCCCGAATATCACCAATTACACTCTCTATATTCCCTTCCACCCCGGACAGACCAAACAACAGTTTTTCCCCTTCCGGTGCAAGCGCATATCCTCCGACCTTCGCGCCAAGCTCCAGAAGCAGTTTGCACAACCAGCTTCCTTTAAAACCTGTATGACCGGTAACAAATACTTTTTTATCTTTATAAAATAAATTATCTGTCATTCCACATTACCCAAGGTGCATTCCCTTCCTCAATTAATTTTTCCAGATACTGCTTGTCCCGCAGCGTATCCATACACTGCCAGAAGCCATTGTACTTATATGCCACCAAATTATCCGTTTCCGCCGCATATTCCAAAGGCTCCCGCTCCAACACAACCGAATCATCCGCAATATGCTTCAGAAACTCCGGCTCAATTACCATAAAGCCACCGTTAATCCAGCCGCCGTCATCTGTCTTTTTCTCCGCAAACCGTTCCACCAGATCCATATTTCCTATTTCCAGCGTTCCAAATCGGCTGCCCGGCTGTATCGCCGTCAGCGTAACCATCTTTTTATGCTGCCTGTGGAAATCGTACAGCTTTCTCAAATTGATATCACTTACGCCGTCCCCGTATGTCAGCATAAAGGTTTCATCCCCTATGTAATCCTCCACACGCTTAAGCCTCCCGCCCGTCATCGTGTGAAGTCCCGTATCAACCACCGTTACTTTCCACGGCTCCGCAAAATTGTTATGCACGGTCACCTTGTTGCTGTCCTTAAACTCAAACGTCATATCCGAGTGATACAGATAATAATTGGCGAAGTATTCTTTAATCACATTTGCCTTATATCCGCAGCATATAACAAACTCATTAAACCCATAATGGGAATATGACTTCATGATATGCCAGATAATCGGCTGCCCTCCGATCTCGATCATCGGCTTCGGCTTCATATAACTTTCCTCTGAGATACGCGTACCGAATCCCCCCGCAAGAATTACCACCTTCACGTGTTTTTCCTCCTTATCCAAACAGCAGGCAGTCAACAGCCCCTGCCGCCTCCAGCCGTCCTTTCACAGCGTCAGCATTCTTTTTCCCCACCGCAACAATAAAACTGCTTCCCGCCACGCTGATCCGCGCTGCTTCCCAAACGGGATAGCCGCAAATGCTCTCGGCATTTCCATTCTTATCACTGACAACAATACCGTCCGGTTTTCGGATGCCCTCTAACATTCTGATGACCCTGCACGCAAGATGACCCGCCCCGTACACATACACCCTGCTTTTCCCCTTCACAAAATCCTTGATTTTGGGAAGACAGCACCGGTCATACATTTCCTCTATATCCAAATCCCCGTCTTCTCCTTGATTATCGCCGGTAAACTCCCAGATATCCTGCGCTGTTCTCCATGTATTTATCAATAACCCTGCCGCATAGTTTCTGTTTACCACGATCTCCGTATAGTAACCCATCCGCTGTACAAGCAGCGGCATCCTCTGCATCACCGCCTCCGTTTTGTCACTCATCAGATCATTCCATACATCATCATGCAACAGACTGCTTCTGCACCAAAATGCACTGATATGATGAATAGGCATTTCCTTTCCAAGAGACCGGCTGATTTTACCGAAGGTTTGAACCGGCGGGATAACCAAACCCAATCGGGGTTTCCTTTCAAAAAGTTCCACTACTTTGTCCACATATGTCTTGTCGTAAAGCAAATTCTCGAGAATGCAGTTTTTCTCCGCCTCAAATAAAGGGAATGGCAAATCCGCTCGCTTTTCCAAGGAAATGAAAACGGTATATGCCGCTTCTTCTGATCGACCGGCATCTTTTTCCTTCTCCTTTATGACCGTCCCATAGCGATCTATGATTCTGATACCGCCCGGATTATGTCTCTCACTTTCGCCATCGGGGTCGATGATTTCCAACAGCTTTGCGCTTTTCATAATGTCTCCGATACGATAAACCCTGAGTATGTGCGCCCAAATCAAGTCCATATTATAGTCTGTATGCTCCGCCAGATACGATATCGTTTTTTTCAAATCATTTCCGTCACAAAATCTTCCCTCTATGAAATCTCCCGTGAAAAGTTTTCTTTTCAGCAAAGGACATTTCTTTTCCTTAATCAATTCATAACTGCAATAATGGTATGGGCTGAGGTTCAAATTCGGATATTTTTAAACTCCTCTATCCCACTATGCAAAAGAAGATTTTCTACAATTCCGTTCAACATATAATGATAGTTTGACAGGCTTACCGACATGTATTCTTCTGTCATGACCACCCCACATGCGTATCCCTGCCTTTTCGCAAAATGGGGAATATTATGCCAGAAAGATTTTCCATCAATCCCCTGTTCTTTTCCCTTTTCCTGCCAAACGGCTTCTAATACCGCACATTTACACCAACACATATTCCCATACGGATAATAAATACAATCCGACTTATTATCCGAAAAATATCCGGCATGGTAGGGCTTGGGCGGTGACAGAACTCCTAGTCTTGGATTTCTCTCAAATGTATCAAGGACATTATTTATGTATTCTGGCGTTGCAATCATATTTTCCCAAAAGACGGCAAACAACGAATGATCCATATTTTTATTGTTCAAAAAGCAGACATAATCGTATTTTCTGACATCGACTGCGCCATCAAATTCCTTTCCATTATCCAGAACCATTACATCTGCCTGCCCAGACAACATACTTATATAAGTTTTACACACCTCAAGCATTTCGTTATCTTCCAAACATATGACTGCCAGATTCTTTCTTATGTTCTCTGTTACTCTATATGAATAGTCAACCGGTAGACAATAATTCCCATGCAAAGATAAACGCAGTTCGTCAGGTTCGCATTTTCTGATTAGATGCCGCCAGATTAAATCCTCGTCATATTCCGTATGCTCTGCAATATACTCCAGCGTTTTGTATGCAGTCTCCCCGGCGTTAGACGACAGCACCAAATGATGCGGATACAGAAAAACTTTTTTCTTTACAAACGGGCAGTTATGCTCAGCTACCAGATAGTAGCTGTCCAAAAAGACATAAGCCTGTGTTTCATCGCTTGATTTACAAAACGCTCCACAATCCACATACGCTCCTGACTGATATCCCCTTGCATTGAAATAGTCCGTAAACCGCAGTTCAAAATTGGCAACCGTATCATTATATTCATCCGACGGTTCTACCGACTGCCAAAAGTCAGAAAAGCTTACGCTTTGCAGCATCCTTTTGCGGACAACGACAAAATAGGTCTGTACATGATACGGCAGAAGAGTCTGACTGTAATTTCCCGCTCGAATCGGTGTCTGCTCCGTTATTCCCCAAAAATCCAATTCCCGTTTATCCATTTGTTCAAATATAGAATCTAACGGATATATAGGTCCATAGCAGGAATCATTCAGAAGAATTAATTCGTCATATTCTCTAACCTTGTCCCATCCCAAACGGTTCTCCAATGTATCTTTATAGGCTCCACAATCAAACCCCCTGTTTTCCCTGATAAATACGCAATCCGAGCAGCCGCACAACTTCTCTATGGATTGATTGCTTAATCTGCCATTTACCGTTATCACCACAGTCCGGACAATCGCCTCAAGCTGCTCTGCCAAAAATATAATATAATCATCTACTTCTTCCACCTCGGCAACCAGAACCAAAACGGCTATGCTATTTCTTTTTGTCATGGCGTTTCCCTTCTAAATTTAACTGACGATAAAACATGCCAACGATTCATAAATATCTTTCTATATTTTGAAAGCTGCGTTTTCCTAATTCTGGAAAGACCTCTAACATATTAGGGTAACTTAACGCCACTATGATACCTGCATCTTTCTTGGGATAAATCTGCCCAAGTTCTATAACTGGTATACCCCCCATCTCACTATCGATTTTTCTTCCATCCGACACCACAAACCCACACACTTTCTCTTTATCATCCTCGTCTATTTCACGCAGACATTGCATCCCATATGTTCCGGCTCCATATATAAATACTTCTGAGAACCTTTTTATAAAGTTCTTGATTCTTTGCTTTCTTCCCGACAGTTCAGAGTAATACATACACTCCTTTTCTGTGGCATTATTTACTATTACCTTGTCGACAATAGTATCCAGCATATATTGATAATTACAGGTATAGAGGGCGGCATATTCCGCCGTCATCATGATTCCGCTGTAATATCCTTCACTCTGCGCAACATAGGGTAAAATTCGTTCTATCGCATGTGAGATCGTATTGTCTGTCGGCATAGGCTCGGGTTCAAAATCCTCATAAGTAAATCCTGTTTCAAACAGAGGCCGTAATGCCTTTGTTCGACACCAAAATGTACTTCCAAAAATAAAGGGAGGCGCACTATTATCCAATCGGCAATTCAATTTCAACCTTTCTGCCAGCTGCACCGTCTTATCAAAGTTATTACACCACCCCGAAAACCCAACCATAAACAGCCTGGAAATATAGGGCGCCGGCGGTGCCAGCAATCCAAGTCTCGGTTCATCCTCAAATCTTTTAATCACATTTTCAATATAAATGTGATTCTTTAGAGAATTTTCCCATAAAATATCACAGAATGACTGCCCTACCGTCTGATATCCCTCTCCTTTATTGCTTTTCTTATCGTGGACAAAACAGAGATATTCGTACTTCATTAAAATATCTTTGCACGCCACCAGAAGCCCGCTGATTTCCCGTCCTCTGTCCTCTGGCACTACAATCCTTATATTGGTCCTTGGTATTTCTTCAATTTTTCTTTGTATGATGGCAATATTTTTTATGCCCTTCGTCGTTATATATACGTCTATGTAAGCGGGAATTTTTTCAATATAGCTAAAGTATCGCGGTATCAGATCCGTATAATTTATATGCGCAACAACGGCTATTTTTCGATCATTCCATATATGACTTTTTCCCGTGGTTCGAAAAATATAGTCCAAATGAAGCGCTGTCCTGAGATGCCCAACTTCGCATGATCGAATCAATTCATCCCAGATTGTTTCCTGTTCGTCATGAGACTTTGTCATCATAGCCTGCAAAAGCCGTCTCTTCTGTAAAATCCCTGGTTCTTTGTCAAGAATAAGATTATGATTCTGTAAAATTTCACTTACAATGTCAATTCTGCTTTCCATATCCTACCCGCTTACTCATACAACAATTTTTCCAATTTTCATATAACTGCTTCCAAATAATTCTCAATACCGTTTTCCACCAATTTCTCTTTGATACCGTTGTTTTCCCTTACGGCAATCAAAACATGCATATCTTCATCATCGACGACAATATCCTCAAATTCATAAACAGGAATGCTCATCAGCTCATTCGGATTATCAGCCTTGTCACTCACAATAATGCCTTTTATGATCGTAATTCCCATCTCACTTAAAACATTTATTACTATCCGCGCCCATTCTCCCGCTCCGTATATCCAAATTTCACTATTTCTCAATAAAAAGCTGTATACTTCCTTCGTCACAAAACGATACTGCCAACATTTAAAATTTTTCATAGGAATCAATTTGTCCTTTAAAAATTCCACTTCCTCTTGAAAATCAATATTGATTTTTTTCACACGCTCTACATAATCAATGATGCAGTTTAGATCATATTTATAGTTACGATGTATAAAACAAAACATATTGAGAGCATACATTTTCATGGAATCCATTGACAAGTTTATTAACCCTTCGTCCGTAAAAAGACGTTTTTTCAAAACAGGCAACCCTCTTTCCAAAACCAAAAAAGCCGGTCTGTCCATTAAATCAACAAAGGAGTTGGAGGCATCTGCTGCATTTTCAGATTTCATAAAAGCATCACAGCTAAATCCTTCCGCTAAAAAGTAATCAGTAAATGCTATTTCGAACTTTTTTACCGCAGCATCATATGAATCAACATGATCCAGTTTCTCCCAGAACTCCCAGAATCTATCGCTTCCAAGCATTTTCTGCCTGACCATCAGAAAATAGGGCTGTATATGGAATGGCAGATCAATGCCTTCGCCCCAAAAATTTTTTATCTCATACTGCTCTGTCAATCCCCAAAAATCGCATAACCTCCCCCTCATATCATCGAGAATTTCTTTTAAAGGTACAAACGGGCCGAACACCGTGTCATTTAGAAACAAACACTCTGCAAATGAAGTTACTTTATTCCTTCCCAAAACATTCAGCAAAATTTCTTTATATGCCATGGAGTCATATCCGGTGTCTTTTCTGAAATGCAGTAAATCAGCATATTCCCTAATATGTTCCTGCGACTGTTTATTTAAGTCTCCATTCACTGCCACAATAATATCAAAGCCATTCTGCTTTATTTGCTTCAACCAACAGATGATATATTCGTCTGCCACACCGTCTTCGTCATGCATCTGAAATATACACAATCTCTTATCCATTCATTTCACCTGCTGCTTTCACTGAAAACAAAAGACCAATATCATACAAATATTCAATATGTTCCTTAATGTAATCCAGTTCCCAATTCCACCATTTCACTTTTAATAAATTCTCTATAATATCTTCTGAAAATCTATAAGAAATTATTTTAGCCGGAACCCCGCCAACCACTGCATATGGCGGTACGTCTTTGGTAACAACAGCTCCCGAAGCAATGACTGCTCCATCACCTATAGATACGCCTTGTAAGATGCAGACATTGCAACCAATCCAGACATCATTTCCGATGGAAACCGGGCTGTTATCCCTAAGCGGGCTGTTGCCGCCTTCAAAATTCCAGTTAAAGGTCTCATGTTTCCCATATTTTTCAACACACTCTTTCCGTCTGGCGGTATTTAAATCGGGATCATTAAAAACGGTAAACGAATCCAAGATCGGATGCGTTGTCACATACCCCATGGGATGATTTACTCCAATATAGACGTGATTATTAATGCCGCAAAATCGTCCGATTTTTTTTACAATCGGGAAGTCAGACAATAAATTCTCAAAGCCATAAGTATATGCGCCGACTTTACATCCCATATATGTATTATCTGTATTACAGTACGGTTTTTCCGATATATAAAATATATTCTTTTTTTCCACACCCGCTTCACACAGCTCGATCATTACGGACGGCAGATACTCCATAAGACTGACAATAATATAATCCTGTGCGGGTTCTACTGCACTTATTGGTCTAACTAAAATACCCTCCTTTTCTCTGATACTGCTTGCGCGAATGTCAAAAAAACATTTTATTTCAATATCCCGCTCTTTTAAGAGTCCTGCTAAAATTTCTCCTCCCCTTCCGCATCCGTATATACAAATTTTTTTGCGATCTTTAATCAAGGGTAATATTTCAGATAAAAATCCAACTGCCTTGTTTTTATAAAAAATTTCATCCATCAGGTCACCTGTTCTGCAACATTCTATAATCTCTTCGATTGGCTGAATGCTCTATGCAATGTCTGTTATTTTCTTAATCCATTCATTTAAACCGAATATTTTCCTTTCATAAATCGGCTTCAACTGTGTCACATCTACACCTTTTATCATTTTCTCAATTTCTCCCACATTTAGACAAAATGCATCCTTTTCTATTTCCCCATTCATTTTTTCCAAATGCAATTGATAGTCCGTCTGTTGAACAACCGTCATCGCTTCTGATATTTTCTTATAGCCAATACAGCTCTGGG
>VSNH01000080.1 GCA_009774215.1 Lachnospiraceae bacterium
GTTTGTGCCTTTTTTATGGACTAAAGTATTGATTTTTCAAGGTTCAGCACACCAATCGGTGTGGGAAGTTTGAGTAATTAAAAGATAATGCAAATATGGAGCCGGTGGCGGTCTGGGTCAGAAAAAATGGGGAGTGGGCGATCATACACCGATGCCGCCAGTGCGGACAGATGAGTTCCAACCGCATTGCGGCGGACGACAATCCCATGAAGCTGATGTCCATTGCAATGAAACCGCTTACCTCATCACCGTTTCCGATTGAGCGGATTGAGGAGATGACAAGGCTGATGGGCGGGGTGGGCAGTATATCCTGAGATATGGGGCGTGTGGCAGTTCATACGCCCTTTTTTCTTTTTCCGGGAATTGTCGGAATGAAAAGAAAGCGGTATCATTATTTGAAAGATAAAAGTAACAGTCCGGCCCGGGACTTTGCACTTGCTGCAAAGTCCGTGAGAATGTGTAAAGGTTCCTAAGAATCCGGCCTCTTTGCCGAAGGCAGACTGGAATAGGACGGATTCCGTAACTATGAAGCCGAAGACCGAATAGTTACGGACAAAAAAGAGGAATTGAGGGACAGGATAATCATACATAGGGATTTTTGTGATATGATAAGTTTGCGGTTGAGAGATTAGGAGGGACAGGCTGTATGAGAATAGAAACAAACAGGCTTATTTTACGCGACTATACCATAGCTGACTATGCAGCATTATATGAAATCCTGTCAGACCCGGAAACGATGCAGCATTATCCGAGTCCTTTTGACGAAAAAAGAACAAGGGACTGGATTCAGTGGAATCTGGATAACTATCGGAAATATGGATTCGGTTTGTGGGCGGTTACTCTAAAGGAGACGGATGAATTTATCGGAGACTGTGGGATTACCTTGCAGAATATTGACGGGGAAATGCTACCGGAGATTGGGTATCATATTCACAAAGCGCATTGGAGAAAAGGGTATGGGAGCGAAGCGGCGAAAGCAGTCAGGAACTGGGTATTTCAGCATACAAAATATAATGCGGTATATTCTTATATGAAATATACAAACGAGGCTTCCTATCGGACGGCTGTGGCAAATGGCATGAGAAAGGTGAAGGAGTATCCCGATGAAAAGAATGGTATTTCGTATGCCTATGCGATTACGCGTTCAGAGTGGGAAGAAATAGAAGGGAGGCGGGAGCGTCATGCCGATTATTAAGGGGCTGGAGTGGACCTTTGACACGGTGGCGGCGCAGTATGAAAAACTGAGACCGGAATATGTGCCGGAGTTATATGAGGATATTTTTCGGTACAAACAGTTGGATCAGACAAGTCATGCCTTGGAAGTGGGTATCGGCGGCGGACAGGCGACGCTCCCGGTTTTAAAAATGGGGTGCCATGTGACTGCTGTGGAATACGGTGAGAATTTTTCGCAGCTGTGCCGCCAGAAGTTTCGGGAATTTACCGGCTTTTCGGTGGTGACGTCCAAATTCGAGGACTTTGCCGGTGAGAGCGGTTCCTGCGACTTGATTTATTCGGCGTCCGCGTTCCACTGGGTGCCGGAAGAAATAGGCTATCCAAAAGTATATGATTTGCTGAAAAGAGGCGGCGTCTTTGCGCGCTTTGCAAACCATCCATACAAGGACAAGGGCAGAGAGGAACTGAGTCAGGCTATTCAAAAAGTATATGATGTATATATGCCAAATGCCATGGAAGGCAGCGAGTATGGGGAAAAGGAGGCGGAGGAAAGGGCAGAGACTGCACGAAAATACGGGTTTACGGATATCAGTTACAAACTTTACAACAGGACGAGAACTTTTACGGCGAAGGAATATACCGCTCTTCTGGGAACCTATTCCGATCATATGGTGATAGAGGAGGAGACGAGGAAAGCCTTCTTTTCGGAAATCGAGCAGGCAATCAATCGGTTTGGGGGACAGATTACCCTGTATGACACGATTGATCTGGAGCTGGCGCGGAAGCCGTAAAAGAGGCAAGGGGTAAAAGCGGAAAAAATGATTTACATCGTAGACAACATTTTAAATTATTTTATCTATTTGTTTATCCTATATTTTGGATTCAGATTAAGACCGAGAAGTCAGAAAATTTTTCTCGGTCTGTCTGTGTCAGTTATGCTGTGCGCAGGCGGTTTTAACGCCTATTTTGATATCAATTCTCCAGCGGTCTATATATTTTGGAGTGTGCTTTCCATAAGTTTGTTTTTTGAAGAGCGTCTGGGGCATTTGCTTGTATTAAGTGCAGCCATCATGTATTTTACAGGAATTATAGATACATTCAGCGTCATGCTGATACAGATTGTATTAATAGGCGGCGGTGCTGGCACAGATATCACATGGTGGATGGAAACCGCCTATCTGCTTTCTTTTATGATATATCTTTTGATATATTTGCTTCTTCTTAGAAAAAATGAGGTTTATCTGTGTGATATACAATGGAAGTACCGGCTGGCGCTTTTGATACAAGGCGGCATTTTTCAATTGTTTTATAATTTTGTTTTTGTATTTTTCGACGAAAATCATGCCATGTATGGGTGGGATGCCTATGCGGTATTTTTTATCAGTATAGCGGGTGCGATCTATTCTGTCTTTCTTACGCTTGGCCTTGCCATTAAAAATATACTTTCGGGCAGACAGAACAGGGAACTCCAGTCTTTTATGCATATGCAGAAGCAGCAATACGATTATCAGTTACAGCAGTCGGTGGCTGTAAGGCGTTTTAAACATGATCTGGCAAACCACATCGGTGTTCTAAGGGAGCTGATGAATCAAAAAGAGACGGAGGCAGCCAAAGCGTATATAGATACAATCTGGAATATTCAGGAGGAGTTTGATTTAAAGATTCATACGGGAGACAGTTTTCTCGATGTTATTGTGAATTATTATTTATATCTGGCGGCAAAGGAGAACGTGGGGGTTGCTGTGTCAGGAATGCTGACCGGGGAAATGCATCTTGAGATGTTTGATATTACAGTCCTGATGGGGAATATCCTGCAGAATGCTATGGAGGCGGCAGTGAAGGCAGTCGAACCTAAAATTCGGATTGAACTTGTAGAACATGAGAAGGAAATCTTTATTGCTGTCAGCAACAGCATAGCCGATAAAGCAAATACCAGAAATTTTTTTGTGACAACCAAAAAGGATAAGGGAAATCATGGGTTTGGACTGAAAAATATTGTCGCGACAGTGGAAAAATATCATGGTGAATACTATATGGAGACCATGGTGGAAAATGGGAAAGCAATGTTTCAAATCAGTATTGCCATTCCAAAGGAGAACCGGGTGTGAAAATAGCTATTGTAGAAGATGAAGAAGTGTGGAGAGATAAGATACGGAATCTTATTGACAAATATTGCAGGGATAAAAATATTCCCGCTCAAATTGATACCTATGGCAATGGAAGCGATTTTATGAAAAATGCGGATGCAGATTTACTGTTTCTGGATATTGAGCTTGCAGAGGGGGAGGATGGTTTCGACATAGCTGACAAGTTGATGAATTTCAAAAATCAATGTAAGATCTGCTTTTTGACTTCGCATACGGAACTGGCCAGGGCGGGTTATAGAGTAAATGCGTTCAGATACATTGACAAGAAACATTTGGAGGAAGTAGGCGAGGCGATTGATGCTTTCCTGAGAACCAGGATGCAGGACCGGATCGTTTATTGTAATGATACTGCGGGGATTCCTATAAAGATAAACCTGAATGAGCTGCTGCTTGTCGAGACAAGCGGAAGAAAATTAAGATATCTCATGCTGGATGGCAGCGATTATTTTTGTGAGGGACGGATTTCGGAAACAGCACAAAGTTTATCGCAATTCGGCTTTTTTCAGATACAACGTTCGTACATTGTGAATTTGAAATACATTGAAAAGGTAAACAGCCATGAAATTACGCTTTGTAACGGCTTACAGATTGTGATTGGAAGGGTTCACAGTAAGGAGTTTAAAAAAGAATTTTTTAAATGGAGAATGCGGTTTGACCAGTGAATTGTGTCGTTTACGCAAAATTTGTGTCGTTTCGGTAAGCGATATAGGATAGTTTTTCCCGCTGTGATATAAATATGGTATCATGTGTGAAGGAAAACACTAAGCTCGGAAGATCTTCGTTAAGTGTTTTCATATTTCATGCAAGACACTATATTTATGGGGCAGGGAGGAATATGTCTATGAAAAAAATGAAAATAGCGCTGGCGGCTGGCGCATTTGCGCTTTTGCTTTCGGCTTGCGGGCAGACAGAGAGCGCAGAAGAGACGCAGGAAGATGCGGGGAGCATTATCATTGAAAAAATTGATGGTGCTGATGAGGTGCGGGAAACGCAGTCTTCTGATTTACCCGATACAGATGCAGCAGAAAGCACGAAGGAGGAGCCGTCGGCATCCGCGGAAGGCGATGCGCCGGAAACGAGGGACAATATCAATCCGGCAGAAACCCCGAAAGAGGAAGGCAAGGCGGTATCCGATGAACAGGAAGCGATACAAAACCAGCAGAGTCAGACAGAAGAATCGACGGATGCCGGAAATTCACTGTACGAATCTTTCCTGAAAAATGAAATCAGCGTGGCAAACCCATATGTGGAAGGCATGAATCTGACCGTTATGGATGATAAAAACTATGAATCCGAATTTGAGGACGCGCAGAAAAAGTATGCCTATGTGGATGTAAATGCGGATGACAATCCGGAGCTTATTTTCAAAATAAGCTCCGATACAAGTGAATTGATGTATATTCTGGGAATCTGTGACAACGAACTGATTTGTTTTGATGTATTTGAGTCGCATACGAGAAATATCTCGTTTAGCGTGTACGATTATGGCCTTGTCTGGGAAATTCACAATTATGACGGTTTTGAAGAGACATTTTATTCCTATACGGCTGACGGACAGCAGGTGAGAGCCAGACATTTTACGGAAGAAAACGAGGCTGATCTTGCGGCTCACGAGGGAGAGGAACCGGAATGGATTGCATGGGAACTTTGACTTGACATATATAGATGGTCTATATATAATGGGCAATAGATATATAGATAATCTATATAAAGGAGATGGTAAGATGTCAATAGACAAGGCGCTCATTTCGGGAAGCACAGCCATGTTAATTCTGCGTCTTTTGGAAGACCGTGACATGTACGGCTATGAGATGATCGAGACACTGCAGGAGAAGTCCGAAAATGTTTTTGTGTTAAAGGCAGGGACACTCTATCCGCTGCTCCATTCCCTGGAGGGAAAGAACTATCTGACTTCCTACGAAAATGAGGTAAACGGAAAACAGCGCAAATATTACAGCATCACGAAAGCGGGGAGAAAGTATTTAAAATCAAGAACGGAGGAATGGAGAGAATATCAGACCGCGGTGCTTCACGTTCTCGGGGAGGTGGTCGGATGACAGAAGAATCATATATCAGGGATGTTGTGGAACAGATTCGGTGCGTCAGGGCGAGGGATGGCATCGCAAAGGAGCTTTCCGACCATATCGAGGATCAGACAGCGGCATATGTGGAGAAAGGCGTGACCCATGAGGAGGCGGTCAGGAAGGCGGTACAGGAGATGGGCGATCCGGTGGAAGTCGGCGTGGAGCTGGACAGGATTCATCGCCCGCAGACAGATTATAAGCTGATCGGCATGGCTTTCCTGTTTCACATAGCAGGGTTTTTTATCATTTATCAGGTGGGATATCTGTCACAGCATCCGGAGTATATCGGGAGGCAGTGTGTCACCCTGCTGCTGTCGTTTTGCGTGATGGCGGGCATGTATTTTCTGGATTACAGTTTTATCGCGCGGTACGCTTACGGTACTTTTATGTTTGTCACAATTGTCATATTGGGCAGCCTGATACTGTCTGTGGGGGAAGGACGGATTCCGGGCATTATGCTGAGTTACCTGTATGTGCCTGTTTTTGCGGGCATCCTGTACCGGCAGCGAAACGGGGGATATCGCGCGCTCATGTGGGCAATGGGGATGCAGATTGTTACCGCATGCTTTACCTTTTGCTTTTCCGGTATGCTGCACACGGCAAATATCTATATGGTGTGCACGTTCCTGATTTTCCTTGCGGCGGCGAAAGGATGGTTTTCCGTGAATAAAAAGAGGGCGGTGACAATTATGACTGGCGTGCTGGTACTGTTGCCGGTGGCTCTCATGTCTGCGATGGTTATGACGGGCTTTTTTTCCATATACGGATTTCAGGCGCAGCGCCTGCTGGCATGGCTGAATCCGAAGCAGGATGCGCAGGGAGCCGGATATATTTATCTGCTGCTCAGGCAGGAATGGAGGGCGGTAAGGCTGATTGGCGCGGCGGACAACAGTTTACTGCTGAGTGATAATTCGGTTGGACCAACGGATCCTCTTATTCTGCTTCAACTGATATGCAATTATGGCGTTTTGGCGGGATTGGTCCTGATAGCTGCGTTTGCGGCATTGTCCATACGGGCGTTCCAGATCGTAAAGCGCCAGAAAAACCAGATCGGGTTTATGCTGTCAGCTGCCTGTTTTATGGTTATTTTGCTGAATTGTCTGGAAGGGGTTCTGAGCAATACAGGATATTTCCTGGTGAGCAACATGCAGTTTCCCTTTGTATCCTGCAACGTGTATACGGGGATTACTTATGCGGTACTGATCGGGCTGCTGCTCAGTATTTACCGCAATGAGAGGATTATCACGGATAAGACGGTAAAACGTCCGGCATGGAAACTGATGGTAAAGTTTGAGAAAAGGTAGAGGGAAATCCTCTGCCTTTTCTTTTTTGGGGATTTTTTGATCCTTTTAACAACTTGTACCGTTATATTATACAGATGCGGATGCGGCAGGCAGCGCCGCAGGAATAGTGTGAGAAGTACTTCTAGAACTCAGCAGCAGAGGCTGCTTCGTTAAGAAGTACTAAGTCTCACACAGGAGAATACCCAAAATACGGGCATTCCCCACACGGATATGAGATTCCGCAGAGCGGAATCATGGCGGTTAGCGTGAAAAGTACTTCTAGCCGCTCATGTCAGAGGGCATTTTGCGGAGAAGTACTATGTTTCACGCCGAAAAACGCCAAAAACGGGCGTTTTTCCAACGGATATGAGATTCCGCACAGCGGAATCATGGCGGTTAGTGTTGAGAAAGGGGGCGGTGCCATGTGAGTGACGATGAACTGGTTGAGAGAATCAAAGGCGGTGACGAAGCGGCGGCGGAAGAGCTGATCGACCGCTATTATGACGCTATCCTGCGGTACTGCGGCTGGCACTGCGCCGCCCCGGAGAAGGCGGAGGATCTGACGCAGGAAACTTTTTTAAAGCTGTTTCGGAGCCTGCCGAAATACAGGGGCAGAAATAAGTTCAAGGCTTATCTGTACACAATCGCCAACCGCCTGTGCATCGATGAGAGCAGGAAAATGCCCGTCTACTCTCTGGAAGATGCGGAAGATATGGCTGACAGGAAAAATACGATTGCGCAGGCGGAGCACAGGGAGGATATCAGGCGTCTTTTAGGTGTTTTGTCCGTGGAACAGAGGGAGGCAGTCATTCTCCGTTTCGGGCAGGAGCTTGGTTTTTTTGAGATCGCAAAGGTGACGGGATGCAGTATGCGGACGGCGCAGAGCCGGGTCAGGAACGCGCTGCGGCTGATGAGGAAGGAGTTTGGTGATGAGCGATAGGGAATTAAAGGGATATCTGAGGGATTCTCTGGGACAGGGAGCGGAGATCAAACCCGGAAAAAAGGCGGAAACCGTCATGCGCTGCGCGGAAGTGATGCGCCGGTATGGGGACTGCGGGGAGGAGGAGAGGACGGGCTTCTGGCAGTTTTTGTCAGATGTTTTCCGATTTGAGGGGTTGTCCATCTTTGGGCTGCAGACCGGGGTATTGTTTCTGATCTGTATCCGGCTTGGCACCATAGATCATGTGTCATATTACATTCCCGCTTTTACGCCGCTGTTTGCGCTGGCTGTCATACCGCCGCTGCTGCGCAGCCAGTTTTACAAAATGAGTGAAATGGAGGCGGTGACAAGGGCTTCCGGCGCGGAGACCATACTGGCAAAGCTGGTTCTTGCGGGTGCGGCAAATCTGGTAGGGATTACAGTAGTTTTAGGGCTGGTTATGTACAGACGTCAGTCTGGCGAGGGGATCGGACGGATCATTTTGTACGGTCTGGTGCCGTATCTGGTCTGTATGACGACTATATTGCGGCTGATCAGACTGCGGAGGAGGGAAAGGATTCCTGTCTGCGCGGTGGTGACGATAGCCTATTGTGTTGTCTGGGGGATATCGGCAAACAGGATGCCGCAGGTCTATGAAACGTCCGCAACAGGCTTGTGGATTGTGTTGTTTCTTGTTTTTGGCGGATTTTTTGGCAGGGAGATCGGCGTGATAGCCGGGAGAAAGAGGGAGGGAAAATTATATGGAATTATCGGTTGACCGTCTGACGAAGCATTACGGGAGCAAAATTGCGGTGGACTGTGTCAGTGTGGCTTTAAAGCCGGGGATATACGGTCTGTTGGGGGAAAACGGAGCGGGAAAGACGACGCTTATGCGGATGCTGTGCGCCATTCTGGAATCCACTTCCGGGGAGGTGTTTCTGGACGGCAGGGAGATTGTCTCCATGGGTGCAGAATACAGGGATATCCTTGGGTATCTGCCGCAGGATTTTGGCTATTATCCGAACTATACGGCGAGGGAGTTCCTGCTGTATATGGCGGCGCTCAAGGGCATTCCGAGGGATAGAGCAAAGAAGCGGGCGGAGGAGTTGTTGGAGGTTGCCGGTTTAAGCGAGGTAGCGGCAAAGAAAATCAAGACCTTTTCGGGCGGCATGAAGCAGCGGGTGGGGATCGCACAGACGCTCTTGAATCACCCGAAGCTATTAATTTTGGACGAGCCGACGGCAGGACTTGACCCGAAAGAAAGGGTGCGCTTCCGCAATCTGATTTCCGATTATGCGGCGGGCAGGATTGTCATTCTTTCTACCCATATCGTGTCGGATATCGAGGCGATCGCGGACGAGGTGCTGCTGATGAAAAAGGGAAAGCTGGTATCGCAGGGCACGGTTTCCGAATTGACAAAAGAAGCGGAAGGAAAGGTATGGGAGCTGACGGTTTCCCCGGCAGAGGCGAAAAGCTGGCAGGAGAGGGCGGCGGTCGCTAATCTGCGGCATGAAGGGGAACAGGTAGTGCTGCGCATTCTGTCGGATGAGAAACCCGCGGAGGGGGCGGTGCCATGTGAGGCGGGGCTGGAGGATTTGTATCTGTATTCCATGCAAGGGAAGAAGTAGATGTTGTGGTGAGTTTTGCAAATGCCTAAAGACAGGGAGGATTGAAAGGAGAAAGCGGGAATGGAATTATTCAAACTGGAACATAAAAAGTTATGGCGGAAAAACAGCACCAAAATATGTGCCCTGCTATGCTTTTTTTATTGCGTGGCATTAGGGAGCGTACTGATGCTTCAGTGGGGCGCTTTCGGGAGCAGGAAGGCTGCTGCGGATTACAGCAGAAATTTTGACGGGTACGAGAACATAAGAAGGTGCCAGGCTTATTTTCATAAATACGGGGAACTGACGGACGAGACTTTGCAGGAATGGGTCAGAGATTATCAGCGTCTTCACGCCGTGGTGGTTGAAGAGGAAAGAACACAGGGTACGGCGGATGGGGAAATACTTCAGCAATACCAGAACTCCGGATGGGAAGCGGTAAACAGTATGCTTAGGCAGCTCTATCCGGAACTGGAGGAAACGGACATGCGCTCCGTTATGATCATGGGCTGCTATGTGGAGCCGGAGAAGCTTACCGGGCTTTATGAAAGAAGAGAGAAGGCACTGGAGACTTTCCTTGAAATCAGCGGACAGACGGGGACGGAGAGGGAATATCTTCTGCGGATTAACGACAGGGTGCAGGAGCCTTTTACATGGAAATGGGCGGAAGGATGGTCGACTATTCTCGGTGATTCCGTTTCCGGACTTGGAACCGTGCTTGCGCTGTTTTTGGCGGTCGTTCTGTCGTCCCTGTTTGCCGGGGAGTGGCATGATAATACAAGCCCGCTCCTTTTGACGACGAAAAACGGATGGCGAAAACTGGCATGTGCAAAGGTGTTCACAGGGCTTTTATTTACGCTTGAATTATTTGCCATGACAGCTGCCGGGATGATCTGTTCACAGCTTGTCTTTCTTGGAACGGAGGGGTGGGATATGCCCATCCAGACGGTCAAAATGATCGCGATTGCGCCCATGAATATGCTGCAGGCGGAAATCTACGAGTATGCCTTCACCCTGCTCGGCGCAATGGGCTATGCGGGGCTTGTCATGCTGTTCTCAGCGCGCTGCAAGAATCATGTGCTGGCACTTCTTATGAGTCTGGCAGCAGTATATGTGCCTATGAGCGTATATAACCGTGTGCCGGTTGTAATGGAAAAAGTGTTTGACGTGCTGCCCCTTGTGGGGAGCGGCGCGGATGTGTTCCGCACCAATACCTTTCATCTGTTCGGTCGTTATATCTGGTCGCCCTATCTGATCATCTGGGTGCCTTTGCTGATCGGCGTTTTGTGTCTGAGACCCGCCGTTAAGGGATGGGCGAGACGGATGCGAGGGTGAAGACCCAGAAGCACTTATCATTCCAATGGAATTGAAGGCAACACGTTATCCTATGCGGAGACATATGCCATTTTGTTTCATGACAATGAGTTTCAGGTATCCGCGAACCAAGAGAAATATATGGGGCAATTCATCATAAATATGCGGTTAATTATATCCTGAATCATTTGGACGAGGATTTGTCGGAGCGGCTCATAAAGGACATGGCGATACTGATTAACCGAAATATCTCTGAAATATCAGGATACAGAATGGTTTCTGTCAGGATACGCAAAGCGGAGCATATTCCGCCGGAGCCGATACAGATACCGCAGCAGATGATGTATTTTGTATATAACTACAATCATACGGAATTTGCTAGTGTGTATCAAAAAATTGCGCAAATGCACCTGCAGTTTGAACGGATACATCCCTTTGAGGATGGGAACGGCAGGACGGGACGGCTGCTTAACTATGAATTAATAGGAAATAATCTGGCGCCGGTGGTGATTCCGAAGGAAAAGAGGAGTGATTACTTTGAATGACAGTTCTGCGCTGGAGAAGTTTCTGGAAGAGCTAAGTCAGCAGGAGCAGGAAAGGATGCGTATTATATATTAGAGGAAAAGAAGAAAACGGAGGGAGAAAGCTACTTATTGAAAATCTTCCGACCGGTACTGCGCCCCATCTTTCGTAATCAGCAGATAAGCCACGTCCTCCTCCGCATCAAGAAACTTCTGCCCATCCTCCAGCCCCAGACAGAGACAGGACGTGGAGAGGGCGTCGGCTCTTGTGGAGGACTCGCAGATAATGGTCACGCTGGCAAGTTCGTTGTCCACAGGATAACCGGTGGCTGTGTCGAGGACATGGTGATAGAGCACGCCGTCCTCATAGAAACAGCGCTCGTAAATGCCGGAGGTCACTACGGACGTGTCATGGATTTCCACGGCAGTAAGCGTCGTGCCCGTCTCCGCAAAGGGTTCCTGAACGCCCACACGGAAAGGGGAGCCGTCCGGTTTTTCACCGATGGCGAGCACATTGCCGCCCAAGCTGATGCAGGCGCTTTTTACGTTCTGAGAGAGCAGGTATTCCTTCATCCTGTCCGCGATATAGCCTTTGGCGATAAAGCCCAAGTCCACGGCGGCTTTCTTGTCGGTCAGCGTGACGGTGCGGTAGACGGATTCGCCGGTCTCGTCCGAGGGAGCGGTGCCAAAGCGGATGTTGTCGCAGGAGACGTGGGAGAGCGCCTCCCTGATGGCATGATCTTCCGGCACATGGGCTTCCCCTTCGGAGCCGAAGTCCCAAAGTTCGCTGACAGGGCGGATGGTGGGATCTATCCGTCCTTCCGTCCTGTTGGCGTAGTCTGCCGCTGTGACAAGCAGCTTAACGGTTTCTTCCGATACCGTGACGGCTTTCCCATCCGTATGGTTGATCTTCCACACATCAGACCCTTCCTTTGTTGCGCTGAATAGGTTCTCATACTTTTCCGCCAGCGCAAAGCACCCATTCAGAACGGATTCATCTTCCGTGTCATATAAAGTAATCTGAATCACCGTATCGAAGTAAAAGCCCGTTCGTGAAATCGGATCAATATTTCGTGTACAGTCAGCCAGAATGACGGGGATTACGGTAACTATAATTATTACAAAAATAATATGAAATATCCATGTCCACTTATTTCCTAAATTCATTGTATAGCCAAACCCACTTCGAGACCTTTTAATAATTACTCTTTTATCTTCTCTGTTGAAATACAGTCTTCCGGTTAACCAGCCATCATCTCTATTACGCGACTTCATAAAGCACTCCTTTGCAGCTTCCGATGTATGCATTCTCGACCCACGTAAAAAAATTATCCAATCCCCGATTCGTCTCCCAAAAACATCCCCGCCGTATACCATGAGTGCGTATCCCGCTTATCCACCACAGAATAAAGCTCGCACGGAATGCCGCGCGCCTGCGCTTTTTCTATCTCTTTTTTGACCCGGAGCATCTTTGCATACAACCCGAAGTAGCTTAGGCTTTCACGAGTGGAATCTTTCATAAGCAAAACCTTTCCTATGTTTAATAATGACCTCCGAATAATAGCTGCATCGTGCATACCAATTTTATACAGTCAAGTTGCCATTTCCCCAATATCATGGTATCATATCTTCGAATGAAAAGACAGTATGAAATCCCACTTACGGGAATGTATGAAAGGCAGCATTCTCTGTACTTAGAAAGGAATGATGAATGATATGAAGTTACCGGGAGAAGAGGAAACGGGGGGCGGCGTAGGCCCTTCCCTGATTTATATGGTGATCGGCGTGTCCGCCTTTGTCCTGATCGTTCTGTTTGCCGTGTTCCAGGGCAATGACAACAAGCGCGGCGGCAGCGAATATCTGCAGGAGATACAGGCGCAGAAGGAGGAAGAGGCGAAACAGGAAGAGCTGGCGGCGGTGCAGGAGGAAGAAGCAAAGCCAAAACTCCGCGCGGAGGATCTGGATTTCTGGGATATGTACCCGGAGGAGGAAGAGACAGAATCGACAGCGGATGCGGGGGATGTGTCAGCGCCGTCTGCCTCTAAGAATCCTTACACCGAGAAGGCGGAGCGTGAGAAGGAGTTGGACAGGCAAAGGGAAGAGGAGCAGCAGAACGAGCAGCAAAACGATCCTGCCACGGACGGAAAGCATACCCTGATAACGAACAGGGACGGCTCGGAGGAATGGGTGTTGATTAGCCCTTACCTGACGAAAAACACCTTGGACTTTACAAAGATGGAGGACAAGGCAGGATTGAAGCGTTATATGGAAAACGGCAGAAAGACTTCCTATGTTGGGGTGGATATCTCCAAGCATACGGGGAAGGTTTATTTCCCGAGTCTGAAGGCGGCGGGGGTGGATTATGTGATGATCCGTCTCGGCAGCCGGGGATACAGTACAGGACAGATCACGCTGGATGAGAATTTCAAGGAAAATATTGAGGGGGCGATCGAGGCCCAGCTCGATGTGGGAGTCTATTTTTATTCTCAGGCCATCTCCCAGGACGAAGCTGTTCAGGAGGCAAATTTTGTGGTACAGAATCTGGAGCCCTACAGGGCGCACATCAAATATCCGGTTGCCTTCAATATGGGTTTCGTGTCCAACGACAAGTCGAGAATTGAGGGACTCAGCCGGGAGGATAAGACGACGGTGACGGTCAGCTTTCTGGACGCGATCAGAGCGGCCGGCTATGTGCCCATGATTTACGGCGACAAGGAGTGGCTGATCAAAGAGGTGGATCTGACTAAGCTGCAGAACTATGACGTGTGGCTTTCGCAGGAAGAAGAGATTCCGGATTATCCTTACCGTTATGCCATGTGGCAGTATGATACGGACGGTGTGTTAAACGGCATCGATGGCGGTGCTGATTTGAATATCTGCTTTGTCAGCTATTCGGAGCGGTAACCGGGAAGCGACCGTTTTGCAGCCACAGATGCCGCGGGCTTCAATCAGCGCATCGCTTGCGGAAATGTAAAAGGCGGGAAGAAACCTGAACGGAATTGTAGAGGTCGGTGTAGACATCGGGAGAGATGCCTTCCATGTAATTGGGGGTATATGCCTTGTCTACGCCGGCTTTTTTTAACAGGTCGATGGCCTTGTTATAGGCGATGGCGGCTTCCACCTCCGTGTCGTAGACACCCACTTTTACATAGCCTTTTACATGTATTTTTACAAGATATCCGGTGCGGCCCTTCTCCTGTATGACGCTTACGCCGTGAAAGCGGTTGAAAATTTCGATATTCTCGTAACGCAGATCGTTTCGATTGCCGTTGATAAAGCGGTAGTCCCGTCCCTCCACGGCATAGTTTTTGATGCCGTAGCGGCTCATGATATTCACCTGCATACCGTAGTCGGCCACGAAATAGTGACCGCCGCGTCTGGATATTTTGCGGGAGGAATAGTAGAACAGATCGTCCTTATCAAAAATAAAAAATTCAGTCGGAGAGAAATAGTAATAAAAAAAACGGGGACGGATGTAAATGGGCGAAGAAAAATACAGCCCGTTGTCCCGGAAGTTAATCAGGCTCACCCATTTGGCGAAGGCGAGCGGAGCGTCCTCGGTATAGTCTTCCAGACGGATGGAGGAGTCGCTTAAGAGCGCAGTGGCGGTGAGGTAAATCTCATGCGCTTTTTTTTGATTTTCGTGGCTGCCGAGGCTGATATGTTTATTGCGATAAGTTAATGAGGCGCGAAAATATATGGTTCCATCCTTCCTTTTTGCTGTATATACGCCCGTTAACGGTTGATTCATGGGTCGCTCCTCCTTTTAGGTAATTGTACCATTTTTGAGAAAAAAAACAAATTTAGAAATATTTTTCCTGTTTTCTGCATAGAATATGATAGCAGCCAAATGAGTCACAGTGTTTCAAACAGTAAACTGCTTTGACTATGGAGGAAGAGATGTACAGGAAATATATTACAGGCTTCTTTTTGGCGGGGATGACCATATTGTCATCATGGCTCTGCGTCAGGGAGCTGAAGATTGATCGGATATCGGCCAAGCCTGCCTTCCGCATGGAATACCTGGACACGTCGATGGAGGAAGATAAGCAAAGTTTTGTAGAGATGCTGGAAAGCGTATCTTCCGGACAGAGAGTGGTAGACTATGAGGTGTTGGAACAGACGAAGAAGTATCAACTGTCGGACAAGGACTATGATGCGCTTCTTCGAATTGTGGAGGCGGAGGCAGGCGGCGAGGATCAGGACGGCAAGCTTCTGGTGGCCAATGTGGTCTTAAACAGAGTGAATAATGAGCTGTTCCCGAATACGGTGCTTGAGGTGGTCATGCAGAAAGAGCAGGGGATCGCCCAGTTTTCGCCAACTGTGGACGGCAGATACCAGAATGTCCGTGTCAGTGAGGACACGGTAGCGGCGGTGGAGCGCGCCCTGTACGGAGAGGATATTTCCCAGGGAGCGTTGTATTTCTGCGCCCGCGAAAAGGCGGATTCCGACAAACTCAAATGGTTTGACAGAAAACTTACCAGACTTTTTTCCTACGGACACCACGAATTCTTCTTATAGGAAATATTGCGCCGACTGCGAAAGTGTGTTAATATTCATGTTGGCAATGAGCAGTGCCCAGACAGAGGGTAAACGTGGAGGAGAGCTTGCTCGCCGAAACGTTTAACCGAATGGATGCATAGGGGTGCTAAGCGCCAGTGGCGCTTGTTTAGCACGGACCGAAGCGGAGCGTAGACAGCCCGTGAGCGAGGAAAACCGAAGGTTTTTTGAGCTTAGCACTGCGATTCATAAGAAGAAAGGTATGGAAAAAAGGATGGAAGTTTTATACAGCAGCACCAGAGACGGCAGGGAAAAGATTACGGCGTCCCGGGCAATTTTAAAAGGTTTGTCGGAGGATGGAGGGCTGTTTGTGCCGGATCACATCCCGGCGCTTTCCTGCTCCATGAAAGAGCTTGCGGGCAAAAGCTATCAGGAGACTGCATATGAGGTGATGAAGCTGTTTCTGACAGATTTTACGGAGGAAGAGCTCAAGAACTGCATTGCGCGCGCTTATGATGCGAAGTTCGACACGGAAGTGATTGCGCCTCTTGTGGAGGCGGAGGGCGCGTATTATCTGGAACTGTTTCACGGTGCGACCATCGCGTTTAAGGATATGGCGCTGTCGATTCTGCCTCATCTGATGATTACTTCCGCAAAGAAGAATCATGTGGAGAACGAGATTGTGATTCTGACGGCTACCTCCGGCGATACGGGTAAGGCGGCTCTTGCGGGCTTTGCGGATGTTGCGGGCACGAAGATTATCGTCTTTTATCCGAAGAACGGCGTCAGCCCGATTCAGGAGAAACAGATGGCGACCCAGAAGGGCGACAACACTTTTGTGGTCGGCATCCACGGTAATTTTGACGACGCCCAGACAGGTGTGAAAATGCTATTCAATGACAAGGAACTGGCAGGGGAGATGGCTAAGCATGGTTTACAGTTTTCTTCCGCCAACTCCATCAATATCGGCCGGCTGGTGCCCCAGGTGGTCTACTATGTGTACGCC
>VSNH01000081.1 GCA_009774215.1 Lachnospiraceae bacterium
AAATGACACCGGGAAAGTGCATTCCACAACGGCGGCGGATCTGGCGAAAATCATGGCCTACTGTGTGACGGATTCCCCGGAAAAGGAGCGCTTTCTGGAGATTACGAGGACGCAGGGCTATGATTTCACGGACGTGGACGGTAAGAGGAGTTTTCACTGCAATAACCACAACGCTTTTCTCGGCATGATGCAGGAGGCGCTTTCCGGGAAGACGGGATTCACGAACAATGCGGGCTACTGCTATGTGGGGGCGGTGGAGAGCGAAGGGCGGATCTTTACGGTGGCGCTTTTGGCCTGCGGCTGGCCAGGCAACCGCAGCTACAAGTGGAGCGACATGAAGAAGCTGGCGGCTTACGGGATGGAGCGGTATCAGTACCGGGATATTTACGAAGAACAGACCTTTTCCGATATTCCGGTCAGAAACGGCATAGCGGGGGAGCGGGGAACGCCCTTTGAGGAGGCAGCAGTGTCCGTCACCCTGCAGGCGGGGGAGAAGAGTCTGCCGTATCTGCTTTGCGAGACGGATCAGGTGGAAGTGAAAAGCCGTGTGGAATCCATGCTTGACGCGCCAGTTGCCGCGGGGGAGGAAGTGGGGGCGGTATTCTATTATCTGAACGGGGAACTGGTGAAAAGATATGCGGTGTGCGCGGACACGGCAGTGGAGGAACGAAGCTTTTTGTGGATTCTGGAATATATTTTAAAACTTGCATTTTTTTTGTAATTTCTGCTGGTCGGGAATTGCATTCTGTGTTATACTACAGTCGTGCGCTATGTCAAATAGCAAAAGTTTTTATTCATTATTTTTTATAATTATATAAATGGAGGGCTGAAAAATGAGTACTACTTCTCAAGCGAGTCAAAGAATCAATGCTTTACTCGATGAAAACAGTTTCGTTGAGATCGGCGGTCTTGTGACAGCGAGAGCGACGGATTTCAATCTGAAACAGACTGAGACTCCGTCTGACGGTGTCGTGACCGGCTACGGTGTGATCGACGGCAATCTCGTGTATGTCTACAGTCAGGACGCTTCCGTGCTGAACGGTTCCGTGGGCGAGATGCATGCGAAGAAGATCGTAAACATCTATGAGCTGGCGATGAAGATGGGCGCGCCCGTGATCGGACTGATCGATTCGGCGGGGCTTCGTCTGCAGGAGGCGACAGACGCGTTAAACGGATTCGGCGAGATTTACAGATGCCAGGCGATGGCCTCCGGCGTGATTCCGCAGATTACGGCTGTGTTCGGCAGCTGCGGCGGCGGACTTGCCCTGATTCCTGCCATGACTGATTTCGCGTTTATGGAAGAGAAGAATGCGAAGCTGTTTGTCAATTCCCCGAATGCGCTGGAGGGAAATGAGATTTCCCGCTGCGACACTTCCGCAGCGGCGTTTCAGAGCGAGGAGACAGGCCTTGTGGATATGGTGGCGGACGAGCCTGCAATCCTCGGTCAGATCAGACAGCTCGTTTCCATCCTGCCCGCGAACAATTCCGATCTTGCGTGGACGGATTGCACGGACGATTTAAACCGTGCCTGCGCCCAGATCGCAAACTGTGTGGGCGATACGGCGATCGCTCTGTCCCAGATTGCGGACGACGGTCTGTTTGTGGAGGTGAAGCAGGATTACGCGAAGGATATGGCGGCGGGCTTTATCCGCTTGAACGGCGCTACCGTCGGCGCGGTGGCAAATCGTACCGAGATCTGCGACGAGAACGGCGAGGTTGTGGAGAAGTTCGATGCGGTAATCTCCCCGAGAGGGGCGGAGAAGGCGGCGGAGTTCGTGAACTTCTGTGACGCTTTTGACATTCCGGTGCTGACCCTTACCAACGTGACGGGATTTGCGGCGACCACCTGCTCCGAGAAGCGGATGGCGAAAGCGGCTGGCAGGCTTACATATGCCTTTGCCAACGCTACTGTTCCCAAGGTAAACGTAATTATCGGCAAGGCATACGGAAGCGCGTATGTGGCTATGAATTCCAAGGCAGTCGGCGCGGATATCACGGTCGCATGGCCGGATGCGCAGATCGGCATGATGGACGCGAAGCTGGCGGCAAAGATCATCTGCGACGGTCAGGGTGCGGATGCCATCGACGCCTGCGCGAAGGAGTATGAGGCACTGCAGAATAATGTGACCAGCGCGGCGAAGAGAGGCTATGTGGATCAGATCGTGGAGCCGGCAGATACGAGAAAATATGTGATCGGCGCGTTCGAGATGCTCTCCAACAAGACGGAGGGACGTCCCGAGAAGAAGCACGGCACCGTTTAAGGAGGCATTATGAAAAAACTATTGGTAATATTAGGGATGATTACCTGTATGGCCTGTCTTTCAGCGTGTGGTGAGGAGGAAGCGAAAAGCGGCCCCATCAGCGATGAGCAGGCAGTACAGATCGGTACGACCATCGTGGATCAGATGAATACGATCGTGAGCCAAGGCGCTATCGAGCAGTATGTCGATCAGCCCGCACTCTACAACGGTTTTCAGGGCTGGCAGAGTGCGCTGGACGATATCGGCACTTATGAGGGCGTGAGCGGCGGTTCGGTAGCTTTTGATGAGGATGAGGTTGCGATCACGGTAAATGTGCTCGGTTCCTCGCACAATGCGGATGTGGTGATTGTTCTTGACAACGCGCTCGCGACTTATATCGGAATTACTACCAACGTCCATTATTCAACTGGAGAGATAATGGCCAAGGCCGGTATGAATACCGTGATCGGTATGGGAACCGTGTTTGTGGTTCTGATATTGATCAGTCTGATTATTTCCTGTTTCTCGCTTATATCCAAATTGGAGGGGAAACAGAAGAAGGAAGAGCCTGCGGCAGCCGTTGCCGCATCCCCTGTGGTGGAGCAGACTTCTGCCAAGGAGGAGCTTTCCGACGATACGGAGCTTGTGGCGGTTATCGCTGCGGCGATTGCAGCTTACGAGGGTGCTGCATCCACGGACGGGTTCGTGGTGAGATCCATCAGAAAATCTAATAAGAGTAAATGGCAGAATGCCTAAGATCATAGGAGGATATGAAGATGAAGAATTATACAATTACCGTAAATGGCAGCGTATATGATGTAGTGGTGGAAGAGGGAGCGACGAGTGGTGCGCCCGCAGCGGCGGCTCCGGCAGCTCCCAGAGCGGTTCCCAAGGCGGCTCCGGCGGCAGCCGCTGCAGCTTCTGCTGCAGCAGCAGGCGGCGCGGCAGGCAGCATTAAGATCGAGGCCGGCGCGGCAGGCAAGGTCTTCAAGATCGAGGCCAATGTGGGACAGGCTGTAAAGAAGGGTGACGCTGTCGTGATCGTTGAGGCAATGAAGATGGAGATCCCTGTAGTGGCTCCCGAGGACGGTACGGTTGCCAGCATCAACGTGGCAGTTGGTGATGCGGTAGAGGCAGGCGCGCTTCTCGCGACATTGAAGTAATCATCGAAAGAAGCGGCCTGAAAAGACGCTTCCTTTCGAAACTAAAACTACAGGAGGTTAAGAAAATGTATATAGTTGAGACGCTTAACAATCTGATACATCAGACCGCGTTCTTCAATTTGGAAATCGGTAACTATGTGATGATTGTTGTAGCACTTGTATTTCTATATCTGGCCATCGGCAAAGGCTTTGAACCGCTCTTGTTAGTGCCGATCGCTTTCGGTATGCTGCTCGTGAATATCTATCCGGATATCATGGCAGAGTACGGAGAGGGCGGTGCAGGCGGCGGTCTGCTGTATTATTTCTACAAGCTGGATGAGTGGGCAATCCTGCCGTCCCTGATCTTTATGGGCGTCGGCGCGATGACGGATTTCGGCCCGCTGATCGCGAACCCGAAGAGTTTTCTTCTGGGTGCGGCGGCGCAGTTTGGTATCTTTATGGCTTACTTCGGCGCGATCTTTATGGGATTTAACGATAGGGCGGCGGCAGCAATCTCCATCATTGGCGGTGCGGACGGCCCGACTTCCATTTTCCTTGCCGGGAAACTGGGACAGACTACCTTGCTCGGCCCGATTGCGGTGGCGGCTTATTCCTACATGTCTCTGGTGCCGATTATCCAGCCGCCTATTATGAAGCTCTTCACGACAGAGAAGGAGAGAAAGATCAAGATGGGACAGCTTCGTCCTGTCAGCAAGCTGGAGAAGATTCTCTTCCCCATCGTGGTTACGATTGTGGTTTCTCTGATTCTTCCTACCACAGCGCCCCTTGTAGGTATGCTGATGTTAGGTAACCTGTTTAGAGAGTGCGGCGTGGTGAGACAGCTGACAGACACGGCATCCAATGCGCTTATGTACATCGTGGTTATCATACTCGGTACCTCCGTGGGTGCGACCACCAGCGCGGAAGCATTCTTGAATATGGATACCATTAAGATTGTTGTCCTCGGTCTGATCGCGTTCGCGTTCGGTACGGCGGCGGGTGTGCTCTTCGGTAAGCTGATGTGCGTGATCACCAAGGGCAAGGTGAATCCGCTGATCGGTTCCGCAGGTGTTTCAGCGGTGCCTATGGCGGCAAGAGTGTCGCAGAAGGTTGGTGCGGAGGCTGATCCTACAAACTTCCTGCTGATGCACGCGATGGGACCTAACGTGGCAGGCGTGATCGGTACGGCTGTGGCGGCAGGTACCTTCATGGCAGTATTCGGCGTATTCTAAAACAAATCGAGCACAAATCGAGCACAAATCGAGCACAAATCGAGCTTTGCTCGATTGCGAGGATCGCTTCGCGACCTCGGACTTGGAGTTATAATATAAATTGAGAAAGGAATGAAAAATAATGGCAGAACAAACTAAAAAGCCGGTTGGAATCATGGAAACCGTTCTTCGTGACGCACATCAGTCTCTGATTGCGACCAGAATGCCTACCGAGAAAATGCTTCCAATCATAGATAAAATGGATAAAGTCGGCTATCACGCGGTGGAGTGCTGGGGCGGTGCGACCTTTGACGCATCCCTTCGTTTCCTGAAGGAAGATCCTTGGGATAGACTGAGAAAATTGAGGGACGGCTTCAAGAATACCAAACTCCAGATGTTATTCAGAGGCCAGAATATTTTAGGTTACAGACCTTATGCGGACGATGTGGTGTATGCGTTCGTTGAGAAATCCATCGCAAACGGTATCGACGTGATCAGAATTTTCGACTGCCTGAACGATATCCGTAACCTGCAGGCGGCGGTAGACGCGACCAATAAGATCAAGAAGCAGGAGGGCAGAGGAGAGTCCCAGATCGCCCTTTCCTATACGCTTGGAGATGCTTATACATTAGAGTATTGGGCGGATATGGCGAAGAAGATTGAGGAGATGGGTGCGGATTCCATCTGTATCAAGGATATGGCGGGCCTGCTCGTTCCTTACCGCGCGGCGGAGCTTGTGAAGACGC
This sequence comes from Lachnospiraceae bacterium, assembly GCA_009774215.1. Classification (GTDB taxonomy): domain Bacteria; phylum Bacillota; class Clostridia; order Lachnospirales; family Lachnospiraceae; genus UBA3282. The sequence goes on from VSNH01000081.1 coordinate 5,340, forward strand.
TTAAGGAGAGCACGAAGCTGCCGATTCAGCTTCATACGCATTATACGTCCGGTGTGGCGTCCATGACCTATCTGAAAGCAGTGGAGGCTGGCGTGGATGTCATCGACTGCGCGATTTCTCCGTTTGCGCTCGGTACGTCCCAGCCCGCGACAGAGGTTATGGTGGAAACCTTTAAGGGCACGCCTTACGATACCGGATACGATCAGGAAATTTTGGCGGCGATTGCGGATTATTTCCGTCCTTACCGCGAGGAGTGCATTGCGTCCGGCCTGATGAGCACGAAGGTGCTCGGCGTTAACATCAATACCCTGCGTTATCAGGTTCCCGGCGGTATGCTGTCCAACATGGTGAGCCAGCTCAAGGAGCAGAAGGCGGAGGATAAATATCAGGATGTGCTGGAGGAGATTCCCAGAGTTCGTAAGGATTGCGGCGAGCCCCCGCTGGTTACCCCGTCCTCCCAGATTGTCGGTACGCAGGCGGTGTTCAACGTGCTGATGGGCGAGAGATATAAGATGGCGACAGGAGAGTTCAAGGATCTGCTCCGCGGCAATTACGGGCAGACGGTGAAACCGATGAGTCAGGAAGTGATCGACAAGGTGATTCCCGGCGAGAAGCGCTCTACCGCCCGTTCCGCTGAGGCGACCGGCCACACGGAGCCGGAGCTTGCCGGTCTGGAAGCGGAGATGAAAGAGTGGAAACAGCAGGACGAGGACGTGCTGTCCTACGCGCTGTTCCCTCAGGTGGCAATCGACTTCTTCAAGTACCGTCAGGCACAGCAGGAGAAGGTTGACATGACCCAGGCTGATACGAAGAACGGGGCATACCCTGTTTAAGCATTGAGCAGAGCAAAACAATAAAAAGGCATCCCTCCGAAAGTTTACTTTCGCGAGGGTGTTTTTTTATTGTTATATCCGACGAAAGCCGAACAACGAGAATTTGCGGAGCAAATTCGAGCGGTGGCTCTGCGTTTTGAGGAAGTTTTGTGTATTTAGATGCTTAATGAAGCTAAAAAAACTGCTTTTTTCTCGGTTTCTGCGGTTGTTGCGATTGGCGGCATGTACTATAATAAAAATAATATTGCTTTGTTACTTTATACCTAAAATTTGACACAGAAAGGATTCCATCATGTTTCATCGAATTTTGACAGTTACGCTGGCGGCTCTGCTTGCCTTTGAAAGTCCTGTGACGGCTTACGCTGCGCAGACAGATCCCGATCCGGTCGTTGGGAGCGCTGAAAGGACAGGCTCTACGGCGAGAGAGTTTGAAAACAATGACGAATTTTCGGGTGGGGGGATAGTCGGTTCCACGATAGAGGAGGAGACAACCGGGCAGCCGGAGAACCCTGGACAGGAGTCGGAGAATCCTGACACGGAAGAGGAGAATCCGGAAGAGACTGATATTCCCGATATAGGGGAGGAAAATCCCGAGAATCCGAAGAATCCGGATAGGGGAGATGGAAATCCGGAGGAGCCGGAGGATTCTGACAAGGGGGAGGATCCCCCGGAGGAGCCGAAAAACCCGGGAACGGAGGAAGAAATCCCCGACGGGCCTGTGGCTAACCTGCCGGAAGAGGACACTCCTATTGTGGAGGAAGAAGAGTCTGAGCAGTCAGAAGAGACGGAGAATACGGTCTCCGGGAACAGTGTATCGGAAAATACATTGTTCGCGGCTTCTGTTGCTGCGCTGGAACCTGAGGTAAACGTGACGGCGCTTTCCTTTGACGCGCTCTCCAAAGACGGCGTGCAGATTACGCTGCCTGCCAAAACCGGCAGCACGAACACCTATGTGTGGTATTCCTTTACCGCGCCAGAGGACGGAAGATATGCCTTCTATACCATAGAAGCTTATGACGCTTCTTTCTATCTGTGTGCGGAGCCGGACGAAGGTACTAAGATACGAAATGGGACGCCCCAGATAGGGACATCTCTCTGCACCAGCACGAACTATATGAGGAAAGGGGAAACCCTGTATATCGGAGCTTATACGGTTGGAAAGGACGGGGACGACGTCTTTACCCTGCGTGCGGCTGCCCAGACGCCGTTTACGAAGAACAGCGACGGAACGTATACGGCTGCGCTGCCGGAGGGGGATTCCATCACCTTAAGGGCAAAAGCGGGAAAAAGCCGAATGAAATTTGAGGTGGTGAAAGCGGCCCAAAGACAGTATGACTGGAGACCTTATTACTGCCCGGCGGACCATTCGGAAGGCGATACTCATACCGGCAGTGACTATACTGCAGATACGGACAGTCAGGGCGCACAGGTTTGTACGAACGCGCTTCTCAGAGGAACCTATGATACGGCATTTATGGTCAAACGCAGCACATTAACGAATAAGTTTGTGGCGTTTCTTAGCGGCATGGAGCCGTTTGCCGTAGAGGGGGCGGACAGTCAGGACGCTGTGTATGTACATAATGCGGTATGCGAGGAAAACTCGATTACACTGGAGCTGGAATCTCTGCTGAGAGACAGTTATGCGCTTGCCTGCCGGTATCAGCCTGCGGACGGTTCCGAGGAGGCGAGAGAGGAAGCGCTGACCAGCGGCTGGTATGCCTATGTCTTTGACGGGCTGAAAGCGGGGACAGCATATCGGTTTGAAATACGTGACCGAGGAAACGATATGCTTTTAAAGACAATGACGTATACCACGAAAGCGTCGGATCATCGTATCGAGATCGCCAACGCGAATGTTTCCGCTGATTTTTCCAAGCTGACATTGAAGGTAAAGCCCGTGTACAGCGGAACGGCGGAGAGTGTGGATTTTTCTGTCAGCATGAAGGATTCCCTGCAGGTGGAGCACAGCCTTAAGACGACGGCTGCGCTTAACGGGAAGGACCCGCAGGGGTATCTCACGTTGACCTTTGATCTGGCGGATGAGGGGGTATTCCTGAAGCCGGGAGCGGTCTGTCCGCTGCAGGTCAGTATGCTCCATGCAGGCGGCGCGGCGGCTGCGGCGCCTGTGACCGTAAAGGCGACTGTGCCGAAGAATGCCTATGTCAATGCGGCGGATGTGGATTTTCGTATTGCACAGAACATAGACGAGAAGCGGCACGCAGACTTAACCGTGACGGTTAAGGGGACGAAGCAGCCGGAAAAAGTATGTGTTTTTTATCGTCCTGTGGAGGAGAACAGGGTTTTCTACGAACACGAAGGCTTTCGCTTAACGGATGGAAAAATAACAGATTATGTCACGATGCCGGAGGACAGCCTTGGTTCCGTCTGTGAGTTTACGCTGTCCGTTGGCGGTGTGACGATAACAAAGGAACTGACCATAGAAAACGACCTCGGCGTACATCTGGAGCGGGTGAATGCGTCTACGGATCAAACGGGGGCGTTTCATTTCGTGCGCACGTATCGAATCGCCGGGAGCGGGAAAGAAAAACTGACAGGCAGCTGTAATCTGCAGCTGCAGGTGCTGCAGAAGTACCCGAACGGTAAATGGATTTACGGAAATGAAGGGAAGAAGGTGGAGCTGAACGAGGCAAACGGTTATCAGGCGACCGTTTCGACCACGGCGCTTGGCTGGACGCCGGAGCCGGACACGGACTACCGTCTGCGCTGGGTATTGAGCCCGCCGGATGATAAGCAGTTGAATCTGCTTTCTGTATCTTATGAGAGTGTCCACACCGGAAAGCCACATATCACGATTGAGCGGGCGGGGGGCTCCCACACGTCCCAGAGACACACGGTGACGCTTGGGGCGGAGGACGCAGCCGCTTTGAAGGAGAGTGGGACCACGGTTGCCCTTTGCCGTTATCTCCGGGAAAAGGGCGCGCAGACCTACACGAAGAGTAGTGCGGATTATTTGCTGAGCGCCGAAAATAATTACAGCGATACACGGTCCTTTGACGGGTTGAAGGCGGATACGGAGTATGAGTTTTCCCTGCGCGACAGGAGCGGGGAAAAGGTCTATGCGACGGATGTGTTTCGGACGGCGAAGGATGGCAGGGCGCTGGCAGTCACCAAGACGGTCATTCATGTGAATGACGTGAGGGTGTACTATGCCCTGACAGGATTTGACAAGTATTCACAGGATTATGTCATGTGTTATTACAGACGGGCAGGCGTTTCCGGGGCGTGGGAGAAGAGCAATGCCTATCAGGCAACGGAGGATGGCTATTTTACCATGTCGGGTCTGAAAGAAAACACGGCTTATGAGTATGTGATCGGCATTGGTAAGTATAATGAAGAAGTGACTTATCTCACGCATACGGTGAGGGATACCGTCACCACGAGAATCGACACGCGCCGCATCGAAGTCAGCGCAAAGACCCGTATGACATCTGCGAGGGTTACTTATCAGATGTTTAATATGGATGTGACCGGCAACAATATCGTGACGTTTTTCTGGCGCGAGAAGGGACAGGAGCAATGGAAGAAGGAGGCGGAGGAGCAGTATTTTACGAACGAGGAGCGGAAGACTCTTTCACTGAGCGGACTGAAAGAAAATACGGTCTATGAGTATCGGGTCGGGTTCACGAAACCCTGGTCTGTGCCGGCGGATGATTTGGTGCACACCGCGGCGGGAACATTTCAGACGGCGGAGGATAAGCGGACGGTGGAAATCGTGTCGGAGCCGAGAGCTTACTCCGCGAGAGTGCGCTATACCCTGAGCGGCATGGAGAACGCGGATGACGGCTATCTTCTGGGGTACTTTAAAAAGGCTTCCGATGCGGATGAGACGTGGAAAAGGGAATACACGGCGGAGACCGGCGACGAGTCGGCGGAAGGCGAGTTTATGCTTTGCGAGCTGGATGAAGATACGGACTATAAGCTGATTATGGGCCTTGGCGTGGACGAAAATACGACGTGGGACAGCTTAAAACATGCGGAAACCGTTACCGTTAAGACCACGCCCGACGGCCGCAGTCTGTCGGAGGCGGAAGCGGAGGTCGATGAGGCGAATGTGACCCTGCGGGTGAAATTCTCCGGGAATGTGGAGAGACACGCCTCTTATCTGCGCTTTTTCTATCGTGTCAAAGGGGAGACCGCCTACAAAAAAGTTGGCCGCGTGGTGAATGTGTCCGGTGTGGAGGAGGAGAACGCCGCCGTGACGCTCAGTGTGCTGTCGCTGTCACTGTCAAAGGGCACGGCGTACGAGTTCGCGGCTGTTCTGACCAATGATGGCGTGTGTGATAAGCCGGAAGATGTGACGAGAGACGCCTACAAGACGTTCGGCAGCTTTACCACGGCGGAGGCGGTGAAACCGGCAAGTCTTGGCATGTCGAAAGAGCAGTTGTATTTAAACGCAAATGCGCTCTATAAAGGCGAAAAAGGATTCGGTTATGAGAATCTGAAAGTACAGTGGGAGCCGCTTACAGCGGATGCCGCTCTGGTCTGGGAAAGCAGCGACAAGGCGGTAGCCACGGTGACGAAGGACGGAAAGGTATCCGCTGTGGCGGCGGGCAAAGCCACGATCAAAGCCACATCTGTTTACGCGCCGGAGGTTTCCGCCTCCTGTGAGGTGACTGTGGGAGATTATCAGATCGGCAAAAAGGGCGTGGACGGCAGCGTATCCCTTGTGGATGGCGCGAAGCTGAATGCAGCGAGAGGCGAATCCTGCGAGGGTTATGTGCTCTGTAAAGCGGCGGGCGGAAATCCCGTGGAGGTCTCTTCCGCAGAGGTGTATTCCTGCAACGAATCCATTGCACAGTGGACGGACGGCGTGATTGCGACAAAGCGCGCGGGCGAGACCAGAGTGGTGTTTACATCGGGGGCGGATCAGGCGCAGGCGTTCCTGACTGTTTCCGTGCAGCCGACTGTGGGCAAGGGCTTTGCGATCACGGGCTTTATGCCAAATTATGCGGGAAACAGTTACCCTGCTTTAAAAGAGGCTGGGAAGGACGCTGAGGGACGCGAGCAGTATACCATGGCGCGCTCGGGGAATATTAAGTACAACGCGATTGGGGAGATTATGCCTTCCCGTCCCGGTTTCGACAGCGGGGATTTCAATTGGAGCATTGACCATCCGGATGTGGCGAAGGTGGACGAAAATGGGGTAGTGACGCCGCTTAAGGCGGGCGACGCCGTGCTTTGCGTCGAACCCAAAAATGCGGACGATACCGCGCTTTACAAGACGCAGGTCTGCGAGGTGGCGCTGCATATCAGGGAATTGCCGCCACAGGGGAAAAACAGCTTATTCTATGCGCTGGAAAATACCCATAAAAAGCTGGGCGATGTGAAATTTCCGGAGGATTGGGCAGGGTGGAAATGGGAAGCCCCGAACACGCCCCTTGTCATCAACGGGGAGAACAGACTGACCTATTCGTTTCCGGCAGTTTATACGGGGGAACAGTATTACCCGCAGGAAAGGCTTGTCAGTGTGCAGATAGGCAGGGTAACCGGAATTACGGCGTACGAGAAAGAGGACGGAAACCATAACAACGTGCTGGAAGTGGGAACTGTGGATGATGAGGGGAACCCGGCTGAAGGCGCCGACTCCCTGACGCTGTGTGTGGATTCCCTTTTCAACGGAGGCATCAATCGTGGTGAGAGCCTGAACTATACATGGAAGGTGGAAGTGAATCAACCAACAGGACTTGTCGTGAAAGAAGGGGAGTACAAACCGGCGAAAGACGGGCGGCTGCAGAAGACCTTTACCGTGACAGCGGTAAAGAAGGGAAATTATACGCTGACACCTGTTATTAAAGTGACGGATCCCAAGACGAACCGGGAGAAAACGCTTGCAAAGACCAGCTTTAAAATACAGGCTGTGGCGGAAAAGCAGGCATTTATCACGCTTGCGCCGGAGGAGACCGCAGGCGTCCAGGTGGAAGCGGGCGGACGGATCACGGTGGATTACAGCGGCGATGTGAAGACCTTCCGTATGCAGGCGGCGTTTTGTGACAGAAATGGCGAGGAGAACGCAGCCTTTGAGAAGGTGAAGCTTGCGTGGAGCAGCTCGGATAAAAAGGTGGCGACGGTGAAGGCGTCCAAGGATACCCATTCGGCAGAAATAAAGATCGTGGGGGACGGGCACACGATCCTGACGGCGAAGGTGAAGGATAAGGCGGGTCATACCGCCACGGCGCAGATTGAGATCAGGAACCGCGCGCCGCGGGTGAATGTCTCCAAGGTGACGGTGAATCCGGCATATGACTTCGACAGCGCGGAAGGAAAGCGGCTTGCCTGTGAAAGCGGCGGGGCGTTGGAGGTCGTGCCTGCTTACGGAACAGAGAAATTTAATACGGTCAGACTTTGGAAGAGCGATAAAAAGACATTGGAGACCGATCTGGAACTGCTTGCCTATGAGAAAGGCGGGAAATACTGTTATCTGATCTGCCCGACAGAATCCGTGGAAGAAAAGACCTATGACTGTTATCTCGGCGTGGAGAGTCCGGGGCTGTTAGCGGAACCCTTTTTCCATTCGCTCAAGGTGACGGTGAAGACGAAGCAGCCGCAGGTGACGGTGAAGTCGGTGCGTTCCTCGAATCTGTTCTATCGCACCGATCCCGCGTCCGTGGATATCAGCGCAGCGCCAAAGGGCGCCGTGATCGAGTCCGTCACATGGATGGACAGCGCGGATGGGGAGGAAAACGGGTTCTCTTCCGAGCCGTCGGCTTATCGGTTTGACACGACGAAAAAGGGAAAGAATGTGGAACGCCTGTACTTTGCGCAGGAGGATATCCGGCTGACGGACAAGAAAAAACCCGCGGAGCCGGGAACCGTATCCGGCAAAATTAAAATCAGGTATGCGGGCTATAAGGATGCGGTTGAGAAGTCGGTTTCGCTTAAGTGGAATTACAAAAAGCCGGCGATTGCAGTCAAAGAGAAACAGGCGACACTGATTCCGTCTCTGGAGGGTCATGCAAAGGGTGACTTTGAGCTGTACAACAATACGGAAAAGAAAAAGCTTCTCCACAAAATAAGCGGATCGACCGGATCAGACGACCCGCGCATCTGCTATACAGGACTGACCTTCCACAACGCGGATGTGAAAAGAGGAAGCAAGAGAGACTATACCTATGTGGGCGGCAAGACGAAGGGCAGCGAAAAGCTGCAGATGACCATTGACTCCGACTATTGGCGGGAATCTTTGACAGCCGTACATACGATAAAGCTGGCAAATCCCACGCCTTATCTGACGAAGACGAAGCTGGTGATCAATACGAGGTATGTGAGCACGGCGTACACGGATATCGAGCTGAAAAACGCCTACACGGCGGCGCTCTCCTGTGACGATATCGTGATTGAAGGGAAAAATGCGAAATCACAGGCGTTATTGGATGAAGACATTCTGGAGATGGAGCAGGCGAGCAAGGGCAGCAACCGCATTGTGGTGCGGACAAACAGGGCGCAGACCATGAAAAAGGACTTCAAAAACGGTACTTATGACTTTAAGGTGACGCCCTGCTTTTGCGACGCTTCGGGAAACCGCATCGAGGGAAAGACGCTGACTTTGAAAATACAGGTGACCGACAAGGCGGTTACCGCAAAGGTGAAGCTGTCCGGAAGTCTGGATCTTGCGAAAAGGCCGGATAAACCGGAGGAAACAGACACAATTAAAAATTATGTGAGCATTCAGACTACCTTTAACAATATTGGGGATGATTATGAGTACACTAATTTTGCGCTGATCGGAGAATATAGCAATTATTTCAGCCTATTCAGATCCGGGAAGGAGTACCGTATCAGAATCCGCAAAGACAAATCTGATGATAAGGGCAAGCTGAAGGCGAACCAGCGTTATCGGTTGGCAATCCGTTATACGTTAAAGCTGGAGAACGGAGATATCGTTTCGGTGCAGTCACCGACCTTTACCGTCCGCCCCAAACAGTCCGTGCCGAAGGTCATTGTGCATGGCAATTCACAGACGCTGTATGCGGGGAATGACGCCCTGGTGAGAACCTGCGGCTTCGAGCTGCCGGAGGGAACGGGCTATCGGGTGAAGAGCATTTCCGGCGGCATAGACTGTAATAAGGACGGGAAGCAGGATATCACGCTGTCATGGGTGAAAGCGGATTCCACAGACCATTACGTTTCGGCGGAACTGAAACTTGCGGACAGGGACGGCGCCCTGACGGTGAGCGGCATGAAGGGAAAAACCTACACGATTCCCGTCGTCATAACGCTGGAGGGCAGGGATGGTCTCTCGAAGGATGTGAAGACAAGCATCAAGGTAATGGTACGACGGTAGATGTAGTTTATACGTGGTGCGAAACAGAACAAGCATAATAATAACAATAGAAAGACAGTCTTATGAGATTTTTTATGAGGCTGTTTTTCTGTTGTCCTTCCCGGCAGGTGCCTGTGGTGTTTACATAGAATATTATTGGAATAAAAAGGTTTTGACATTTTCTGTAAAAAGGGGTTGACGAAGGTTACATAATATATTATAATAACATACGTTACCAAAAGAGGCTGTAAAAAAGCTACTAGAGAGCAGGAGAGGTACATTCTTATGGCAAGAAAAGAGACGATCACAAAAAACGACATACTGAACGCGGCCTTTGAGATGACGCGGACGGAAGGGTCTGCCCAAGTGAGCGCGAGAACGTTGGCGGCGAAGGCGGGCTGCTCCACACAGCCGATTTTTCGTGTTTACAAAAATATGGAAGAGCTGGGGGATGATCTGTTTGTGAAGGCGATGGAGTTTTTCGGCGCTTATTATGAGGAATTCCCGAAGCTGAACAATACGCCTTTTGTCAATCTTGGACTTGCTTATATCCGTTTTTCACAGGAAGAGCAGAATCTATTTCGTCTGTTATTTTTATCGGAGAATCGCCACGGAAAAAGTTTATATGATATGTTGAACGGAAAAAACGGCGCAGTGGTGCGTGAGATCAACAGCGCGAAGATTTTCGGCTGTAAAGACCCGAGCGGTATGTTTATGAAGATGTGGATCTTTATCCACGGCGCAGCATGTATGACCCTGACAGGAGATTATGATCTGCAGGAGGAGGACACCATTAAGCTTTTGGAGGAATGCTATGGCGCATTCCAGAATGTCTAACGCGAAAAGTACTTCTAAAGACGTCCCGCCATAGGGCGGCACGCCAAGAAGTACTAAGTTTCGCGTAAGAGAATGTTCAAAAGCGGCATTCTCTGCAAGATTTTGGACTTTTGGCAGAAGGGGTTAGCCATGGCGATAGAGAATCGGTATGACATCATAACGAGAATCAATGAATATTACGGCAGGATGAGCAAGGGACAGAAGGCGATTTCTGCGTTTATCTACGATCACTACGATCAGGCGGTGTTTATGACGGCGGCGAAGCTGGGGGATACGGTGGGAGTCAGTGAGTCCACAGTGGTGCGTTACGCCATGTTCATCGGTTACAACGGCTATCCGGAATTTCAGAGGGATCTGGAGTACTGGGTGCAGAATAAAATCAATTCCGTACAGAAGATCGGTGCGAAGTACGGTAAGAGCAGCCAGTCGGAGATCTTAAATTCCGTTCTGCAGGCGGATATTGAGAAGATACAGGATACCATCCACAATCTGGATCCGACGGCATTCGAGACGGCGGTGGATATTATTTTGGAGGCGAAGTCGGTCTATATCATGGGTGTCAGAAGCTGTGAACCGCTGGCGGACTTTTTGCAGTTTTATCTGAATATGATCCGCGGCAATGTAGTGCTCTTAAAAACAACAAGTGTTTCGGAAACCTTTGAGCAGATGATCCGCATCGACGAGCGCGATGCCTTTGTGGGTATCAGCTTTCCAAGATATTCCATGAGAACCTTGAAAGCGATGGAGTTTGCCAACGATAGAAACGCCAAGGTGATCGCGGTGACGGATTCGGTGCATTCGCCGATGAATCTCTATTCTTCCTGTAATTTATTCGCCAGAAGCGATATGGTCTCCATCGTGGACTCGCTGGTGGCGCCGCTTAGCATGATAAACGCGCTGGTGGTGGCGATGTGCTTAAAGCAGCCTGAGGAAGTGAAGGAGAACCTTAAGAATCTGGAAGAGGCTTGGAATAATTATCAGGTTTACCTGAATGATGAGATTAACTTTATAGATGAGGAGCCGATGTTAAATTATCCGCTCCGGAAAAGGTCAGAGAGTGAAGAGAACTTCTAAAGCTTAGCAGCAGAGGCTGCATCGCCAAGTCAGCGTAGCTGACTTGGAAGTTCTAGGGAAGCGCTGATTAAATCAGCACTTCCTTAGAGCCTCCGGCGGATGCACACGGATTTGCAAAGGAAT
>VSNH01000082.1 GCA_009774215.1 Lachnospiraceae bacterium
ACGCACCGCAATCTCAATCTGATTTTCTCTCACAAAATCTGCCAGCTCCTCCATCGGCCGCACTGTAATGTCGCGAATCTTTTTCCCGCAGACCTTCGGGTCACAGTCAAACAGCCCTCGAAAGAGAAACCCCCGCCGTTCAAAATTTGAGTAATTGACCAATGCCTGTCCCAGATGCCCGGCCCCCACAATAATCAGCCGATGTTCCCTGTTTAAACCAAGTATCTTCCCGATCTCGTCAGAGAGATAACCCACATTGTAGCCATATCCCTGTTGTCCGAAACCGCCGAAGGTATTCAAATCCTGTCTGATCTGCGAAGCCGTCACCTGCATGATATCGGAAAGCTCTTGAGAAGAAACCCTCTCAACACCCTCGTCCCGAAGTTCTCCCAAATACCGCAGATACCTTGGCAGACGGGCCACAACAGCCTGTGAAATTTCTTTTTCTTCCACAACCGTATCCTCCGCCGTTCATGCTGACTTTAAGACTTGCAAAGCCGTATTTCACGGCCGCCCGTCTTCCTTTTACAATGATTATATGATACCCCTCTGTTAAAATCTTGTCAATTAATTGATGCAGATTGGATTGACACAAATGCCCCCTGTCTGTAAACTAAACATGATATAGGGTGAAAAGAAGTTCCAGCCGCTCACAGCAGAGGCTGTTTCGCGGAGAACTTCTAAATTTTACCCGGGAGATTACTATATTCATATTAAGAAGGGCACGGTAGCACAACGATGATTTTATCTGTCAGCAATATTAATAAATCCTTTAACGAGGTTCCCGTACTGAAAAATATATCGTTTCATATAGAAGACAATGAAAAAGCTGCCATCGTCGGCATAAACGGCGCGGGAAAGACCACGCTGCTGCGCATCATTATGGGCGAACTGTCCGCTGACGAGGGCCTTGTGACCTTCGCGAAGGACAAAACGGTGGGATACCTCTCCCAGCACGAGGCCGTCTCCGGCGAAAATACCATCTATCAAGAGCTCCTTACTGTCAAGCAGGATATTCTCGATATGGAACGGCAGATGCACACGATCGAATTGCAGATGAAAACCGCGTCGAAAGAACTTCTTGAAAAGCTGATGGACAGCTACGCCGCCCTGACCCACGCCTACGAAGCCGCCAACGGCTACGCCTATAAAAGTGAAGTGACAGGCGTATTGAAGGGACTCGGTTTTTCGGAGGAGGATTTCGGAAAATCCGTCTCCACCCTGTCCGGCGGACAAAAGACACGGGTTGCGCTGGGAAAGCTCCTTCTGCTCAAGCCGAACCTGATTATTCTGGACGAGCCCACCAACCATCTGGATCTGCAGTCCATCGCATGGCTGGAAACATATCTTTTGAACTATAAAGGCGCGGTGATCATCGTCTCCCACGACCGCTATTTTCTTGATCGGATCGCAAACAAGGTGATCGAGCTGGACAACACGAACGCCACCGTTTTTTCCGGCAATTACTCCGCCTACGCCGCCGGGAAGGAATTGCTGCGCGCTGCCGCCTACAACGCGTACATGAAACAGCAGCAGGAAATCAAGCACCAGGAGGCGGTGATTGAAAAGCTGAAATCTTTTAACCGGGAAAAGTCCATTAAACGGGCTGAGAGCCGGGAAAAAATGCTGCAAAAGATAGAAGTTTTGGAAAAGCCTGTGGAAGTCCGGGCGGATATGCACCTGACACTGGAGCCGAAATTCCAGAGCGGCAATGACGTGCTGCAGGTAGAAGGGCTGTCCAAGGCATTCGGCCCCCTCACTCTCTTTGAAGACCTGTCCTTTGATCTGAAAAAAGGCGAGCATGTGGCTGTCATCGGCGACAACGGTACGGGAAAGACGACCATCCTGAAAATCATCAACGAGCTTCTGCCTCCAGACCGCGGAACCATCCGGCTGGGCACAAATGTTGCCATCGGTTACTACGATCAGGAGCATCATGTGCTCCACCCCGAAAAAACGCTGTTTCAGGAGATTTCGGACGATTACCCGACCTTAAACAACACAGAAATTCGAAACACACTGGCGGCCTTCCTCTTTACCGGGGAAGATGTCTTTAAAACCATTAAAACCCTAAGCGGCGGAGAACGGGGCAGACTCTCCCTTGCCAAGCTTATGCTCTCCGAGGCCAACTTCCTGATCCTGGACGAGCCCACCAACCATCTGGACATTATGTCCAAGGAGATTCTTGAGGATGCCCTCTGCGCTTACACGGGAACCGTGCTATACGTTTCCCACGACCGCTATTTCATTAATAAAACGGCCCATCGGATTCTTGACCTGAACCGCCGGACGCTGACAAACTATCTGGGGAATTACGATTACTATTTAGAGAAAAAAGAAGAACAGCTTGCCAAAATCGACGCTTCTTTTGCAGTCTCCCAGACGGGAAACGCCGCCGTCACCGGGAGCAAAACGGACGGCCTCCCATCCGCTGCAAAACAGGACTGGAAGGCCATGAAGGAGCAGCAGGCTGCCCAGCGCAAACGGGAAAACGATCTGAAAAAATGCGAGGAACGGATTGAGACGTTGGAAAAACGCAACGAAGAGATAGACGGGCTTATGGTCTCTCCCGATGTATGTACGAATGTGGCGAAGCTGCAGGAGCTGAACCGCGAAAAAGAGGGGAACGAGGCGGAGCTTTTGGCGCTGTATGAGAAGTGGGAGGAGTTGTCGCTGGAAGAATAAATTCTATAGAAAATAGAAATGAATGACGGGACGCTGTGCAGATTCATTCGCGCCCCGTCATTCACACTATTTCATAACGTCTCAAATGTCTTTCTGATCTCTTTGATAAATGATTCGCAGTCCAGTACGGTTACATTCGGTATAGAGGAAATCAGTGACAGACCCTTTGTCATCTTCCCATCCTCTATCGTCTGGATTGAAGCCTTTTCCAACTTATCCGCAAATGCCACAAGCTCTGAAATGCCATCCAGTTCGCCGCGCTTTCTGAGTGCCCCTGTCCATGCAAAAATCGTCGCCACAGAGTTGGTGGTCGTCTTCTCTCCCTTTAAATACTGATAGTAATGTCTCTGCACCGTGCCATGAGCCGCCTCATACTCATAGGCTCCGCTTGGTGATACCAGCACGGAAGTCATCATGGCAAGGTCGCCAAAGGCAGAAGATACCATGTCGCTCATCACGTCACCGTCATAGTTTTTACATGCCCAGATAAAACCGCCCTTCGCCCTCATGACGCGCGCCACGGCATCGTCGATCAGTGTATAAAAATATTCAATGCCAGCCGCCTCAAACTTCTCCTTGTATTCCGCATCATAAATCTCCTGAAAGATATCCTTGAAATTATGATCATACTTCTTAGAAATCGTGTCTTTCGTTGCAAACCATAAATCCTGCTTCGTGTCTAACGCATAGTTAAAGCAGGTTGTTGCAAAATTTCTGATAGACTCATCCGTATTATGTATGCCCTGTAAGATACCCGGGCCGTCAAACTCATGGATGGTCTCCCTGATTTCCGTGCCATCCGCCCCTGTAAATACCAGTTCCGCTTTTCCGGCGCCCGGCACCTTGATCTCGGTGTTTTTGTAAACATCCCCGTAGGCATGTCTGGCTAATGTGATGGGCTTTTCCCAGTTTTTCACATAAGGCTCGATTCCCTTCACAATAATAGGCCTACGGAACACAGTGCCGTCGAGCGCTGCCCGGATCGTGCCGTTTGGACTCTTCCACATTTCTTTCAGATTGTACTCCGTCATTCTTGCCGCATTGGGAGTGATCGTCGCGCACTTAACCGCCACCCCGTATTTCTTCGTGGCCTCCGCAGAGTCTATTGTAACCTGATCGTCAGTCTCGTTGCGGTACTCCAGCCCCAAGTCATAATACTCTGTCTTAAGATCAATATATGGCAATAACAGCTCGTCCTTGACCATTCTCCAGATAATTCTTGTCATCTCGTCCCCGTCCATCTCCACGAGAGGGGTTGTCATTTTGATTTTTTCCATATCACTTTGTCACCTTTCCCGCCGCTGTTTCGCGCCGTCACCATTTTTCCGTCTGCAACATTTTCCGTCAGGGCAATTCACCACCCTGCCATTTTTTCTGTCATTTCCAATTGCATGTTTATTACCCATTATTTATTTAACAGTTTTTGATCCTCTCAGCCGCTTACTCGTCCCTGACGTTCTCGTCCATATTCTCCCCGTAAATTTCTTTCAGACCGTTTTTCACCATATTGTCGTAGGCGTTGATCATATGCTGGTTCGCCAACTTCTCCGCAAGCTCCGCGTCCCCCGCCTTGATCGCCTCCATAATCTGCCTGTGCTCATCGTTGGAGGCACGTCCCCTCGTGTTGGTAGCAAGCGTTTTTTGTCTGACGCGAAGCACATAGCGGTGGAAATCCCGCAGGGTATGCTCCAGCAGCTTGGAATCGCATGCCTCGTAGAGAATATCGTGAAAACGGTTGTCCAGCTCCGCGATCTGATCCAGATGCCCCTTCTCCTCGTGGAAATCCGCCAGATAAATGTTTTCCTCCATCTCCTCCATCTGTTCTTTTGAAATCTTCTCCGTTGCCAGACGGGCGCACAGCCCTTCAAGCAGGGAACGGATCATGTAAATGTCCTTCACATCCTTCGCTGTGATACCCGTCACATAGGCGCCCTTGTTGGGAACAATCCGGATCAGCCCTTCCAGTTCCAGCTGTCTGAACGCTTCCCTGACCGGGGTACGGCTCACTCCAAGCTCCTCCCCGATCGCCACTTCCTTTAGTTCTTCATGTTCCTTGTACTTGCCGCTCAGGATATCCTCCCGCAGCTTCTGGAATACACGCCCCCGCAGGGAATACTTGTCGTTCGCATCATACTTCTTATCATAGTTCGTCATTTCAATTCCTCACTCCTGCGCCGCCGTCTTTTCTCTTTCTTTGACAGCACATGAACGGGACTGTACCACGTAAACAAATACACAACTCCCGTTTTTCTCTCACCTCGTATAATTGTATACAATATACTTTCTTCTGTCAATAATATCTGCACAAATTTTCTATGTCTAACATTCCCCACCCCTGTGTGTTCCACTCCACCCCCAGATCTCTGGCCGTATAGACCATCTGCCGCTTCACCTGTTCGCTGCTGCTGAAAGGAAATTTTTGCAGATAGAGAGCCGCCGCGCCCGAGACAATGGGCGTTGCCATGGATGTGCCGCTCTTTTTTACGTACGGCTCCCGATATCCCCCTCTTCTGTCCCTGCGCAGATTTCCGTTGCAGGAAACAATATCCGTCCCCGGCGCCACCAGATCCGGCTTCCTGTACGCGAGTGCATCCCAGCCTCTTCCGGAATAATTTTCACACAGATCTCTCCTGTTCCCAAAATATCCTCCCTCGTGACAGCCCACTGTGATCACTCTGCGGCTCGTGCCAAGAGGCGAGAGCGTGCCCTCCCCCGGTCCTTTATTTCCGGCAGCGCACACAACCACCACTCCCTGCTCACAGACCGTCTCCAAAAGACCTGTCAGTTCCTCCATCCTTGCCGCATCCCCGTCCTCCCCGATTCCAACGGAGATATTGAGCACCCTTATCCGATAGCGAAGCCTATTCTCCAATACCCAGAGCAGACCATAGTACATGCTCTCTATGCTGCCCTCCCCCTTTTCATCAAGAACCTTCCCCACGCATAACCTGCAGGTAGGCGCAATCCCGGAAAAACGGCCTCCGGAAAGTCGTCCGCTTCCACCGACGCATCCCGCTACATGAGTGCCATGCCCGCTGTCATCATACATCGTCTGCCTGCCGTTCACAAAATCGTGAAAGGCGACCACCCTGTTCCCAAAATCCGGATGATCGCCAATCCCTGTATCCAAAACGGCCACGCAGATTTCCTCCGTGACCACACTGTACTGTACCTCTTCACTGCATCCAAGCTGTCTCTTTACCCTGTCCATCGTACAAAAAAACTCCCGGCTTTACATATATAGTATGCCGGGAGTTATTTTATGCATCATTTCCCAAAACTTTCTGACTTCTATTTCCTATTTTCCACTTCTCCGCAGCCTTCTCTTCCACCTCACCCATGTCGTCTTCTGATAAAAGAACACCGCCATCGCTGCAAAGAACAATCCAGCACCGAGGAAATATTTGGGATGAATGCTGTGATCTCCCGTATCGGGAGACGCGTCCTTCTTTCCGAGGGAGACAAACACCGCCTGCCCGTCTTTCACATCCGCCACGGCAGGACCTGAGCCGTAATTATAAATACCGTAAGCCGAGAAATGTGCCGCCTGAAATGCCACCGCGTCCTGCCCGTCCAGGGAGACGATACGACTGTCCACCTCCTCAAGCTGTCCGTCCGCATCCAGACATACCACATGGAGGTTTTCCTGCAATACGCCGCTCGGAAGAGGCATGGTAATCTCCACCCGCTGTTTGCCAAGCGCCGTGACCGGCACATCGGTGGTCGTGTCCGTCATGGTAATCTCGTAACCGTGCAGGGAATGGGGCAGCCTGTTGCCGTAGATCGACTTATACACATCCCCGATCTTCGTCGTCGCCTCCTCGCTGTCTGCGATATCAATCCGATAACTGCCTTCATTGCCCTCCATAACCGCCGTCACAATGCTGTCGCGCGGTATGGAGTAGCTGTTATTCTGCACGGTAATGCCGGTCTGCGTTTCCTCACGCTCCACATCGGAAAGCGTTTCCTGTCCCGCCTCCAGCGTGTAAGTGCGTCCGTCTATCTCCACGGTTTCCCCGGGGCCGGGGCCGCCGCCTCTTCTGGACAAAATCGTGAGCACGCCGCCCACTGTATCCGACGCGTTATCTGCCGCTGTCTCTGTTACAGCACGCGCATCGCTGTTATCAGACGAAGCCGCTGTATCTGCAGATGCCTGCCCACCGCTGTTATCAGACGAAACTGCCGTATCCGACTGCCCGCCGCTGCCATCCGCGCTTCCGGCATTTCCCGCGTCAGCCGTCCCGTCCGTCTCAGACGACGTATCCGCCGCGCCCTGTCTTCTGCAGATCACGCCCATAAAATCGCCGCCCGCCCTCGACAGACAGGTACCCGTCAAGTCTGTTACCCCGGCCGGAATCACGGCGACACGGGTTCCGGTAAATGCCTGCCCGCGGTAAGTATCCCGATAAAGTTTTGTGGACGCATTTTCATAGGAACGGGCCGGGAGCTTGTCACCCGCAAAATAGACCACACCGTCTTTTATCTTATCATTGTCAAAAGCCCGAAGACCGATCTGCTCCACGGACGCCGGAATGGTAACCGTCCGAATCGGACAGCCCGCAAACGCCCTGTCGCGAATCTGCCGCACACCCTCCGCGCCGCTAAACACCGTCAAATTCACGCAATCCTCAAAAGCGCCCTCCCCGATCACAGAAACACTCTCAGGAATCTGCACGCTCTCCACGCCGGTCAGACCTTTGAACACTTCCGGTCCGATCACCTTCACGGAATCAGGAATCGTCACCGCACCGCCTTTTCCTCTGTAAGCCAGCAGTATGCCGTCGCCCACAATCAAAAACTCTCCCGCCTCGCCCGCATTCGCCTTCCAGCCGGAAAGCCACGGCGTATTTTCAAAAGCGGAAATACCGATTTCTTTCACACTGTCGGGAATGACCACGTCCGTCAATCCGTCACAGTGATAAAAAGCCGCGTAACCGATCTCCTCGACGCCCTCGGGAATCCGCGCTGTATTCAGCGCCGATCTCGCATAGGCAAATTCCCCGATCCGCCGGATACCGCCCGGGATCTCGCAGGACGTCATCGTATCATCATAGTAAGCCTGCGCCGCTATGGTTTCCCCATTTACCACCGTATATTTCGGGAAAGAACCGCCCTTCGCGTCCTCCGACCCCGCAAGGCCGGGAACCGTATCAAGCGCCGGTTCCTCCACCGCGGGCTCACCGCCCAGAATCTCCCCGGTGCCGCCCACATTCACGGTTGCCTTGGCATTGTCCACCAGCACATAGACTTCCTGTCCGACTATACGGGATTTGGCCTTTACACTGGGATCTTCCTCCGCCTCCATGGCGTTCATATGGGTTACCTCGTGGTAATAATCCACAGGCCCCACGATCAGCGCCTCCTCTCCCTCCGCACTGGCTTCACCGGCACTTTCGGGAATCGGCGCCTCCTCGTACTCAGACACATCAATGTCATCCAAAACCAGTGTATCCGCAAAGCTCTTTGCATAGGAGCCCGCCTCCGCATGAATTTCCAGCTTCGTACAGCCGTCAAAAGCCGTGCCGTGAATCGAACTCACCGAAATCGGAATCGTGATATCCCGAAGTCTGACGCAATCCTCAAACGCTTTCATTTCAATGCTGTTTACGGAATACGGAATGGTGACTTCTTTCAAATTCTTACAGTTGGAGAAGGCATAGCCCGTGATCTCCGACACGTTGCCGCTGATACTCACACTCTGCAGATTGTAATCACCCCAGAAGCTGTAGGGTCTGATCTTATTCACTGAGGACGGCATACTGTAGGAATCCGCTTTTCTGCCTGAAAGCACCTGATAGAGCACATCCCATCCTTTTTTATTATAAATCGCGCCGTCATCGCAGACAAAATACGGATTGTCACTGGAAAAATCCACAGACGACAAGCTGTAATCCCCCGCGAAAACACCGTTTCCGAGGCTCTTAAGCCCTGTTCCGACCGAAACCCTTTTCAGAGAAGGGCAATCAGAAAATGCCGCGTTTTCAATGGTCTCCACGCTGTCGGGAACTGTTACGCTCTCCAGATTGGCGCAGTCGGAAAAAGCCCTCACGTCAATGACCTCCACACTGTCGCCAATCGCAACGCTGCGCACATGGTCATTCCCCGCAAAGGCTTCCGACGCTATCTTTTTTACCTGATTGGAAAGAGACACGTCCTCAGCCGTGCCGTTATACTTCACTAATGTAGTTCCATCCATGTTAAAATCAGATGCGGCGGAGGAATCCTCCGCCTCCACATCTGATACAGGAATCTGTGTCACGACAATCGCTGTCACTAAGAGCAGCGTGCCGATCAGCTTTCTTATGCGTTTCCTCATAAGATTCCCCCTCGGGATCTACGTCCCTTATGCCTTTGCCGTCGTCTTTTTGTCTTTCTTCAAGAACAGAATGATCGACAGGCAAGCCAGCCCGAGCGATAAGAACCACTTCGGATGAATCGGGTCACCGGTCTTGGGCGTCACGTCAATCACGCCTTCCACCAGATTTCCGGTGTCCACATAAACCGTATAAGGCGAGAAGTGCTCCGCACGGAAACGGATACAAGGTACACCGTTGATCGTAGTAAAGCTCTCGTTCAGGCTCTCTAACTGATCGCCGTTAATCACCGCGCCCGCCATGTTGTTGCCGCCGTAAGCCACCAACGAATCCGGAATCGGGATGGTAATGTCCACAGACAATCCCGTAGTGTCCGTAATCTTCGTGGTTCCGGTGGAATCATAAAGACTGATATCCATCGCGTAGTACAGAATATTGTCAAGCGTACCGTACTTGTTCGTGAGAGCCGCCGCCACCGCGCGGGTCGCCTCATCTGTCTCGGAAATCTTCACGATGAAGTTATCCGAAGATCCGTTCGTGTTCGCAGTCGCCAGATCTCTGTTGGAGATTCCCGGCTTCTCTATATCCACTCTGGTACTGCCGTTGCCGCCTGTCGTGCCTGTGTTGTTGCCGGTATTCCCGGTTCCGCCGCCACCGCCGCCGGTATTCACCGCTACCGTAGGAGCCGCCGGAGCCTCCACATAGTTCGCCTTGACCGTCACATTGTTGGCCGGCATCGTAAAGGTCGTCGTCGTCATCGTCGTGCTGGCAAGCGCCACCCCGTTCGACTCTGTCGTCCACTTTTCAAACCGCATACCGTCCGCAGGCATATAGCAAGAGATAATAACCACCGTACCGGGCGCATAGCTGCCGGATCCGCTTCCGCCTTCCACGAATACCGTGTACTGTCCCACACCGCTTGAGGTGGTGGATGTAGCGCTCGTGGAACTGCTGGAAGTAGAGCTGCTGCTTGTGCTGCTGCTCTTTTTACTGCTGCTGCTTCCGCCGCTGTTCCTGCTGGTCGTCGTATTTCTGCTGGTATTTCCGGAACCGCCGCTGGTCGTGCCACCGCTGGTCGTGCCGCCGCTGATATTTCCGTTGCTGCCGTTCTGTCCGAAGAGCGCAAGCACCGTCGTGTTCCGGGTAATAATCGTCTCCGGTGTCCATACCTCGCCCGCATCCGTCCTAAACTCATTCAGGAAGGTATATCCGTCCTCAGTCGGATTCGGTGAAGGTACCGGTGTCGGCAGTCCGCCGTTCAAAGGATCCGCAAAGCTGGTTCCGGGCACAATCAGATATCTGTCGTTATCGTCCGCTCCTCTTCCGCTGAACACCTGACCGGTGCGGCCGTGTACGAACTGTACACTGCACTTGCCGTCCACCAGCGAACCGTCGCTCGTATATTGAGCCACAAAGACTGTCATATCGTTCTCAATCGGATCATCCAACGTCTTGCCTTCATCACTCAACCACTTGTCAAAGTTATATCCGGGCCTGTGGTTTGCCTCTGTAACTTTCTGTGCCTCCGCAGGCAGATCGGTCACTCTGGTTCCCTTATCCACTGTAATCGCATTGCCAAGAGGCGTACCGTCGTAATCGTAGAACCATACCCTGCATGCGTTAAGCGGCTTGAAATCAATCTGATATCTGTCCGCGTACCGCTTCGCCGCAGAATCTTCATAAGAGTAAATCGTGAAATCGCTTCTCGGTGTGAACGCCGTATCCGCAATATCCACCTCTCGGCCGTAAATAGTCACATTCGCATGGGTCGTGCCCGTCGTCGCCGTGCGGGTAAATGCATTGTCCGCAATCTTATTCACGGAACCCGGCAGAATCATCTGTCCGATTCTTTCGCAGTCCTTAAAGGCATTTTCCGGTATGGTCTTTAATCCTGCCGCATCGGTGAGATTCACAATGGAGATATACTTACATCCCTCAAAGGCTCCCTCTGCAATAGCCGGAAGAGCATTGCTGCCGTCTTTATCCGTCTCACAGGTTTCGCACAGGAACGGAATCAGACTGTCGGTTGCTGAGGATATCGTAGAGACTGACAACTCTTCGCCGACACCGCTCCTTCCTCTGGCAAGCAGACACTCAATGATCCGGTATCTGTCGTTTCCGTCCGCATCCCTATGTTTCTCGTAGAGAATGCCTCTCTCCGCGGGATAATCCGCGCTGCCAACCAGATTGATCAGATTCTCGCAGTTGCGGAACGGCAGCTTGCCAACCTTCGTCGCCGCAGGCATCTCCACTCTTGTCAACTGCTCACAGTCGTCAAAGGCATAGTCGGGAATGGACTTAATATCCGTCAAAATAACGCTCTGTATCGTATCGTTGCCCTTTACGGCATTCTCCCGCTCGTCATCATCCTCTTCATAATCCTTATAATAGCCGCTGAACAATCCGGGAACCGCCCCGCCCAGCGTTGTGGTATACATGGTGTCTGCCGGACGATCTTTAATATATTTGTTATAATTGTCACGGTTGTTCTCCATATAGGAGATCACATCTATGGAATCTACGCCTGCGGGCACATAGATATCCTGCGTCGCATGGATGAAGCCCCATACTTTTTCCGGCACCTGTTTATATTCCGGAAGCGCACCGTACTCTGCAGTCCCCATGTTCAGATAATTCTCATAGTTATCCATGAAATTATAGGGATAAGCTTCAAAGTAAGGCTCTGGATTTTCAATTGCCTGCACAACAAGAGGCTTGAACAGGAAATCCGTCAGTTTACCTTCCGCCGTATCGTTCTGTCCGCTCCTGTACTCCAGCCATGTGCCGTCACAGTAAACCGGATTGATCCACGGACCATATCGAAGATCCAGTTCCTTCTCGAAATCCGCCTCCGGAATCACCCGTCCGTCAAGCGTAACATTCTGAGCTCCTGTACGGTATGCGTCAAAAATCACCGCATACTCATGCCGCAGCGTATTGACTTCCACGCTGTCCGTATTGTAAACCGTATAATAATAGTACTCCTCCATATCGCGGCAGAAATCCTGCAGCTCATCGTCTCTGGTCAGATTTTCCAGATCCTGGAACTTCGGGTAATCCAGCAGCGTCACCTCACCGGTTGACTTATCAGGCATCACTGTCAGACGCGCCCCCTGCTCGCTGTCCCAGAGGCTCTGGTAACAGATATTCACCGGCGGATAGTTCGGGCGATCCGGGTCTCTGAGCACATTGTTCTGATCCGTAGCCCATTCGAAAGGCGCATATCCCTTCACAATATCCCCGTGGAAAGTCAGATGGTCGCCTGTGGTGACAAAGGCATCCGTTCCAATCTTTAATGCCGAATGTCCCGCGGCAGGCTTGGTAAAGTAAACGTCATACAGGCTTGAGCATCCGGCAAAAGCGTTCGCACCGATACTCGTCACAGAATCGCCGATCCGCACTTTCTTTAACTTTTTCAGATCACGGAACACACCGTCGCCGATCTCGGACACGGAATTATTCTTTATGGTAATGCTCCTGATCACGGCACGCAGATCTTTATCGTCAAAACAGCCTGCCCCGATTTTCTTTATTTTAATGTCGCCGATCATCTCGGGGATCACCAGATCCACCATTCCGGGATCTCTGGTAATCAGCGCACAGGAAATCAAAGTGCCGTCCTCGCTTGCGGAATAGCGGTATCTCGTGCCGTCGCTCTCAAGCGCCATCTCGTAATGCTTCTTGCCGTCTTTGATATAGACATAGGGAATACCCTTGCCATCGGTACGCACCGCATCCCACGTGCTTGTTCTTGGGAATGCCGGACTGCCAGCGTAAAGTTCCGGCCCGTACACACAGAAGCTGCTTTCCGTCACATCCTTAAACAGTTCTTTATCAAAGCTGGCTGCCCCGCACTTGTCGGAAAATTCCACCTTATTCAATCCGAAACAATTATAAAAGGTATGTACTGGCACTTTTCTCGTGTAATTTTCAATATAAACCTCTACAAGCCCCCGGCGGTTTGCAAGAACATAATCGTCCATGTCCCCTAAGCTTTCTCCCGGAAAATAAAATTTCGTCATGGAATCGCCGCTCGGCGCTTCGATAGCAAAGGCACATTTTCCAATCTTTTCAACGCGAATCCGGCCAAAATCCACGTTGGTTAATCTTTTGTTCCCATAAAACGCATAGTCGCCTACTCTGCATGGTAAACCGGTATCCCTGAATTGAACCTCACTTAAATCCGGGCAGTTTGCAAATGCTCCATGTTCAATTTTGGTAAGAACAGACGGAAGGGAAAGCTTCGTATTGATTCCGGAACCATAAAAAGCTTCTACACCAATCTCACCTGTCGGAGCCGTATCTGTAAATTTGACTTCCTTCAAATCAATACAGTTATAAAATGCCCTGTCTCCAATCCTCTCAGCGTTACCGATGCTGACACTGCTGATACGCGCGCCTTCAAACGCACTCTGCTCTATCGTGCGCACATTCTCATCAATCTTGATCTGCTTGACATTATGTACCCCTGCAAAAGCTCTGTAGCAAATAGCTGTAAGCGTAACGGCTTCCCTCTCTACCAAATAACCGTTTCCGTCGTCTTTATAATCAAGAAGCCCCTCCGCACTGCCGCCATGTGCTACATACACATTTGTCTCCGGTTCTGCATCAAGCCTTGCGTCCGCCGCAAGTTCCAATGTATAACCCGTCCCTTTTAAAACCCGGTTATGTTCACAGAAAAAAGTTATCCTTCTTTCCCTGTCCAGATCGGAAGGCGCTCTCGACAACGGCGCAGGCTGAACGCCGAGAGGATCACCCTCAGCAACCATATCCTTGGCTTTATCTCTATCCTCCTGCTTATCGCTGGCAGCAAGTTTGTCATGTTCATCCCAAAACGCCTTGACACTGGCCTTCATTCTCGTATAATCCGCCGGAAAATAAGCCTCAAAATATTTTTGATACTTTTCAGCCAGCGTTACCGCATCTGACAGGCTGTCATAGTCCCTAAATGTAAAAACTACAGGAACCGTGGGATAAAAATCTGCATAAACATATCCATCCGGCGCAGAAGCATCCGCAGTTCTTCGAAGATTATCCATATTATCCAGTTGCATCTGCGGGTCACTGCCCTGATTAAGATCTTCCGGCTTCTCGAAATACTTATCATAGGCTTTCTGATAAACTGAAAAATAAGACTTATTTGGCTGTAGACCCAGATCCACCAAGTCGACAGGAAACTCATCATTATAGTTAAGTACCTGCCCGTTTTTGTTGCCAACAGGCTTATAAATAAACTGCCACGTGAGGTATAGTTCTGACCCTCGATACGTTGCAATCTCCGTAGCCACAATATCGCCATTCTCAACAGCCGGAGCAATAACATATGTCTCCAATTCCGCTTTGGTGGTTATATCATGACCCGGAATCGCAGGTCCTGTATATGGCAAAACATAGTCATTTTTGGGAGGAGTGCCTAATAATCCGGCCTCTTCCGCATCCACATACGCCACCGGCGACTCCACTTCTTCTCCTGCTCTTGCCCCCGGATTATCAGCCAGGTTTTCCGGCGCGGGAATAGCGGCCACCGCAATAGAAGTGACCATCAGTACCGCCGCCAGACTTCGTCTGGCCGTCTTCCTTAATCTTCTCTTAGGCTTTCTCGCTGCTGTTTTTTTCGCCATGGTGTATCTCCTCATTCCCTTACACATTCTAATTTATGTCAATCAGTCTTTTGTATGTCAACTGACTCTCTTCGCTACCACCACAAACCGGCCGTCCGCCTCGGAGCTGTCGCAGGTGGACAGGGTCAAAAGCTCGTCGCCGTATCTCGCCGTCACGCCCGTGTCATACAGAGACAACGCCGCCATCTCCTGCATATTGGAATTAAATTCCGCCTCCGAGGCAACGTCCAAAAACTGATAATACTTAAACACCACTTCGTCCTCATTGTAGATTCTGGAGCGGAACACATACATCACTTCATAGGTGCCCTTCTCATATATCGTATCAAACTGGATCAGTGCATGTTTCTTCCCATATTCTTCATTGCTGTAGCTGTTCAGACTTCCGAACATCTTGCCGGACTTCATATGATGTCCGTATATGATCAGATTGGTGTTTCTTCGCACCACGTCGCAGTCTTTATCGAGAAACAGGCTTCCGTTCTTGTCATACTCCTGATTAAAGTTGTGATCCAGATAATATTCGTTATTGACAGTCTGCATCACAGGATAATCTATAATAGTATCGTCAATTTTCAGCCATCCGATTAGCTTTTTGTTTTTATTATAGAGGGTCTGGTACTCTTCCAACACCTCCAGCTCGACCTCTTCCTCTTCCGTATAGTGTATGGTCACGCCGTGGAAAAGGCTTCCCGTCAATGCGCTGTTACCTTTCAGCCGGGAAAGACTCTCGTAATCCATCTCGTTTCTCTCGACAAAAAACGAATATACGCCAAAATAGCCAAAGCACCCCACAGCCACGACACTGCACAGAATAACCAGAAGCCTGCGGCGTCTGTCGCGCTTCTTGATCTGCGCCAAAATTTCTTTCTGCATGTCAGCATCATAATCTTCCAAAGAGACCTGCTTCGCCTTCTGCTGCTTTACATCCTTCTGCTTCTTCTGTTTCGGCTTCTTTTCCCGCTTCTTCCGGGCAGAAACCCGGCTGTCTTTATTGTAGCCCTGACTTTTGTACTTCTCCGCAAGCTCGTAGATTTCATCGTCAAAGTCGTTCCCGACCACCGTCTCGAAACGATACTTTCCTGCCTGCATATCGGAATATAAGGTAATGACCGCTCCCGGCTGCTCCATATCAACCTGGGAGCGGATCTGCTGAATCAGTTTCTGATCGCGGAGAGCAGCCTTGTAATCCGCCTCCGTCCTCAGTCTTCTCCCTGCTACTTCAAACCCCGCCATATAGGGATCGCTCCTTCATCTCCTACTATATCTGGTTATCAGATACCCATATTGGCATTGACATAATATTATCGCATATACTTCTATTTTACTCAATTATGAAAATTATGCAAGTATTTTACGATAATTACCCTAATATTTGACTGAGCAGGCTCTTTCCCTTAATCTTAAAAGTCACCGTCTTCGTACCGCCGTAATTACCTTTTCCCTGAATGGTCAGCTTTGCGGTTCCCTTATTAATATTGTTGGAATATCCTACAACCGTGAAATCATCCGGGGATAAAACCATGCCGCTTAACGTCACCTGTATATCGGCCGGTTTCGGCCCAAGCGCCTTTCCCGTGTACGTCAGGGTGGCGCCGACGACATTCCCTTGAGCGAGAT